>NZ_JBSPZB010000017.1:0-83058 GCF_053851875.1 Bacillus sp. A015
TGGAACATGAGAAAAACACCTTCCTTTAGTCGGCTTTTCTCTATTATAAAATGAGGAGATGTAAATTTTAAGGGAAAAATAAAGCTGTCGAGATTTTCTCGACAGCCTGAGTGAGCATTTGCTCACTTTTTTTATTTTTGTCATAAATAATGGGTTTTTTCAGTGAAAAAAGTCATAAAAAAAGCTGAAAAAACCTTCCCTTTATCATTGAAACAACGCCACTCAAATCCGATAAGAAAGGAGTAAGGATGATAAAAGGAGTGTGTTTTTGGATGAAAGTGAAGGTCTCATTACTTCTGATGGCAGCCATGCTCATGGTACTCGCCTCATGCAGCAATCAACAGGGAGGACCACCGAAGTCAAATGTGAAGCATATTGGCGTCATGCTGACTGACGATGGTCTTGGTGATCAATCATTTAACGATTCATCATTTAAAGGATTAGAAAAAGCGCGTGACGGGCTTGGCATTGAATTTGATTATAGAGAAATTGCAGAAACTGATACATACGAAAAAGGGCTGACAGAGCTCGTAAAAGATGGCAATGACCTGATCATCGGTGTAGGCTTCAGTATGCAAGAAGACTTAGAAAAAGTCGCAAAAAAATATCCGAAGAAGCAATTCTTGCTGATCGATGCCGTATCTGAGCTGAAAAATGTGACCTCCGTGACGTTTAAAGAAGAGCAAGGCAGCTATTTAGCAGGGGCACTTGCTGCCATGACAACGAAAAGTGATGTCATTGGATTTGTTGGCGGCGTCGATGCGGATGTCATTCATCGTTTTGAAAAAGGATTTCAAAAAGGCGCCAAATCTGTGAATCCGAAAATCAATATCTTGTCCACCTATGCAGGTACATTTAGCGACGCAGGCAAAGGTAGTAAAATTGCCAAAGAAATGATCAAAAAGAAAGCAGATGTTTTATATGCCGCAGCCGGCTATACGGGTGTTGGTGTATTAAAAGAAGCGCAATCACAAGGCAAATATGCAATTGGCGTAGACAGCGATCAGTACTATACAGCTGAAAAAGCTGTGATTTCATCCATGGTCAAAAAAGTCGATGAAGTGGTCTATCAATTCAGCGAACAGCTCGTAAAGAACAATCAAATCAAAAACGGGCATATCGTCTATGACTTAAGCAATGACGGAATCGATATGGCCAGAATCCGGGTGCTCAAGGATGCTGAGAAATTGACCAAAAAATTAAATGGACTGAAGCAGACGCTTCTGAAAGAAGAGGGGGCAGCATCATGAGCTTACGTGTCAAAATCTTGCTCAACTCACTCATCTCACTTCTTTTAGCGGTTGGTGTCATCGCCTTTATCATTGTCAGCATGACAAAGATCCAATCATCGAATGAAACAGAAGTTCAAACCTTACTAAACGTACAAAAAACGAAGGCGAGCTTTGAAAGTGTCGAACAAGCCATGACCAATTATTCCATGACACTTTCAGGTGAACAGCTAGAGGTCGTTCAAACCGATATCTCTGCAGCAAAAAAACAGCTGCAAACGTTAAACAAAAACGCAGGGAATATGAACAAAGAAGCATTAACGAGGTTAAATTCAAAGTTTGACACGTGGACCAAGGAAGCGAACAATACCATTGGTGAAAAAAATGCATCTGATGCAAGACGTGTGGCAGCAAGAATTGATGGTGTCTTAAACGACGTGCATACGATGAATAAAAGAGCACAAGAAGCGTATGAACAAAATCTAGAGAATGCAGCAGAAAATGTGCAGTGGATCATCACAAGTGCGTTAATCGCAGCCCTCACACTGATTGTCATCGCCGTCTTTTTAAATATTGGTTTAACGAGATCCATCGTGACACCAATCAAATCACTCTCCTACCGGGCAAAACAGATTGCAGAAGGAAACCTTGCTGTGGAGCGGATGGACATCCAGCGTAAGGATGAAATCGGCGGCTTAAATGAATCATTCAATCAAATGACAGATCAGCTGATTAGTCTGATTAAAGAAATCAGCAATGTCTCAAGTCAAGTGGAGACATTCTCGATCCAGCTGGATGATGAAAACAAAAAGCTGATGGAATCTGCGAATCAAGTATCTGTATCGACAGACGAAATGGCAAATGGTTCACAAGCAATTTCAGAAGACCTCCAGCATGGCGTTAGTTTGATTGAGAAAATGGATCAGCATGGACGTAAGAATTCCGAAAGATCACATACGGTCATTCGCAGTACAGAGGATGCCATTGAAGCAGTGGAAAGCGGAAAGCACACGTTAACAGAAACAAAAGCAGCAATTGAAAAAAATACACGTGCAACAAGACAAATCGAGCAGTCAGCAGGAGAATTCACTCAATACGCAAGCGGAATCTCCACAATGGCCAAAACGGTTTCTGACATTGCGGACCAGACAAACCTGCTCTCGCTAAACGCGGCAATTGAAGCGGCAAGAGCAGGTGAAGCTGGCAAAGGCTTTGCCGTTGTAGCTGATGAAATTCGTAAACTTGCAGATGAATCATCTAACGCAACAAGACAAATCTTTGACATGGTCAGTCATATTGAAAGAGGCATTCAGTCCATTAGTCAAACCGTCCAAGAAGGGGTCAAGCTTTCTCTTCAGCAGCAGGATGCGATGGACAAAACCTCACACTCCTTTGAAGATATAGAAACAAAAGCACAGCATATTAAGCAAGAGATGGCATTTTTAAATGACCAAATTATTCAATCGACAGAGCTTGGCGGACAAGTGCTGCACTCGATTGAAAATATGAGTGCGGTTGTAGAAGAAACAGCAGCAGGCAGCGAAGAAATTTCTGCCTCGGCCAATGAGCAGCTGCAATCGTTCCATCAAATGAACAAACAGGTAGAAGAACTGATGAGTATGACGGAGAGGTTAAATGAAACCGTTCATCGATTTAAACTTTCATAAGAAAAGCACCCTTCCCTATATGTTGAGGGAAGGGTGCTTTTTATGATGGTTTGCCTGTAAAGAAGATCGCAAGCGTGCTAGGACCTGAATGGGAACCAACAGCAGCACCGATGATATGAATATCTATTTCTTTTGGGTGGAATTCGGTTTCGATCAATTGTCTCATGTCTTCTGCAAGTGCAAGATCATCCCCATGACTAATGCCAACTGTTTGGTTCGGCCAGTCCGTTCCGCGCTCTTTCATCAATTCAATAATGCGTTTCAGCAGTTTTTTACGTCCGCGAATTTTTTCAAGCGGTATCAGTTTTCCATCCTCGACGTGTAAAATGGGTTTAATGCTTAACAAACCGCCAACAAATGCAGAAGCTTTACTGATTCTTCCGCCTCTTGCTAAATACGATAAATCGTCTACAGTAAAAATATGTTGTAAAGATTCACAAAAATGCTTTACAGACGTTTCAATTTCTTGTATTGTATTTCCGTCAATGGCAAGTGATTGTGCGTGTTTGACAGCAAGTCCATAGCCAAGTGAAGCACATTTAGAATCAATGATTCGTAAATCGAAATCAGGGTATTCTTCCTTCACTTCGTTTGCCATCATCACAGCTGTTTGGTATGTACCTGAAAGCTCTGATGAAAAGGCGACATAGATGGCGGATGTATGGGTTTGTGCGACAGAAACAAAGGCTTCCTTGATTCGGTTTGGTGAAGCTTGTGACGTTTTTGGACTTGCGCCTTGTCTCATCGCATCAAATACTTGTTTTGGTTCAATGGTGATCAAATCCTCAAATTCCTGCTCGCCAAGTAACACACGCAGCGGAATGAGTGTCATGTTATGTTCATCATAATAAGAAAGAGGCAGATCAGCAGCACTGTCTGCTATGATATGAACAGTCATCAAAATCCCTTCTTTCTAAAAAAATCAGCCATATTTTACTTCTTTTTAGCCTAACTATATCATAGAAATCAACTTTTCGTGTTCAAATTCTAAATTTTAGGGAAAACCATAGAGAGAATGGTAGTGGAGGAATGACAACATGTTCATTGGAGAAGCAAAAAAACTCATTGTCGTCGTCATTGGTGCATTACTCAATGCGATTGGACTGAATTTATTCTTAATCCCAGCTGACGTATATGCGAGCGGTTTTACAGGGGTAGCGCAGCTGTTATCCAGTTTAATCGATCAATATGCGCCATTTTATTTATCAACAGGGATTCTATTATTTATTTTAAACATTCCAGTCGGCATTTTAGGCTGGATGAAGGTTGGCCGTTCCTTTACTTTGTATAGCATTATCAGTGTGGCACTGACGACCATTTTCCTTGGGATTTTACCAGAGACGAGCGTTTCTGAAGATATTTTATTAAATGCTGTGTTTGGCGGTGTGATTTCTGCACTTGGGATTGGAATCACGCTGAAATACGGGGCTTCAACAGGTGGCCTGGATATCCTTGCGATGATTTTAGCGAAATGGAAGGATAAACCAGTTGGAACGTATTTCTTCATTTTAAACGGAATCATCATTTTTACAGCAGGATTATTACAAGGTTGGGAGAAAGCATTATATACCCTTGTCACATTATATGTGACCACTAGGGTCATTGATGCCATCCATACAAGACACGAGAAGCTGACGGCGATGATTGTGACGAAGAAAGCAGATGAAATCAAAGAAGCCATTTATGGAAAAATGGTAAGAGGCATTACGACTGTACCAGCGAAAGGCGCGTTTACCAACGAGCAAAAAGAAATGATGGTGGTTGTTATTACAAGGTATGAGCTGTATGAACTTGAACAAATTATTAAAGAAGTCGATCCAAAAGCCTTTACGAATATTGTTCAAACAACCAATATTCTTGGATTTTTTAGACGAGATTAAAAGGTGGGTAGAAGATGAAAAAAGGTTTGGTGCTTCTTCTCGTTCTATTGGTTTTAGCAGCTTGTGGACAACAAAAAAAGGATGAACCAAACAAGGAGGTATCCGGTCAAATGGGAGAGAAAACAGTTGTACTCACAGTAGACCCCGTCCAAAAAGGTTCTTCGGTTCAATTTAACATGTCACTGAAAAATGAATCAGATCGAGATATTGAATTTACATTTAACACAAGCCAGAAATTCGAGCTAAGTGTGTATGACGAAAACGGGAATGAACAATACCGCTATTCGAAAGACCGTATGTTCACACAGGCCATCCAATCCTTTGTGCTGAAGAAAGATGAGGCGTATGATTTTCAAGATACGTGGTCAAACGGTGTGGAGCCGGGAACGTATGAAGTGGTCGTCATGTTTAAAGGAAAGGCAGAAGGATTGAAGCAAATCACGGAAAAGAAAACGTTCCATGTGAAATAAGTGCTTCCTGCTTCATGAGAAACAGAAAAAGCTGTCCAGTGGTGGACAGCTTTTTTATGTTAGAGATCATCAAGCAGGTCTTGGAAGGTATGCAGCTGGTTTCTTTCTGCATCTGTTGAGTTGGCAAATGCAGATGATACGGCATTTTTTGCTCGCTTGACAGCCTGTTGACGCTCTAACCCTGATGAAAATGAAGAAGTAAGGGCTTCTTCAGTAAATGATTTGGCTTGATCAAAAAGTTCGTTTCTCACAATGAACCTCCAGAAGCATCAGTCTTCATATGTCCCCGGTCCTCCGCCGCTTCTTCAAGTGTGGAACGATACGGAAAACGTGCGTCATGTAGACTGACAGAATCTTTACCTTGTTGTATAAAGCGTTTCGATTTGCTTCTTTTACCCATTCGGAATCCGCCCCTTTACACAAGCTGACAGGTCAACCTGTCTAACGGTAGTATGCCCGCTTTCTTCGGCTATGTATGAATGGAAAAATTAAAGAGAGAAGTAATTCGTTAGGAATTTTGCAATCCCATCTTGTTCATTCGTATCTGTGACTTCATTTGAGACGTGTTTCACTGCATCAATCCCGTTGCCCATTGCAACGCCGCATCCAGCAAATTCAAGCATTTCTAAATCATTGTCTTCATCTCCAAATGCCACAATTCGCTCCTTAGGAACGCCGTAATAATCACTGATTTTTTGCAGTCCAACGGCTTTGTTCATGCCTGTTTTAATGATTTCAATCACGTGCCACGGAGCGGCCCATCGCCTGTGATCAATTACTTCTGCATGAACATCTGTTAAATAGCTCCGAATGGCTCCGACGTCTTCTTCTTTTGCATGAATTAAGACACTCGTCACATTCTCTCCAAGGTTGTTCCTAAGGTCTCCGACAGTGACTTTGTTTGCATTCATATTAAATATATCAATGAGTTTTTCATCATGATAATGGAAATACAAATCGTCGAGTACTTCAGCTAACACATTGTGCACTTTATACTCCTCACTGATGTCCACAAGCTGTTTAACAACTTGAAGATCAAGTGACGTGTGAAATCTGCCCCATTTTTCATCAAGAGGATGATGGACAAACGCTCCATTAAAGTTCACAATCGGTGAATCAAGCTGTAATTGCTGATAATAAGGAGAGCTGGAACGAAATGGCCGGCCTGTTGATATACATACATGATGCCCGCTGTTTTTCACTTTTTGAATGACGTCAAGTGTGTGTGTAGAAATGGTTTTATCATCTTTTAATAACGTGCCATCCAGGTCAAGTGCGATTAGATAAGGTTTAGTCTCCATAAAATCTCCTTTGATCTGTAAGTGATAGGAGGCAGTTAGTAATGGTCCTCTTTCTATAGTGTATCTTTATCACATCTTCGTTGTCTACATGTTAAAATAAACAAAGACGGGAATGATAAAGGAGGATTCATAGGTTGTGATCACCATTGATGAGCAAATTGAACACGATATTCCATTTTTACATATCGTAAAAGCTGAAAATAAAGAAAAACCGCTGCCGCTTGTATTTTTCATACACGGGTTTACAAGTGCACGTGAGCACAACTTACACTTCGCCTTTCATTTGGCGAAAAAAGGCATGAGAGTCATTTTGCCTGACTGTGCTTATCATGGTGTAAGGTCAGAAAACCTCAGCTTAGAGGAACTGGCATCAAAGTTCTGGGAAATTGTCCTGAACGAAATTCGTGAAATCGACATACTCAAAACACATTTTCAAGCAAAACAATTGATTGACGCCGATCTAATAGGCGTTGCTGGTACATCCATGGGGGGCATCACGACCTTTGGTGCACTTGCAAAGCATGATTGGATTAAAGCAGCTGTCAGCCTGATGGGCAGTCCGAAATATACGACTTTTCTACAGGCACAAATCATGGACATGCGTCACAAAGGTTTGATGAAAGACATCACGGACGAAGAGGTCAAACAGCAATTAGACGCACTCCGCCCTTATGATTTAACGCTGCAAATGGATCGATTGAACAAAAGACCGCTGTTATTCTGGCATGCGGAAAACGACCCTGTTGTCCCTTATCGCCACGCAAAAGCCCTATATGACGAGTTAGCGGCAACCCAATATAAGCAAGACCCGCACCTGATTCGTTTTATCACAGATGAACAAGCAGGCCACAAGGTCTCAAGACAAGCGATGTTTGAAACGATTGACTGGTTTGTGACGCACCTGAAAAGCACAAACGTTTAGCCAAAAGTAAAAGTACGTTATACTAGTTGAAAAAGGAGTGGATATCATGGATGAAGCATTGAAAGAAAATATTTTAGGCGCCCTAGAACAGGTGATTGACCCTGAGTTAAATGTCGACATCGTCAATCTTGGACTTGTCTATGATGTCGATCTTGATGAGAATGGAAAAGCAGATGTCACCATGACCTTAACATCAATGGGTTGTCCTTTAGCACCAATTATCGTGGATGAAGTCAAAAAAGCATTAAGCGACCTGCCCGAAGTGAAAGAAACAGAAGTTCACATCGTATGGAATCCGCCTTGGACACGAGACAAAATGTCAAGATACGCGAAAATCGCACTTGGTATTCAATAAGCCCATATGAAAAACGCCTGGTATGAGTTTGACTCGTACCAGGTTTTTTTATGAAAAATTAAGGTGGGTGGAGAGAATGGCTTGATATAATGGATGTAATTTTAAAGAACGGAGTACCTATAATGAAACGAAAGTGGATATGGATCGTTCTTTTCATGGGATATGCTGCTGCATTTTTTGTATCAATCACTATACGTGAAGGTCAAGCACATAAAAGTCAAAATCTTGATGCCTTTACAGATGTCAGTCATCTCATGCCTGTCAAAATAAAAAAAGTCGTTCAAGGTAAAGAAATACAGACATTAAAAGAAGTATTAGAAGAAGCAAAAGAGAAACATCTGCCGATTTCAATTGCCGGCAAGCAGCATAGCATGGGCGGCCACACGTATTATGAAAACGGGATCGTGCTTGATATGACTAAATTCCGCCAGATTTTAGCATTTGATGAAAACAAGCAAACCATTCGTGTCCAAAGCGGCGCCACATGGGATGATATTCAAAAATTTGTGAACCCATACGGTCTTGCTGTGAAGGTGATGCAATCGCAAAATATCTTTACGATTGGAGGTTCGTTAAGTGCAAACGCACATGGACGTGACATTCGTTATGGGTCACTCATTGACACAGTTCGTTCCTTCAGACTATTAAAAGCAGATGGCGAGATCATCACAGTTAAGCCAGGTGATGACTTATTTACGGCCGTCATTGGAGGATACGGTTTGTTTGGCGTTATTTTAGACGTTGAACTTTCATTAACAAAGGATGAATTATATAAAATGGAAACAACCTCTCTTGATTATCGTGAATACACCGCTTATTTTCAAAAGCATGTAAAAGACAATAAAGAGGTACGCATGCATCTTGCAAGAATCTCAACAGCGAAAAAACACTTTTTGAAAGAGATGTATGTCACCAATTACACCCTCTCTTCTGATCAAGAGATAGAAACATATCGGGAGCTCAAAGAAGATCAGCTTGTCATTCCCCTAAAATTTATGCTCGGCCTTTCGAGAAGATTTGATATGGGGAAAGATCTGCTATGGAATTTGCAAAAGAAATATTTCCAAAGTCAAAATGGACAGTTTATCACAAGAAACAATGTGATGCGGTCTGATTCTGCATTTTTAGAATATGAAAATGAGTCTGACACTGATGTGCTGCAAGAATATTTTGTTCCAGTTGATCGTTTTCGTGCGTATATCGATGAAATGAGAGACCTATTACAACATGAAGAGTTGAATTTAATGAATATCACGATACGCTATGTACAAAAAAATGAAAAAGCGGACCTTTCATATGCAAAACAAGATATGTTTGCACTTGTTCTTCTTGTGAATTACGGTTTTGAGAAAGAAGAAAAGGCAGAAGCGAAGCGGCTCATCCGGCAAATGACAGATGTCACTCTGCGGCACCATGGAAGCTATTATTTACCGTACATGCCTTATCAAACAAAGGCACAAATGAAACGGGCATATCCTAAAACCGATGTATTCTTTCAAAAGAAAAAGCAGGCAGATCCAGATGGCAGGTTTATCAACTATTTTTATGAAAGGTACAATACTCAATGAATGCAAAAGCAATGAAATGGTTCGTCTACTCACAAAGTCTGCTGTTTTTCGCCAGCAGTCTGATCTTCCCTTTTTACATTCTTTTTATTAAAAATGTTGGATCAAGTTATTCTCAGTTTGGTCTCGCGTATGGTCTGTTTGGTTTAAGCGGCGCGTTTATTCATTTACTCTTAGGGAAACTGCCAGAAACAACCGACAGGCGGCTCTTTTTAATCATTCATTCGTTTGGTATGGCTTTTCTTTTGCTGCTTTTTCCGCATATGACAGAAGTGGAGCAAGTGTATATGATTCAGCTTGCACTAGGTGCGCTCGGTGGTTTTCAAAAGCACGGGGAGAAACTGCTCGTTACCGAACTGACAACTGAGAAGAAAAGGATGAAAGAAGTCGGGCACTATCATTTTTGGACAGCTCTTTTTTCATCTATCGCCATTATGCTTGGCGGCCTGTTTGCTGATTTCTTTACCGTTCATTTCATTTTTTATGCAAGCTCCTTATTATATTTATGCAGTGCGCTTCTGGTCCTCAATATCAAAAACGATAGATGAAATCCGCATGTCTCACGAAGATATGTGGATTTTTTTATGAAAAAAAATGAAAGGAAATATTAAATATACAATTGAATTAATTTTTATACATGTTATAATGTTAAATAATTTCACAAAGACCAAGAGGGTGTATTGACGTTGAAAATAGGTATTATAGGTGCTACAGGGTACGGTGGTGCGGAATTGGTTCGTATCTTAAGGCACCATCCACATGTGGAGGAATGTATATTGTATTCATCAAGTGGTGATGGGCAATCATACAGTCAATCTTATCCGCATCTGACAAACATTGCAGATCAAACATTAAAAGCCATTGATCCGGCTGCCATTGTGCAAGAAACAGATGCTGTGTTTTTAGCGACACCAGCAGGCGTATCAAGTGAACTTTCTCCGAAGCTCATGAATCAAGGGGTGCCAATCATTGATTTATCAGGTGACCTGCGCATTCAAGATGGAGCAACTTACGAAGCTTGGTATAAACGAAGGACAGCGGATGAAGCATCCGTCCAACAAGCTGTGTACGGTTTATCTGAACTGAATCGAGAAAAAATTGAGCAGGCTGAAGTGATTGCAAATCCCGGCTGCTTTCCTACCGCAGTTCTTCTCGGCTTAGCACCGCTGATGAAACAGAATTTAATTGATGAATCCATGATCATTATAGATGCGAAAACAGGGGTGTCCGGTGCCGGACGATCAGCCTCACTAGGAACGCATTTTTCAGAACTAAACGACAACTTTAAAATTTATAAGGTGAATGAACATCAGCATACACCTGAAATAGAACAAGTATTAAGAGAATGGAATCCGCAAACGGCAAACATCACATTTTCAACGCATCTTGTCCCGATGACAAGAGGGATTATGGCGACGATGTATACACAATTGAAATCAGATGTCACAAAAGAAGAATTGATGAAGCGGATGAAAGGCTTTTATGAAGATTCCTATTTTGTCAGAGTGAGAGATCACGGGGTGTACCCGCAAACAAAAGAAGTATATGGCAGTAACTTCTGTGACATCGGCTTTCATTTAGATGAGCGAACAGGCAGACTGACGATCGTGTCGGTCATAGACAATCTAATGAAAGGCGCGGCCGGTCAAGCGGTTCAAAACTTCAACATCATCAAAGGCTTACATGAAGAGGCGGGCCTCATAATGACACCTCTTTATCCATAAGAACAGGGGAGACAACAAACATGATTGAATTAAATGAAAAAAGCATTGTCAAAATAGACGGTGATGTATCATCACCAAAAGGCTTTGAAGCGAAGGGAATTCACATTGGATTACGCTATTCAAAAAAAGACCTTGGCTTGATCGTCAGTGAAGTACCAGCAGCGAGTGCAGCGGTATACACACAAAGTCACTTTCAAGCTGCGCCTCTACAAGTCACACAAAAAAGCTTAAAAAAGACAGGGCAATTAAAAGGTGTGATTGTCAATAGTGCCATCGCCAATGCATGTACCGGTGAGCAGGGATTGAAAGATGCATACGACATGCAGGCAGCCTGTGCAGACATGTTAGGGATATCGCCTGATTACATTGCAGTTTCTTCTACTGGTGTGATTGGAGAATGTTTGGATATGGATAAAATCAAAAAAGGCATCACGCAGCTGAAAGCAGCAAAAGCAGAAAAAGGCCATTTTGAAGAGGCGATTTTAACGACAGATACGGTTATTAAAAATACAACATACACCCTTACGATAGACGGAAAAGAGATTCTCATTTCAGGCGCAGCGAAAGGCTCTGGCATGATTCATCCGAACATGGCGACAATGCTTGGCTTTGTCACAACAGATGCAAATGTCGAGCAGGAAGCCTTACAAAATGCACTTCGTGACATTACGGATGTGACCTTTAATCAAATTACCGTCGATGGAGAAACATCGACAAACGATATGGTACTTGTGATGGCAAATGGCATGGCAGAAAATGATGCGCTGAATGAAGAGCATCCAGAATGGCCATTGTTTAAAGAAGGCTTAAAACTAGCTTGTGAGGATTTAGCAAAAGAGATTGCAAGAGATGGAGAAGGCGCAACCAAATTAATCGAAGCGAAAGTGGTAGGCGCTAAAAACAACTTGGAAGCCGGCATCATTGCGAAAAAAATCGTTGGTTCAAGTCTTGTGAAAACAGCCGTATACGGCACAGATGCAAACTGGGGCCGGGTTGTCGGAGCAATCGGACATAGCGCAGCTTCCGTTACACCAGAAGAGGTTGAAGTCTATTTAGGCGGACAATGTCTGTTTAAGCATAATGAACCGCAGCCTTTCTCAGAAGAGGAAGCAAAAGCGTATCTAGAGCAGGATGAGATTACGATTTTGATTCAAATGAATGAAGGAAATGGTGAAGCGGCAGCGTGGGGCTGTGACCTTACCTATGATTACGTGAAAATTAACGCGAGCTATCGCACATAATGAAGGGGATAGACATGGATAAAACGATCGTGTTCAAGTGTGGAGGCAGTGTCATTCGAGAACTTTCAGATACCTTTTATGAAAATGTCCGCTCACTTCAAGCTGCTGGATTTAAGATAGCTATCGTACATGGCGGAGGACCTGAAATTACCAACATGCTTCAAAAATTAGAAGTGAAAACAGAATTCGTTGATGGACAGCGTAAAACAACGAAGCCTGTGTTAGAAGTAGCCGAAATGGTTCTTTCGGGAACAGTTAATAAATACTTTGTTTCAGAGCTGGCAAAGCATGATATTTCATCTGTCGGCGTATCTGGTAAAGATGGTCAGATGCTTGTAGCTGATTTTCTCGATCAAGATGTTTATGGGTACGTTGGCGAAATCAAAGAAGTCAATCCTGAAATGGCAGAAGCATTAATGGATAAACAATTCATTCCTGTCATTGCTCCGCTATCTATGACGGAAGAATGCCAAACCTTAAATGTGAATGCCGATTTAGCAGCATCAGCTGTCGCAGGAGCCATGAAAGCCGATAAGCTCATGTTTGTCACAGATGTTGAAGGCATTTTAAAAAATGGTGAGCTGTTAGATGTCGTCACAGAACAAGAAGCCCTTACACTCATTGATGAAGGCATTATTTCCGGGGGAATGATTCCAAAAGTACAATCAGCTTTAAGTGCTTTATCAGGAGATGTGGATGAAGTCATGATCGTGAATGGCAAAGGCAGTATATTTACAGGGGAAACCTTTAAAGGAACACGAATTGTGAAACAAAAGGAGGCGGTCCTGTGAGTCATCTCTTTCAAACATATGGCCGGTGGAATGTTGAAGTGAAAGAGGCTGCAGGTTCTTGGGCAGTCGATACAAATGGTAAAAAATATTTAGACTTTATTCAAGGCATTGCGGTCACGAATTTAGGTCATAATCACCCAAAGGTGAATCAAGCCATCAAGGAACAACTGGATCACGTTTGGCATGTATCGAATCTATTTGAAAATGGACTGCAAGAAAAAGCAGCAGAAAAGCTGGCAGCAAATAGTTCAGGGGATCTCGTATTTTTCTGCAATAGCGGGGCTGAGGCAAATGAAGGTGCCATTAAATTAGCGCGTAAAGCCACAGGGAAAACAAATATCGTGACATTTTTGCACTCTTTCCATGGGCGCACGTATGCTGGTATGGCTGCCACAGGTCAAGAAAAAATCAAAACCGGTTTTGGTCCTATGCTAGAAGGCTTTCACTATGTACCGTTTAATGACCCTAAAGCCATGTCAGCGTGTGAAATCGATGATGTTGCAGCGGTCATGCTGGAAGTTGTGCAAGGTGAAGGTGGAGTGAATCCTGCTACAGCAGAATTTCTAGAGGCAGTTCAAGCGTTTTGCAAAAAGCATCAAGCACTGCTCATCGTAGATGAAATTCAAACGGGCATTGGGCGAACAGGAACAGCATTTGCATACGAGCAAGCGGGACTTGATCCTGATATTATCTCAGCTGCAAAAGGTCTAGGAAATGGTTTCCCAGTCGGTGCGGTCATAGGAAAAAAGGCTTTAGGAGACGCTTTCTCACCAGGTTCACACGGAACAACATTTGGTGGCAACATGCTTGCCATGGCAGCTGTGAACGCGACTCTTGATGTCATATTCAAAGAAGACTTTCTTTCAGAAGTCAAAGAAAAGGGTGCTTACCTTTTAACAAAACTGCAAGATGTCAAACAGCTGAACATCGTAAAAGAAGTACGAGGAAAAGGATTGATGGCAGGCATTGAGTGTCATCAGCCAGTAGGTGACTACATCACAGCTCTTAGAGAACAGGGTTTGCTGGTGCTTCCAGCTGGTCCGAATGTCCTTCGTTTATTACCTCCGCTAAATGTGGAAAAAGCAGAATTGGATCAAGCGATAGAAGCGATCATTCAAGTTTTAGCAAATGAAACGGTCACAGTTTAAATTTTTTTACACAATTACGTATAAAAATGCATTTATATAATTAATTATTCAATTTTGGGGTGACACAAGCATGAAAGGTTATTTAAATTTAGAAGATGGAGCCTCTTTTGAAGGAGATCTGACAGGAGAAGCTGGCATTACTGGTGAAGTGGTCTTTTTTACAGGCATGACAGGTTATCAAGAGGTGCTCACAGATCCTTCCTATAAAGGTCAGATCATTGTTTTCACCTATCCACTGATCGGAAATTACGGCATCAATCATGAAGATTTTGAGAGCAAAAAGCCACAAGTAAAAGCGGTGGTTGTCTATGAGGCAGCTGAGCATTTTTCTCACCATCTTGCTGCGGTAAGCTTAAAAGAGTATTTACAGAAGTGGAACATTCCGCTTCTTACACATACAGATACTCGGGCAGTCGTGCAAAACATCCGGGCAAATGGCACAATGAACGCTGTATTAAGTGTAGACGAAAACGAAACGCCGCCGGCGATGAAACAAGACAATGTAGTAGCTCAGGTAACAGAAGATGAGATTTACACACAAGGCATCGGCGAGGAACATGTGGCGCTCATTGATTTTGGCTATAAAAAGTCAATTGCAGATTCACTTGTGGCGCGCGGCTGTAAAGTAACAGTCATTCCATATAAACAAATGGAAAAGGTGTTTGAGATCAAGCCGGATGCGATTCTTCTGTCAAACGGACCTGGAGATCCCAAAACAATGAAACCATATTTAAAGACCATTCATGACATCATGATGACCTTCCCGACACTTGGTATCTGCTTAGGTCACCAATTAATCGCTCTTGCACTGGGCGGGGATACGTATAAGCTTCCATTTGGCCACCGCGGGGCGAATCATCCCGTACAAGATACAGAATCAAAACGTGTCTTCATGACAAGTCAAAATCACAGCTATGTTGTGAATGAAAACAGCATGAATGACAAAGAAGTGGACGTGAAATTCCTTCACGTCAATGATGGCTCTGTTGAAGGGTTCATTCATAAAGAGAAGCTGATTATGTCCGTTCAATTTCATCCAGAAGCACACCCAGGACCTGCTGAAAGTGAATGGGTATTCGATGATTTTATTGAGAAAGTGAAACAAGCAAGGAGAGAAGTCGCACATGCCTAAAGATCAAAGCATACAAACCATCCTAGTCATCGGGTCTGGTCCAATCATCATTGGTCAGGCAGCAGAATTTGATTACTCAGGAACACAAGGATGTATGGCCTTAAAAGAAGAGGGCTACAAAGTCATCTTAGTGAATAACAACCCAGCCACCATTATGACAGACGAGTCATTTGCTGATGAAATCTATTTTGAACCGCTTTCAGTTGATTCAGTGACAAGAATCATTGAAAAGGAAAAACCAGATGGTCTTTTAGCCAACCTTGGCGGACAGACCGCTTTAAACCTTGCTGTCGAGTTAGAAAAAGCCGGTGTGCTGAAAAAGCATGGGGTTACACTGCTCGGAACGTCAGTTGAAACAATTGAAAACGGTGAAGATCGAGAGAAGTTCCGTGCTCTCATGAAACATTTGAACGAACCTGTGCCAGATAGTGAAATTGTGGATAATGCGAAAGATGCCCTTCAATTTGCAAAAGAAGTAGGTTTCCCAGTCATTCTTCGACCTGCGTACACACTTGGCGGTAAAGGTGGAGGAATTGCTTTAACAGAAGAGGCGTTTAAACCGCTCATTGAAGGAGCCCTTTTAGCGAGTCCGATTCATCAGTGTTTAGTAGAAAAAAGCATTGCTGGCTTTAAAGAAGTCGAATATGAGGTCATGAGAGATCGTCAAAATACGTGTATCACTGTATGTAACATGGAAAATATCGATCCAGTTGGTGTGCATACAGGAGACTCAATTGTCGTTGCACCCTCCCAAACATTAACGGATCAGGATTATCAAATGCTCCGTTCAGCGAGCCTGAAAATTATTTCAGCGCTGGACGTAGTCGGCGGTTGCAACATTCAATTTGCTCTTGATCCACTCAGTAAAGAATACTTTGTCATCGAGGTAAATCCTCGGGTCAGCCGTTCTTCAGCTCTTGCATCAAAAGCAACAGGCTATCCGATTGCAAAAATGGCTGCAAAGCTTGCGGTGGGCTATACACTAGACGAATTGAAAAACCCGCTTACAGGCACAACTTATGCTAGCTTTGAGCCGGCACTTGATTATGTCGTCGTGAAATTCCCGCGCTGGCCGTTTGATAAATTTAAACATGCAGATCGTAAATTAGGCACAAAAATGAAGGCGACTGGTGAAGTCATGGCCATTGACCGTAATTTAGAGTCTGCCATTCAAAAAGCAGTCGCCTCACTTGAAATCAAAACAAAGGGCTTTCACTTGCCAGAACTGAAAGAGCAATCGACTGAACAATTATTTGAATTAATCAAAACGCCAGACGATCGTCGTTTTTTCGCAGTCATGGAGCTTCTTTCTAGACAAGAAACGGTTGAAACGATTCATCAAATGACGAAAATCGATCTATTTTTCTTACATGTGTTCAAACATATGATTACACTCGAGCAAGAGCTGAAGAATCATAAGGGAACTCTATCCAAAGACACCTTGAAAAAGGTAAAGGAAAAGGGCTTTCTTGATGAAACGATCGCTTCTCTCACGGGAAGCAGTGAAGAGGCAATTAGACAGCTTCGCCAAGAATATGGCATTGCCGCTTCATTTAAAATTGTCGATACTTGTGCTGCGGAATTTGATGCGAAAACGAATTATTTCTATTCCACATACTTTGGGAAAAGTGATGGAGAGCATCAGGAGAAAACAAAGCAGCGTGCATTGATCATTGGCTCTGGTCCAATTCGAATTGGGCAAGGAGTCGAGTTTGATTATAGTGCAGTACATGGGGTTCTCACCTTGCAAAAGCTTGGATTTGAAACCATCATGATGAACAACAATCCAGAAACGGTAAGTACCGATTATGAGATTGCAGATCGTTTATATTTTGAACCCATTACATTAGAGCATATCTTAAACGTTGTGGAAGCGGAACAAATTGATTTCGTCATCGTCCAATTTGGCGGGCAGACAGCGATCAACGTAGCAGAAGGCTTGGAAAAAGCCGGTGTCACTTTGTTAGGTACGTCCTTTGACACACTAGATGCGCTAGAAGATCGTGATTTGTTCTATCAGCTTCTTGATGAACTGAAGCTTCCTCATGCAAAAGGAGCTACTGCTCATTCAAAAGAAGAAGCACTCGCGCATGCTGCAAGCATCGGATACCCTGTGCTAATTCGCCCATCGTATGTCATAGGCGGAATGGGAATGATTGTTGTTCAATCTGAAGCACAATTAACGTCACTGCTTGATCAGCCTGATCATTTGCCATATCCGATCTTAATTGATGAATACGTCACTGGAAAAGAAGTTGAAGTGGATCTCATTTCTGACGGAAAAACGACCTTCATTCCAACGATCGTTGAGCATATTGAGAAAGCTGGCGTGCACTCAGGTGACAGCTTTGCCATTTTACCAAGTGTCTCCATCAGCGAGGAGATCAAACAGCAGGTGTATAACGCATCTGAACAAATAGCGAAGAAATTAGCATTCAAGGGCATTATGAATATCCAATTTGTGATCAAAGGTGATCAGGCACTTGTATTAGAGGTGAATCCTCGGGCAAGCCGGACTGTCCCAGTAGTCAGTAAGGTAATGGGCATTGAAATGATTCCGCTGGCAACACAGTTATTAGCTGGTGCGACGCTTGAAGAACTGAACCCTTCAACGAAAAACAAAGGGGGAACAGCTGTCAAATTCCCAGTTTTCTCATCACATGCCATTCAAGATATCGATTTAAAACTGACACCAGAAATGAAAGCAACAGGTGAAGGAATGTGTGTAGGCAAAAACGTCGAAAGCGCCTTAAAAAAAGTGTTTGCGTCCATCTGGCGTCAGAAAGGAAGTCTCTTTATACAGGGTAGTGAACTGTTAATAGATGAAGCGAAACATGCAGGCTTTGATGTCTGGACTGGCAGCTTTGAATCTTGGCTGCAACAAGGCGATAAATCTCTTCACATTCATTTAGGGGAAGATGAAGAGGCAAAAGAGCAGCGTGTAAAAGCTCTCACACATGGTGTTCAAGTACTAACCGAATATGAAACAGCTCAAGCATTCCTGCAAGGGAAAGAGGGAGATGTGTCGCCCGTATCTCTCCATGAATTATATAAAAAGGAAGTGACGGCATGAATCAAGTAGACGTGCAACCAGCATTATACGGAAAAGACTTTTTATCGTTAAAGAATTTCTCTATCCAAGACATTGCGTACTTAATTGAAAAAGCGGAAGAAATGAAACAAAATCCATATCAGGATTTATTCAAAGGGAAGACGTTAGCGATGATCTTTGAAAAATCCTCTACTAGAACCCGTGTATCGTTTGAAGCGGGAATGACGCAGCTAGGAGGACACGCGCTCTTCCTCAGCTCAAATGATTTGCAAATTGGCAGAGGAGAAACGATTAGTGATACCGCCCAGGTGCTGTCTGGCTATGTAGATGGCATTATGATTCGGACCTTTGAACATGAGAAGGTAGAGGAGCTTGCAAAATACGCGTCCATTCCAGTCATCAATGGACTGACGGACTACTCCCATCCATGTCAGGCACTTGCTGATTTATTGACGATGAAAGAAGCTAAAGGGACACTAAAAGGACTCAAAGTGGCGTATATCGGAGATGGAAATAACGTGGCTCACTCCTTGATGGTCGGCTGTGCGCAGCTAGGCTGTGACATTACGGTCGCATCCCCAAAAGGCTATGAACCACTCCAAGACGTGACAGATACTGCACGTGAGTTTGCAAAACAATCAGGCGCAGAAGTGATCGTCACGACAGACCCTGTCGCAGCTGTTCAAGATGCTGATGTTATTTATTCAGATGTGTTTACAAGCATGGGGCAGGAGGCGGAAACAGAGAAACGTCTAGCTGAATTTAAAGAATATCAAGTCAATGATGAACTGATGCGTCATGCAGCAAAGGACTATATCTTCCTTCATTGTCTGCCTGCACACCGCGGAGAAGAAGTAACAGCAGACATTATTGACGGGCCGCACTCAAGAGTATTTCAGCAGGCAGAAAATCGCCTTCATGTGCAAAAAGCGTTAATCAAAGAGCTCATGTATCAACAAACCAAATAAACCAAAATGTGTCCCTGACTCGTATGAGCAGGGACTTTTTGCATATTGGATTGGAGAGGCAATGGAAGGGACATAATAACAACAATCGAGAAAGGAGGATGAAAATGGGTCAGAAGCATCAGTTTAAATCTGGGAATAAAGCACCTAATAATGGTGTCTATATCGAAATCGGTGAAACCGGAAGTATGGTGAAAGATCCTTTAAAGATTAAGCTCAAAGCAGGCGACGTCTTTCCGGATAACTCGAACCATAACCGTGTTTGGACCTACCAAAGAAAGCCGTAAGCAATTGACTAAGAGTCCATGTGAATAAGTCTTTAGAGGCATGTGTCATGCCTCTTTTTTCTTTATAATAAAAAACAATTAAGTTCAAATTTTCAAACAAGTAGTATGAAAAAAAGAGAATGTAAGGTAAAATATGTAATTATTAATAGAGATGTTGAAAGGATTTGTGTGATGGAAAAGACGAATCTCAGTGAAAGTGTTTGGAATAAACGCTTCACCTCATTATTCATATCAAGACTCATTAAAAATACTGGAGAAAGTTTTGCTTTTACATCCGTTCTTTGGCTATTGATATTAAGAGGGGATGGAGCGCTCGGTACAGGACTTCTTCTAGCGGTGACAGTTCTTCCTTCATCATTGTTAGCCCCAATACTAGGACCTCTTATGAAAAAGCACCATTTGTCTAAATGGATGTTCGCTTCAGACGTCGTTCGATCAACAATTGTACTCATTATTCCACTACTGCACTTTTCGCATCTATTGCCCCTATGGTTATTGATCTCATTAATGGTGATTCAATCGGCAACAGGTGCAGCGTATAACCCAGCTTCTGTGGCCATCTTACCGCAGATTGTTCCAAAGCATCTCATTCAAAAAGCAAATGCGATCCTGCAATCTTCTTTTGAAATTGTCGCACTTGCAGCAGTGATGGTAGCGGGTCTCTTGGTCAAATTAATTGGACCTGCAGATACACTGCTGATCACAACTGCCTTATTTATCATATCTGGCCTGTTTATCATTGGCGTCAAACTAAAGAAGACAGACGAAGAAAAAGCAGCGGGCATTAAACAAGCAAAGAATACATATCTGTATAACTTAAAAAGAGGCTTCCTTGTTGTCAAAAATCATCACATTTTATTTGCACTGACGCTGTATTGTATTTTAATGAATGTCGCAGCTGCCCCGTGGCAGGCACTATCCGCTGTATACGTAGCAGAAGCGCTGCAAAGTGATTCAATGGTGTATTCCATTTTAAGAGGCGTTGCCGCAGTGGGCGCATTTATGATGGGCTTTGCGCTGGCAAAGGTGAAAATTAAAAGATTTGGTTTGTTCTTTATTGTCGCTGGAATGATTGAAGGTGCAGCGTTCTTTATCACAGGGATGAGCACATGGCTGCCGGTCGTTCTGCTTGCTTCCTTTATTTTTGGCGCCGCCGTCAGTGCGATTAATGTACCGGAAATGGTCATTATTCAAACATCAGTTGACCAGGAGGATCAGCCGCAAGTATATGCTGTGATCAATGCATCATCAAATGTCTTTCTCCCGCTTGCAGCAGTCGTATCGGGCGTCCTGGCAGAAAGATTTGGAGCGGGACTTGTCATTGCTGGCGGAGGAGTGCTTGAAATTTTATCAGGCATCGCGATCTTCCTGTTTACAGGGCTTGCGAAAAGCCATTTGACAGCAGACAAACAGAACTCTGAAACGGTTGAGATGTAAACCAATAAAAAATCCCCTGTATTCAAGACAGGGGATTTTAGCGTGAAGACAAACCTCGCATTTTTTGTCAGTCCTGCGTGCCGGTGCTCACGAATGTCAAAATCGCTCCGGTACAACATCCTAGGCTTCAACCGTTTTCAAATCACGCTGAAAAGAAGAAAAAGAGCTAAAATCATCATTTTAGCTCTTTTTTAGTAACTTACGTATTAAGAGTGTTTTGTTGAACTTTCCGTTTCTTTCATTGGACTTACTTCAGCAAAGATGAATAAAATAACCGTAAACACAATGGCAAGAATGGAAGTCAAAGTAAAATCATAAGCAGCTCCATTCATTGATGCAACGATGTAACCAGCCATATGTGTCAGCAGAAAAGTCCAAATGAGGGTGATAATATAATGCATAATCCCACCGTCCTTTATGTAACAATCTATTGATTATCATACCATAGATACGAGTTAAGGGAAAAGACTGTTTTCCGCCTTTATGTGACCATTTTTAGACCTTCTGCTATAAAAATGAAAAGAATTCTTCTGTCTTTAGGGGATTTCCCTATTCCTACAAGAGTTGTTGTTCATATCATAGAAAGCAGAATCACTGAAAGGAGGCTGGCCATATGGGTGTAAGCGAACGGTTTTTTCAGCTTGGTTCCCAGTGGAACGTCATTCACCTTCCTCAAAAACCAAATGGCTTTGGCATTCTTATCCTCGGTGACCGAAATCACTTTGTGCAGGAAAATACATCATTCTGGCTTCAGCATTATGGAAGAAACCAGCTTTTAACTGCCTTAAAGGATGAAGGATATACATTGTTTAATAGTCATCTTCATGGGAATCACTGGGGATGCGAAGATGCTGTTTTTAGTGCAAAGCAGCTCGTTCATCACACATTAAAACAAGAAATATTAAACCGGGAAATTCATGTGCTGGCGGAGGGGATGGGGTCACTTGTCGCCATGAGCCTTGCCGAAGAGATGCCAGAAGTGCTAAGGTCCATTGCGATGGTGAATCCATGTTTGCATCTGCATGCACAAAGAGAAAGAGAAAAGGAACACAAATTCTTTTACAAACAGCTGATCAAAGAGTTGACGCAGAGCTATGGCTGCTCTGAAAAGGAAGCTGAAACGTATCCGCTGCCTTCTTGCCCCGTTCATTCAGCTCATGTACCGATTCATATATGGCAAAGACTAAGTGGCGCACCATATTCATATGAACTTCACGCAAAGCCTTTTATCGATCAGCATATGAGGAATTCAGAACATTGTCAGGTCGATCTCACCTTGCATATGTTTGATCATCCAAGAAGAATCTTTCAGTCCATTCACAAGTTTTATAAATCGCATGAAAGAGAATTGTAATGAATAGGATGATAACAGCCCTTCATGGAAAGGGCTCTTCTTTTTATTTGATATGCTAAAAAAGGGGACATGAACATGGAAACAGGACTGATCATAGGTGCAGATGAATTTTTTGGCCTGACACTTTGTGAATATATGATGAAAGAGGGCATTCAAGTGGATATCACGTGTCCTCATGAGTATACAGAAAAGCAAAAGATGCTATTAGAAGAGCGGATGATGTGGCTCGGCCGGAATGATCTCGTCCGAGTCATTGACCTTCAGGATGGCAAAGAGACGTATGACCTGATCTTTATTCAATCAGAGGAACCACATGAAAGAGAGACAGACATCAAAGCGAAGCATGGCATGTACCGGATACTGTTCGAAGAACCCGAAGACAAACTGTCCAAACAGAACGTGCCAGCTGTTATTCTTCCTCGCATGTTCGGACCGTGGACACTCGATGAAGAAAGAAGAACAAAGAATGACCACTCAGTTTTTGTAGAAGATGTCGCAAAGGAACTTTTGAAGTGGGCGTCGAGCACCAACCAAAGACAGGATATGACGCATCAATTGAAGGTAGAAAGCCAAACAGATGACAAACAAGCAGAAAAAATGATCGCAGATTGGAAAAGACAAAACTCAACATTTTTCGACAAAAAGCAAGAATGATCTTCCATCTTATCTTTTTTCAGTATAAAATAAACCTATATTTAACATACAGGTTCATGCCTGCATGTTGCAAAGGGAGTTGAACATGGCATGAAGTACCAACGGCTTGTCATGATCTTTTCGTTCCTTCTCCTATTATCTGCCTGCTCGCAGGCGCCTTTAAAAGGACATATTGAGAAGGTGGGTTTACTCGTCCCCGATACGATTAATGATCAAGTTTGGGGAACGAAAGGTTATAAAGGCTTACTAAGTATCCAATCGACATTTGGTGTAGATGTTTATTATAAGGAAGGAATGGTCGACAAGGAGAAAATCGTTGATGCCATTGAAGAATTCCATAAAAAAGGAGTCAATTTGATCATTGGCCATGGCAATGAATACAGCGAAATTTTTAACTTGATCAGTGAAGATTATCCCAAAACACAATTTATTACGGTCAATGGAAACAAGCCTCAGGCTGACAATGTCACAAACGTGACGTTTAAAGGAGAAGCCATGGGCTTTTTCGGAGGCATGACAGCAGCACATATGTCAAAAACCAAAAAGATTGGTATTCTTGCTACATACGATTGGCAAAGCGAAGTAGACGGCTTTATCAAAGGCGCAAAATATCAAGATGAACATGTGCAAGTGCTAGCAGAATTTGTCGAAAACTGGGACGATGCTGACAAAGCTGTGGATCTGTATCAAAAATTGAAAAAACAAGGCGTAGATGTTGTGTATCCAGCAGGTGATGGTTATAATATCCCTGTCATTGAACAAATCAAAGCCGATAATTTATCAGCTATCGGGTATGTCACCGATCAATCCAACCTCGGAAGTCATACCGTCTTAACGAGCACAGTACAGCATGTCGATAAAGCGTACAGTATCATTGCGAAGAAGTTTAATGAAGGCAAGCTAAACGAACAAGATGAGTACTCCTTTGACTTTAAAGAAGGAGTGATCGAAATGGGGAAATTTAGCTCAACCATTGACTGCGCTTTTGTGAAAGACATTGAGAGTGATATTGCGTATTACAAAAAAACAGGCAAACTGCCAAATGAAAAGTGAGGACATTGAACATGCAGCACGAAAAATCGATGGAGTTTTTACAAATTGCCATGAAGTATTTCCCGCAGGCAAAAGAAGAATTAGATAAAGCGGGGATTCAGCTTGAGCCTGAAGCTCTTCAGCCGCTTCTATCATTATTTACATCGGTCATGCAAGAGGCATATGAGCTTGGAAAAGCAGATGCAGAATCAGAAAAAGCCACACAATAGTGGCTTTTTTTTATAATAATTTTTTCTTGAAGGCACTAATCATAGGGCCAACATCTTTAAACACAGGCTTCAGCTCGTCGATCGAGTTCATAATGTTCCCGATCTGATTCATGACATGCATATAGTCGATTGAGTCATCATTTGAAGGTGTATCCGCACGTTCCTCCTTTGCTTCTGTCTTGCTTTTCTCCTTTTCAAGTGGCTGACCAAACATCATTGCCGAGAAAATATCCTTTTGCGCCATATCACATGTTCCTTTCTACTATTGGTATATCATTAATCTATGAAAAAAGGGAGAGGAAAGGTTAGACGTTTGTATTGCCAAGGAGAAAAAAATAAGGTAAAATTAGTACCAGATACTAATATAAGATCACAATATCACATGCTCGTATGAGTAAAAGGAGTCTTATTCAATGAATGCTGGAATTATTGGCCTTGGCCGCTATATACCTGAAAAAGTATTAACAAATCATGATTTAGAAAAAATGGTTGAAACTTCTGACGAGTGGATTCGTACTAGAACAGGTATAGAAGAAAGAAGAATTGCATCTGATGATGTCAATACATCACATATGGCGCTTGCTGCTGCAAAAAAAGCATTAGCTGACGCAGATGTGGCTGCAGAAGATATTGATATGATTCTTGTGGCGACAGTCACGCCAGATCAAGCATTTCCGACAGTCGCTTGTATGATTCAAGAACAGCTCGGTGCACATAAAGCATGTGCAATGGATATTAGCGCTGCTTGTGCTGGCTTTATGTATGGGCTTGTTACTGGAAAACAATTTATCGAATCAGGAACTTTCAAGCACGTGCTTGTCGTTGGCGTTGAAAAGCTTTCTCGCATTACCGACTGGGATGACCGCAATACAGCTGTTTTGTTTGGAGATGGAGCAGGTGCTGCTGTGTTAGGATCAGTCAGCGAAGGTAAAGGAATTCTATCATTTGAGCTTGGAGCCGATGGAAGTGGCGGGAAGCACTTGTACTTAGATGAAAAAGATCATACAATCATGAATGGACGAGAAGTATTTAAATTTGCTGTAAGACAAATGGGCGAGTCAAGTGTAAACGTCATCGAAAAAGCTGGACTATCGAAAGAAGACGTTGATTTCTTGATCCCGCATCAAGCAAATATTCGCATTATGGAAGCAGCACGCGAACGCTTAGAGCTGCCAGTCGAAAAAATGTCGAAGACTGTCCATAAATATGGAAACACATCAGCAGCATCCATTCCAATTTCACTATGTGAAGAAATCGAAGCCGGAAAAATTCATGACGGTGATGTGATTGTAATGGTTGGTTTTGGTGGCGGATTAACGTGGGGCGCAATCGCTATGCGATGGGGCCGATAAAAGAGAGAGGTGCACAAATTAATGGATAAAAAGCGAGTAGTTGTTACAGGATTAGGTGCTTTGACACCTCTTGGCAACGATGTAGAGACAACGTGGAAAAATGCTGTAGCAGGTGTATCAGGTGTTGGACCGATCACACGTGTCGATTCAAGTGAATATACCGCAAAAGTAGCTGCAGAACTAAAGGATTTTAACATCGAAGATTACATGGAGAAAAAAGAAGCGAGAAAAATGGCGCGCTTCACTCAATATGCAGTTGTTGCTGCTCAAAAGGCTTTAGAAGATTCACGCCTTGAAATCACAGATGAAATCGCACCGCGTGTTGGTGTATGGGTTGGGTCTGGTATTGGCGGACTTGAAACATTTGAAGAGCAGTTTGAAGTGTATTCAAATAAAGGGGCAAGACGTGTAAGCCCATTCTTTGTCCCAATGATGATTCCAGATATGGCGACAGGACAAATTTCAATTGCACTTGGCGCAAAAGGAGTTAACTCTTGTACAGTCACAGCATGTGCAACAGGTACAAACTCAATTGGTGATGCATTTAAAGTCATTCAGCGCGGAGATGCTGATGCCATGATCACAGGCGGAACAGAAGCGCCGTTAACAAAAATGTCGTTTGCAGGTTTCTGTGCGAACAAAGCCCTTTCAACAAATCCTGATCCAGACACAGCAAGCCGTCCATTTGATAAAAACCGTGACGGATTTGTCATGGGTGAGGGCGCTGGGGTTATTATTCTTGAAGAACTAGAGCATGCGTTAAAACGTGGTGCGACCATTTATGCAGAAATCGTTGGATACGGTTCGACTGGTGATGCATACCATATTACTGCACCTGCTCCAAACGGAGAAGGCGGCGTCCGCGCAATGAAAGAAGCGATTCGAGATGCAGGTTTGACTGTGGAAGAAATTGATTATATCAATGCCCACGGAACAAGCACACCTTACAATGATAAATTTGAAACAATGGCCATTAAAGAAGTATTCGGAGAGCATGCGAATCAGCTTGCGATCAGTTCGACAAAATCAATGACAGGTCACTTACTTGGCGCAGCAGGCGGAGTAGAAGCGATTTTCTCTGTTCTTGCGATTAAAGACAGCGTCATTCCTCCAACGATTAACCTTGAAACACCGGATGAAGAATGTGACCTTGACTATGTAGCAAATGAGGCACGTTCAAAAGAAGTTCAAGTTGCTTTGAGTAATTCACTCGGTTTTGGCGGGCATAATGCGACAATTATCTTCAAAAAATACGAAGCGTAATACTTCCTGAGCAGGCGGCGATCAATAAACAGATCGCCGCCTTTTTGCATATGATGAAAATGGAGGTGTTAAACGGTATGGGTCTGATTAATACACAATATCTCATCCATCAATCATCATCATTTCAGGAGCTTGCGGCGCGCTTTGTCCCTTATTTTAAAGGAGCAGCAGAAAAGGAATGGTCCTCTATTCTCTCCCATTTACAGCATCACGGGATGGTGCGGTCTTGGAACCCATGCCAGGAAATGATCGACGAGCTCAAAGAAAAAGGGTACTTCAAGCTCGTCATGAAAGAATACAAAAAGCTGCAAAAACAGTGGGGAGGCCCTGACGTCCCTGTGTTTATTTTACCTGTAAATGAGAGCAGTAAAGAAATCAGAGAGCAATTTTATTATCAATCCGGCATGGCATTTGATGACAAGGTTTTTCTCTTTTTATCGCCAAATACCCCGAAAGAGCGTATCGGTACATTGCTGACACATGAATATCACCATGTATGCAGGTTGCATTTTCTCACGAAAGAAGAAAAAGATTTTACATTCCTTGATACAATCATGATGGAAGGGTTGGCTGAATATGCTGTGTATCATAGATACGGAGAAAGCTTGACAGCCAGATGGACCACATTATATGACGAAGCGCAGCTGCAGCGCATGTACAAGAAATGGGTATCCAGTCACCTTCATAAGAAAGTCCAGGACGACGAAAGACTGATACAGAACCTCCTTTATGGAAAAGGGAACTACCCCAAAATGCTTGGTTACGCCACTGGGTTTTATATCGTGAAAAAGTATTTCAGTGAGCATCGAATGAGCGAGGAGTCTATGATTGCAGAGCCAGCCGACACCTTTTTAAAAGCGATAGAATCATAAAGTGAATCATTCACATAAAAAGAGATATATTACAAATTTACTAAATACTTCTTGATTTCGTCATGCTGATGTAATAATATACAAATATAAATTTTGATTATTCTTTTTATTCTAAAAAGACGGAATATTTTGATCCGGTTTTATTGATCTATGGAGAAAGGAGCGAATGAATGAGCGTGCTACTTGAAGTGCAAAACTTAAAAACATATTTTTTTCGAAAAAAGGAACCGATACCTGCTGTTGATGGCGTTGATTTTAGCATCAACAGAGGAGAAACTGTCGCATTAGTCGGTGAGTCTGGATCTGGCAAAAGCATTACGTCCTTATCCATTATGGGTCTGATCAATGGGACTGGTGGAAAAATGATGGACGGTTCCATCAAGCTTGATGGAAAAGACCTTGTTACATATGGTGAAAAGGAATTGTGCAGTATTCGCGGTAATGATGTATCCATGATCTTTCAGGAACCCATGACCTCACTTAATCCGGTCTTAACCATCGGGGAACAAATAACTGAAATCCTCATCTATCACAAAAAAATTTCAAAAAAAGAAGCCACCAGAAAAGCGATTGACCTGCTGAAGCTTGTTGGTTTTTCTCGCCCAGAACAAATCATCAAAGATTATCCGCACCGTTTATCCGGCGGCATGCGTCAACGAGTCATGATTGCCATTGCGCTAAGCTGTGATCCGAAGCTTCTCATTGCAGATGAACCGACAACCGCACTAGATGTGACCATTCAAGCGCAGGTGCTCACCTTAATGAAAGATTTATGTGCAACATTTGGTACATCGATTCTCCTCATAACACACGATTTAGGTGTCGTGTCTGAAGTGGCAGATCGAGTGATTGTCATGTACTGCGGACAGGTTGTTGAAAATGGAACCGTCGAGGAATTGTTTGATGAGCCACTTCATCCTTACACAGAAGGACTACTTGAATCGATTCCTGTCATTGATGGAGAGATTCAGCCATTAACGGCGATAAAAGGAAATGTCCCTGCGCCAGATCAGCTTCCGGCCGGCTGCCGCTTTGCTCCTAGATGCCCGAAAGTCAAAGATCGCTGCATGGGGGAACTGCCCAAGCTGAAAACATTAGAAAACGGCAGAAGCGTCAGGTGTTTCTTATATGAGGAGGCAAGCCAAACATGACACTTGCTGAAAATCAGCCACAAATGACAGATCTTCCAGAGAAAGAAACCATTCTTGAACTGAAAAATATTCAAAAGCACTTTCCAATTAAAGCGGGAATTTTGCAGAAGAAAGTAGGTGCGGTCAAAGCTGTTGACGGCATAGACCTCAAGCTTTATAAAGGTGAAACGTTAGGCATTGTCGGGGAGTCAGGATGCGGTAAATCGACATTAGGACGGACAATGATTCGCTTATATCAACCAACAGACGGTCAAATCCTATTTAAAGGGCAAGATATCTCTCACGTATCTGAATCAAAGCTAAGACAATCTACAAGAAAAAACATCCAAATGGTTTTTCAAGATCCCTTTGCATCACTCAACCCTAGAAAAACACTTCGAAGCATCATCAAAGAACCCTACAAAACACATCATTTATACTCCTTAAAAGAAAGAAATGAAAAAGTAGAACAGCTTTTATCAAAGGTAGGTCTTCATCCAAGCTTTGCGAATCGCTACCCGCATGAGTTTTCTGGTGGTCAGAGGCAACGGATCGGCATCGCTCGTGCGCTTGCCATGAATCCCGAGATGATCATAGCAGATGAGCCTGTTTCAGCACTCGACGTATCCATTCAGGCTCAGGTCATTAATCTGATGGAGGAGCTTCAGGAGGAATTTGACCTGACCTATCTATTTATCTCTCACGACCTAAGTGTGGTCCGGCACATTAGTGATAGAGTGGGCGTCATGTATCTCGGCAAAATGATGGAGCTTGCAGATAAGCACAGTCTGTACGATGAACCACTCCACCCGTATACTCAGGCACTGCTTTCTTCTGTTCCGATCACCCGTAAAAAAGGTCAGGTGAAGAGAGAACGGATTATGCTGCAAGGTGATTTACCAAGCCCTGCGAATCCGCCAAAAGGCTGCGTGTTTCACACAAGATGCCCGCATGCGAAAGAAATCTGTAAAGAAAAAGCACCAACATTTCAGGAATTAAGAACGAACCACTTTGTTGCCTGCCATCTCTACGACGCTTAAAACAGCTTGTATGATCTCATCTTTGAGAGGGGGGATAAAGCGGCATCTGTCATCATTTCTAAAAAAAGATAGGGGGAATTGTACATGAAAGGTAGAAATCAAAAGTCCATTCTGGTCAGTTTACTGCTGATCTTTACACTGATACTTGCGGCTTGCTCTGGTGGAAATAAAACATCTGGAGAGAGTGAAAAGAAATCCACTGGTAAGCCTGTACAAGGCGGAGACCTTGTCATTGGTTCAATTGCAGAGCCTACGTTATTTAACTCGCTTTATTCAACTGATGTGGCAAGCTCTGATATTGAGGAAAGAATCTACAGCTTCTTACTTCAAACAGACGGAAAACTCAACCCGCAGCTATCGCTGGCAGAGGATATTAAAGAATCTGATGACGGCAAGCAGTTTGATGTGACCATTAGAAAAGGTGTGAAGTTTCATGATGGTGAAGAATTGACTGCTGATGATGTTGTGTTTACATACAGCATTCCGATCAATAAGGACTACAACGGAGAGCGTGGATCAGGCTTTGAAGTATTAGATTCTGTCAAAAAGACAGGGGATTACTCTATTGAATTCAAGCTCAATAAAAAAGATCCGTATTTTTATAATGTCACACTAGGAAGCTATGGCATTTTGCCTAAGCATATTTTAGGTGATGTGCCTGTCAAGGATCTCGGCGAAAATGAATTTAACCGAAAAAAACCAATCGGTTCAGGTCCATTTAAATTTGCAGAGTGGAAAGAAGGAAACTATGTCAAACTAGAAGCCTTTGATGATTATTGGGATGGCCGTCCATACCTTGATACGGTCACCATTAAAACCATTCCTGATCAAAATGCAGCCATTGCCCAGCTATCAGCAGGTGATATTGATTTCTTTGCTGTACCGGGAGCAGAGCTGCAAACAGCTGAAAAAATCAGCAACATCAAAATTGAATCTGATCTAGGGCTCAATTATTCATATATTGGCTGGAACCAGAAAAATGATCTCTTCAAAAGTAAAAAGGTCCGCCAAGCTCTTACACATGCCATTGATCGTCAAACGATTGTCGATCAAGTGTTAGATGGAGACGGGAAAGTAGCCAACATTCCGGAAAGTCCGCTGTCATGGAACTATCCTAAGAGTGAAAATGTCCCAGTGTTTGAATTTGACCAAGAAAAAGCGAAAAAGATGCTTAAAGAAGAGGGCTGGGAGGATTCAGATGGAGATGGCTATCTTGATAAGGGTGGCAAAAAGTTCTCCTTTGTATTGAAGACGAACCAAGGAAACAAAGTGCGTGAAGATATCGCTGTTGTTGTACAGCAGCAGCTCAAAGAAATTGGCGTTGAAGCGAAGCCGCAAATTGTGGAGTTCAGTGCATTAATTGAACAGACGACACCGCCTAAGTGGGATTATGATGCTTTGTTGCTCGGCTGGAGCCTTGCAACATTCCCTGATCAATTCAGCATCTTCCACTCAAGTCAGTCAGAAAAAGGCTTGAATAACATTTGGTATAAAAATGAAGAGGTCGATCAGCTGCTAGTCGATGCCAAGAACTTAAGCGATCGAAAAGAATATTCGAAGGCGTATGAAAAAATTTATGAGCTGATCGCAGAAGACCAGCCGTATACGTTCCTTTATTATGCCAACTCACATCGTGCAATGCCATCTAATCTCCAAGGCTACTCTTACCACCCGAAAGATGAGTATTACAAAATCGAAAAATGGTGGATTGAACAGTAGGAAGCTTGTGAAGAAGGGGAGTCTTCTCCCCTTTTTATATCACAGTATGGCCATCCGATGAAAAAGGAGTTGTGCACATGGTTACATATATCATTAGAAGGACATTGCTTTCCATTCCCATCTTGTTTGGTATTACGATTTTGTCCTTTGCCATTATGAAAGCAGCACCAGGCGATCCGATGTCACTCATGATGGACCCTACCATTAGTGCCGCAGACCGGGAAGCCTTTATTGATAAGTACGGCTTGAATGATCCCGAATATGTGCAATATATGAAATGGCTTGGCAATATGCTTCAAGGTGACTTTGGCACATCCATTGTAAAAAAGGGAACCCCCGTGGCTGATTTGATCTTTGCACGGCTGCCAAATACCCTCATCCTCATGATTTTTTCTACATTAGTTGCCCTGATCATCGCCATCCCATTTGGTGTCCTTTCAGCAAAACGTCCGTATACAAAGCTTGACTATGGCATTACGGTTACATCATTTATCGGACTGGCTATTCCGAATTTTTGGTTTGGTCTGATCCTCATTATGGTGTTATCTGTGAATCTAGGGTGGTTCCCAACTGGTGGAGTCTCTACCTTGAATGCCGATTTTAATGTGTTTGACCGGCTTCATCACATCATTTTACCAGCCTTTGTGTTAGCAACTGCTGATATGGCAGGGCTCACGCGTTACACAAGGTCGAGTATGCTGGATGTCATGCGGCAGGATTACATTCGCACTGCACGAGCGAAAGGCTTCAGAGAAAACAAAATCATTTTCAAGCATGGCTTAAGAAACGGTTTGATGCCTGTCATTACGATTTTTGGCCTCATGATTCCATCCTTTATTGGCGGTGCGGTCGTGGTGGAACAAATATTCACATGGCCCGGTCTTGGAAAGCTGTTCATCGATTCAGCCTTTTCGAGAGATTATCCGGTGATTATGGCGATGACCGTTATTTCCGCAGTGCTAGTGGTTGTTGGAAACTTAATAGCGGATATTTTATATGCGATCGTTGATCCGCGTATTGAGTATTAGAAGGGAGCTGAAGCACAATTGGCACAGCCTAATATGGGAATACCATCTGTTGATCTCAAATTAAAGGAAGGCCTTCCACCAAAACCTGAGACGATGCTGCGTTTATTTTGTGAGAAATTTTTCAAAAATAAATTGGCGGTTGCCGGCTCTGTTATTTTATTGGTGATCATCTTTTCGGCCATTTTTGCTCCATTGATCGCCCCTTACGCACCAGAGCAGCAAGATTTATTGAAGCGGCTCCAGCCGCCAAGTGCAGAGCATTTTATGGGAACTGACAAGTTTGGCCGCGATATTTTCTCAAGGGTGCTTTATGGAGCGCGGGTCTCTCTTTTAGTTGGCTTCGTCTCAGTGGTCGGAGCGATCACCATTGGCACCGTCGTTGGAGCGATAGCAGGGTACTTTAAAGGATTTGTTGATTCTGTATTAATGAGGTTTGTTGATGTGGTGCTGTCTATTCCAGACATTTTTCTATTGATCACGCTAGTGACGATTTTCAAACCGGGTATTGATAAATTGATTTTGATCTTTGCTTTAACCGGCTGGACAACAACCGCCAGACTGATCCGCAGTGAATTCTTATCTCTCCGAACAAGAGAATTTGTATTGGCGGCGAGAACGATTGGAACGAAAAACCATGTCATTATCTTTTCGCATATTTTACCTAACTGTATCGGTCCTATCATCGTCTCTGCTACTTTGAAAGTAGGTTCCGTCATTTTAGCTGAATCAACGCTCAGCTATCTAGGGTTTGGCATTCAGCCGCCAACGGCAAGCTGGGGCAACATGCTGCAAGATGCACAAAATTTCTCGATTATGGTGCAAGCATGGTGGTATCCGCTTTTCCCAGGTTTACTGATCCTGCTCACCGTCCTATGCTTTAATTTCTTAGGAGATGGGCTGAGAGATGCGCTTGACCCTAAAAAGCTAAAGTAAGGTTTACACCTTCATAACAAGTTGAATGGAACTTTGCGATACGTTCTCCGTTTCCTTGATGAAATAAAGAAATGCAAACCGTCGTTCAGCTGGAAGTTTTGATAAAGTTGGAATAATTTCTATACCCCTTGCCCATACTGTGGACAACAGTTTTTAAAAAGTGAGGGATTGGTTATGTTATTTCTTCATGACGTATGGGTGAATTGGTTTGAAGGGGAAGAAAATGGCTACAATGTGTGCCATTTTCATGAGTGGCGCAAGGAGGACAGTGTCGAGTTGTTAGATCAAGTGCCTTTACTCAAGGTGCAGAGTCCTTTGTTTGATTACATAGAGAATGATCTATCAGAGCTGCCGAAAACGCTGCTAGAATCTGTATTTGAGAAATCATATATTCGAAAAAATCATGAACGGCGAAAATTAGAGTATTGCTTTGTGGTAACGGATGGCATCCGCATCATTGCTGTGGATACGATAGGGTATTCCATTCCTGTGAGAAAAAGCCGCTTAATCCCAAGACAGGAGCAACTGGTGTATGAAATGGTGAAAGATGTCAAGGCAGAGGAATATGAATTCTCTAAAGACAGTCTTGAGTCGACGAAAGAGTATCATATTTTGTCATTGCCGCCGCAGCACATCAGTGGATTAACGAGAAAAGAAAGACAGCTGAAGCAGCTCATGTTTATGGCGCTCGATCAATTAAAAGGACTTCAAAATAGGGCGGAAATTGCGTATTGGTATACGGAATGGAATCCACGTATGTACAACCAAATCAAACGAATGTCATTCGAGGAGATTTGGAACATGCTTTACAATGAAACAATTGACGGGTGGTCTGAAAACCATTTAGCATTCTGTGAAAAAATGATTAAAGGACAGCCGTTTTTCGAAAAGCTTTGGGAAATGGAAAACGAGTCAAAAGTGAATTAGAAAAAGCTTGCAGCATGATGAGCTGCAAGCTTTTTTTATTTGCGTTTTCTGCCAAGACCCATCGCATTCTCCATTTTTTTCAGCATTTTGTTTGCCGCGCGGTTTGCCTTTTCAGCGCCTTCGTCAAGAATGCGGTCAAGCTCGTCTGACTCAATGAGTTCATAGTATCGATCTTGTATTGGTTTTAAAGCATCAACTACAACGTTCGCAAGATCTCCTTTAAACTCACCATAGCCTTTGCCTTCATACTTTTGTTCAAGCGCCTCAATAGATACGTTACCTAAAACAGAATAAATCGTCAGCAAGTTGGCGATTCCAGGCTTGTTTTCTTTGTCATACTTGACGATGCCCTCTGAATCAGTGACTGCACTTTTAATTTTCTTTTCAAGCTGCTTTGGTTCATCTAATAAGGTAATGAAGGATTTTTGGTTCGGATCGGATTTGCTCATCTTTTTCGTCGGGTCTGTTAAAGACATGATCCGAGCGCCTTCTTTTGGAATCTTCACTTCAGGTACAGTGAAGATGTCATTATACTTTCGGTTAAAGCGTTCAGCAAGCGTTCTTGTCAATTCAAGGTGCTGCTTTTGGTCTTCTCCGACAGGTACTAAATCAGTACCGTATAATAAGATATCGCCAGCCATTAATGGCGGATACGTTAACAGGCCAGAAACGACAGCTTCCTTACCAGCGGATTTGTCCTTAAATTGAGTCATTCTTTCTAATTCCCCAATATAAGCAACACATTGCAGCATCCAGCCTGCCTGGGCGTGGGCAGGTACCTCTGATTGGATAAACAATGTCGCCTTCTCTGGATCAAGTCCTACTGCCAAATAAAGAGCCGCCAAGCTTCTAATATTTTGACGAAGAGCTAGCCGGTCCTGACTCACCGTAATCGCATGCTGATCCACCACACAAAAATAGCCATGATAGTCATGCTGCAAATCAACAAATTGCTTCATTGCCCCAATGTAGTTCCCTAATGTCACAGAACCGCTAGGCTGAATGCCTGAGAAAATCGTCTTCTTTGTCATATTAAAACCTCATTTCTTCAATATAAAAAGGCCCACCCATCACTTTTCAACAGAAAAGGGACGAATGAACCCCCGTGTGCCACCGTGCCACTTAACTTTGGGTATGCTAATTCCTCATTCGTCCCATTGAATTCCTCTAAAGCTTCTATAATAAATTTTATTATACTGGCTTCATCTTTTCCAATCTTATTAGGGTCTTAATCCCATAAGGCAGATAAAAGACTAAATAGGACTATTTGATTTTGTTCTTTAACTTTCTTTTTACTAACTCTTCCCTTATCAGTTTTTAATTCTTTTTTTAATTCATTATACTTTTCAGTAGGCACGGCGGTAACACTTATTGACTTTTTAGCAAATTTCAAATTAAATACAATTTCCTTATTTGGCTTATACTCAATTGATTCTATCACATGTTTTAAGTAATTTCTTACTTGCTTAGTTGTTTGATTTTTGTAAAAGATTTCAGGTTGAAGTAATAAACTTACAACTTCCTGCATTTCAACTCTCTTCATACTTTGTTCTTCTTGTTCTTCGTTTATTTGATTTTTTTCTCTTCTAAACTCCCTAATATGCTTTGTTAACTCTTCGCCTTGTTTTATCAAATCCATTTTAAATTCTGGATCAGACACTTGACCAATACTAGAGATAATGCTTTGTTTTGACTCTTCAGCCATCTTAATTTTATTTTCTAACCCATTTATTTTCTCAAGATAAGCAGTATTATTTTCTAATGCATCTCTTTGATAACTATATAATGTTTTTAATACATTGAGAAGTACTGTTGCATTTCCAAATATATCAAGTGCAATTTTATCCACTTTCTCGCAACGTACCATTTTCTTGTTACTACAGTTTTGGCCTTTACTTTTTCTGCTACATCACATTTATAGTAATAAAATTTAGAGCGCGTTCCATCTTTTTTTGTTTTCCCACTGTATAAGTGCCATTCATAGCTCTTCCACATTCATTACACTTCAACATACTAGAAAGTAAATATGGACTATTTTCTCTTTGAGGGTCGTAGTGCTCCTGTTTAGGTTTTCTTGCTTGTAGTTTTTGTTGAACTTTCTCCCATGTTTCAAACGGAACAATTGGAGTGAAATCAGGTTCTTTTCCTTCTCTAAAATTTTTGCTCCAATACCATTCCTCAACAGGGTTATCTGTTCTTTTCTTCTTGGTTATTCTTTTTCTTCTGTTTTTAACCATATAGCCTGTATACGATGGGTTTCTAAGTATCCTCCAGATTTTTTTACTATTAAAGAACACTCCATTATAATTGTTTTCGACCCGTTTTTACGGTATTTTTTTAAATCATCCTCACTAACAAGTTCGGCATATTGCTCATCTGCTAAACGTACAACTTCAAGCTGACTCCTATCATCTTCTAAATACCATTTGAAAATATTTTTAACCAACTCAATTTCTTTTTTATCACCCAAACAATATTTTTTTCTTTTCTTTCCATCAATTTCTACTTCTTCAATTGAAAGCCCGATTGGTATTGGTCCACCTATATAGCAACCCATATCAACAAGTTCATTCATGTTGGCGGAAACTTTCTTCCTCACATCTTCACGCATATTCTGGTCAAAAATAGACTGGATTAAATCCATCATAGTATTACATCCCAGTCAATAAGATTTACTTCTTTCCCACTATTGGCAAAGAAAATTCTAATACCCTTTTTCTGTAGGCTCGTAGTCATATTTATAAAGTCTCTAACTACACGAGTATAACGGCTACTATCATAACAAATAAGATATTTAATATTGAACTTATCAATATCTTCTAATAGTTGCTGGAAAGCAGGACGGTCCTCAAAGTTTTCACTAGAAACATCCTCATCGTAATAACCTTCATTAACAAGTGTAATAGAGTTATTATCAGCAAAACTCTTAATAGCATTATATTGCTGCTGTGGACTTATTTTGTTTCCTGTTTTATCTACACTTGTTCGTATATAAGCAGCACCTAGATTCAATTAATACCCTCCGTTCAACTTAATAATTCGGGTGAAATGCCTTCTGTAATAAGAGTTATAATCTTCAATGTGTGTTTACATATGTATAAATTTAAATAGGATTATAGGCTTTATTATTGTCCCATATACAGGATTATAGCATAGACATGGCATTGTGGTTAAAACAATTATACTACTTAATTTCTAGTTAGAAAAAGGGTCAGATTGGCACAAGACATAAGAGTTTTTTGCCTTTATTGCGGAGAAATTTATCGAAGCGCGTTAAGCCCTAAGTTATGGGTGAAACTCTTGAACTTATTCGGCAGGAGATCCGTTTTTTACCGTAAATAGGAAAGATTATGAAGTAACTGTTGTATTACGTAGTAGACACATACTGTGCAGCAATCAAAAAACCCTGTAATCTAAATTTAACGATTGTAAGGAGGTATGTTTAATAAATTGACAACTAGATTTAAACCGTGATATAGTTAGTTTGCTAAATACATTTTAGTGGTGGAGGAATATTTATGAATGATAAGGTTGATTGCGATATTCGTCAGTCGCTAGATAAAATTTCATTTAAAATGCGACGAGATTATAGTGAAAGTCTAAGAGAACTTAATCTTTATGTAGGCCAAGATAATTTACTCTTTCGTCTGTGGTCAGGTGATGGGGTAACACAAATGCAACTATGTGAACATTTAAAATGTGAACCGCCTACGGTCACAAATATGGTTAAATCATTGGAGCAAAACGGTTTTATTTACCGTCAACGTGACAAACAAGATGCAAGGGTGATGCGAATTTATCTAACACACGAAGGCAAAGAATTAGAGGAACCGGTTGAGTTCATATGGAAACAACAGCGAGAAAAACTACTCCATTCAATCTTACCGGAAGAACGTTTATTATTGAGGGATCTTATGAAGCGCATGGAGAGAAACTTGCTCTAAGTATTCTCTGTTCAAATATTTAGTATGCTAAATAACTAATTTCAACCTAAATATATTAAATAGTTATAATATCGTTTATCAAATGGATTTCTAAAGGCGCATTGAACCCTTCTTTACAACTAATATTTATTTAGACCCTAAGGATAAACCCTAAGGATACTAGTAGTATTCGAGATACTAGAAATAAAAAGAAGAACTGTCAGAAGATTAACCTCCAACGATTATTTAGTAAGCTAAATATTTTATTTCCCCCATTTGTTTAAAATGATTTAACTCAGGTTCTTTTAGTTACTTGGAGAAATAAAGGAGAAGAGATACATGGGGAATAGAAAAGTGATGCAATTAGCACTACAAGTGGTTCCTGGATACGGAGCTGAATTCAGCGCTTGTAGGATACATGGGACCGCCCCAGCAACCTACACAAATACGGATAGTTATGTGGAGCGGACTAAATTAGCTGAAAAGGAAAATTTCAAATGATCTTTATCGCCGATACTCCAGTATTAACCGTCGACTTAGGATCTCAGATTCCTTTGTTCCCTATGGATTCTATGTTAGCACTAAATAGTTGCAGGTACCCCCCCGTACAAGATGCTGATTTCTTGGAAGAATGGTTCTTGGCCGGTGCATGTGACGGCTTCTCGGTTGTTCCACAGAGAATATGAAGGAAAAACATTGAGCGAGAATATTGGAGTACCTTATCAATACGGAAGGCTGAAAGATAACAATAACTAATAGAGGAGAGGATTAAAATGAATAATACCCTTGATTTGCTTCAAAACCATACATCCATTCGTTCTTTTACAAATCAGCCACTTACAGAGGCACAACGAAATGCGATCTTTAAGGCAGCTAATCAAACTTCATCATTCAGTCTACTACAAGTGGTTTCTATCATTAGAATTACAGATCCAGAGTTACGAAAAAAAGTAATGCAACTTTCTGGAGATCAACCTTATATTGAAGAAGCAGCAGAGTTTTGGATTTTTTGTGCAGACTTTAACAGAAATCATGAAATTGCACCAAAGGTAGACCTTAATTATATTGAATACCTTTTAATAGGTACATTCGACGCTGGGCTGATGGCTCAAAATGCTTTGACTGCTGCAGAATCAATGGGACTCGGTGGCGTCTATATCGGTGGAGTAAGAGTGAATATTACTGAATTAAGTAAGGTATTAAAGTTACCAAAATATGTGATTCCTTTAGTTGGTCTATGTATAGGCCATCCAGCTGGAAAGAAACCTGGTCTAAAACCACGTTTACCTCAATCGATGGTGATGTCTGATAATCAGTACCAGCCACTTGATGAGGAAAAATTAGCAATCTATGATAAACAAATGCGTGAATATTACCAAAATCGTCCTGTTAGAGCGCCTTTCTCGGTGAAGAAAGTCAAGGGTTGGACAGATCATATTGAGGATCATCTTGAAAGAAGTAAGCTGTCCTTCATGCTCGAGTATTTAAACAAACAAGGATTGGCTAAAAAATAAACTATTATTAATTAGATTAATTTACAAGGAGATAAAAAAATGAATAATCAATACAATACGCGTGCCATAATGGCATCGCTGCTTATCTGCGGTTTCGTCGGCATGTTCAGCGAAACTGCCCTAAATATCGCAATCACTAATTTAATGGAAGAATTCCAAATTTCGGCCGCAACTGCACAGTGGTTAACAACTGGGTACCTGTTAACTCTAGGCATTATAATGCCAATAAGCGGTTTGCTACTGCAGATGTTTACGACAAGGCAGATGTTCATGGGTTCACTCATCAGCTTTATCGTTGGTACATTAATTGGGGCGCTCGCACTTAACTTTGAAATGTTAATGTTCGCCCGAGTATTACAGGCAGCAGGCATGGCCTTGTTGCTTCCACTCTTATTCAATACAGTACTTGTGATATATCCGCCTCAAAAGCGGGGTGTGGCAATGGGATTTGTCGGACTTGTTATCATGTTTGCACCAGCGATCGGACCGACCATAAGCGGTCTATTAATTGAATATTTAACGTGGCATTACATCTTCTGGTTATCACTTCCGTTCCTGATTATTGGGTTGTTGATAGGGTTGAAGTACTTGGAAAATGTCACCGATGTCACGAAGGCCCGGATAGATCTGTTGTCTGTCGCATTGTCAACTATCGGCTTTGGAGGAGTTGTCTTTGGTTTCAGTAAGGCAGGCGAAGGAGCTGAAGGTTGGAGCAGCATGGTCGTAGTCACATCCATCATAGTTGGGCTTGTTGCGTTGGTATTGTTCATACTGCGACAGAACCTTATGCACGATCCAATGATGAATTTGAACGTTTTCAAGTATCCGATGTACGTCACCGGGCTGCTTCTAGTACTGTCATGTATGATCTTTGTTATGTCGAGCATGATCATTTTGCCGATGTTTTTGCAGACTGGTGCAGGGCTTTCTGTTTTCATCGCTGGCCTCATGCTTTTGCCGGGCAGCGCGTTGAACGGTATCTTAGGACCATTAGTGGGGCGTTTATTCGATAAATTTGGACCGAAATGGCTTGTTATTCCTGGCCTCATTCTCGTTGCTGTCGTGCTATGGTTTTTTACCACCCTATCCCCTGCTTCTTCAGTGGTCTTTATAGTAGCTTTGCATACTGCGCTTATGGTGGGGATATGCATGATTTGGATGCCTGCTCAAACGAACGGACTAAATCAATTGCCGCCAGAATTATACCCGCACGGCACAGCAGTCTTAAACTCACTTCAGCAGGTTGCAGGCGCAATTGGAATAGCGGTAGCAATCAGTATTCTTACGAATGGTAAGGAAAAATACTTGCACGGCTCCTCTGATCCGACTAAGCTGACCGAAATAGCAAGCGCTACGACGGCAGGTACACAAAGTGTGTTCTGGTTCATGCTGATAATAGCATTGCTTGGCTTGATCCTGGGATTTTTCATTCGCCGGGTAGTCAACCACGAGGAGAGGTATTCAGCGCACTGATGTATTTTTATCTTTTCGGGTATTTTACTACATGTAATGTACCCGATAACTATAAGAAAAAAAGTTCTTATATAAATAGTTATTCTTCTAGTGATTAAAATGGAGTTTTATTAAGTGTTGAAAAAAGAACTTTATGGTTCTGGTGCAAAAACTTCAAGACCATCGCGTAATCTCTAAATCTTGACATACAGATACTACTACTCTACAAAAGGTGTGTGATCGGTATGGAAAACCAAAATTTATTCAAATGAAAACATTATCAGGCCTACATTGTTTTGCTAACAGTGAGATGGTATTTGCGGTACAACTTAAGCTTTCGTAATGTAGTGGAGATGATGGAAGAACGTGGCTTATCAATGGCTCACACAACGATTACGCGTTGGGTTCATTAATATGGACCGGAATTAGATGAAAGAGTTCGGAGCCCGATGAATAGTATATCAGAGTAAAAAGTGCCTGATATATATGTTGGGATCTAGTGAAGGCGGTTTACAGTTTGCCGTAGAAAAAGGAATTGGTTTAGCATTTGCAGCCCATTTAGCACCTCATTTAGCAATTTCAATCCTTCGGTCATATCGAAAAGACTTTAGACCATCGGTGTATATGAAGGAGCCAAAAAGTATATTAGCTATTGGTGTTATTGTAAGAGAAACAGAGGAAGAGGCAAAATATTTGGCAGGTCCCGCAGAGTTATCCTGGGCAAGAATGAGTACTGGTTCATCTAATTTATCATTACCAACGTTGGGAGAAGCCAAAACCCATATCTATACACCAGAGGAAAAAGCAGCTCGAAATGCTAATAGAGACCGATTTGTAATAGGGAGCGTCAATGAAGTAGCTCACCGATAATGCAGGTTGCAAAAGCAACGTTAGTAGAAAGTGAGGAAACGCAATGAAAAATCGTGTAACAGACATTTTAGGGATTGAAAAACCTATTATTCAAGGACCAATGAGTTGGCTAACAGACGGTAGGTTTGTAGGAGCTATTAGTAAGGCTGGAGGACTGGGTGTGCTTGGCATCAATGCTGGACAATCAGAACCTGCCAAGACCGTTGAAGAAACGGTGGAGAATATGCGCTGTGAGGTTCGTATTGCTAGAAGTATCACCTCAAATCCTATTGGTATCAATATCATTCCTACGGTGGCAGGTTTTGACCTCTATACAAAACCCATGCTAGACATGATGGTAGAAGAGGGGGTCGAAGTGGCTGTGATGGTAGGGGCATTTTCAAAGGAATGGACTCAAAAATTTAAGGCCAACAATATCAAAGTCATTTATCGAGGGGCACCAACTGTTGAAGTGACAGAGGAAGCTATCAAAGGTGGTGTGGATATTCTGGTTGCCACAGGTTTTGATGAAGGGGGACAAGTTCCAGCAAACGTTATTGGCACCTTTTCTATTGTGCCCTTGGTAGTAGATGCTGCAAAAGGTCGTGTGCCAGTATTAGCCGCTGGCGGAATTACAGATGAACGCACTGCCAAAGCTGCAATGGCTCTAGGAGCAGAAGGGGTGTTTATCGGGACTGCCTTTCTTGCCTCAAAAGAGTCTCGTATGGCTGATAATATTAAAGATGCTTTAATTAAATCAGATGCTAATGATATGTTGCTTTATCGCACGCAACCTGCCTATTACCGTTCTCTACCAGGGGAACTCCCAAATAAATTGGCAGAAATGGATCGCAATTTAGCCACAAATGAAGAGATTTACAAAGCATCGAATCCAGCATCGGGGATGAGAAATGGCATGCTATACGGTGATTTATCAAAAGGTTTCGCCTCATTGGGGCTTGGCATTTCAATAATCCATCAAATTGATTCGGTTGAAATCATTATCGATCGTTTAATGAGTGGCATTGGGTGAAAATATATTCTGGTAGATGCTTTAAGATAAGAAAGGATGATTAAAATGAACAAACAGACAATAGAAAGAAATACTACAGAACTGGTTGCAGGATATGATAGTTTAAACCTTTATCTAACCAAAGATTATCCACAAAATCCACCCAAAGCGGTACTGATTATTTCGCATGGTTTGGCAGTGCATTCGCACGGCTTTGCCGATTTTGCCAAAACGATGAATAATCATGATATTACCGTCTATCGTTTTGATGCACGGGGACACGGTAAGTCAGATGGTAGGGATAAAATCCATCTCAACAGTTATTTTGAAATGGTAGAAGATTTACGTCTTGTGGTAGAAAAAGCCAAAACCGAAAATCCCAATCTTCCGATTTTTGTGATGGGACATAGTATGGGTGGAAACATCACCGCACTTTACACCACAAAATATCCGCAAGCTGCTGATGGTGTGATTTTGGCTGGGGCTGGGGTGCGTTTCAATCAATTAAATCTTGATGACTTACCACGCCCAGAACCTGCTGACAGCTTTGTTAATGGCGTGGAGACCATCCATAAAATGTTGAATTTGCCAATGGTAGAAGAAGAAAGCGACAGTGATTGGTACGACCCATTGATGTTAGAAACCTTTTCTGTGTCCTTTTTCAATGGGATTAAAGAAGGCGTGCAATACCTCAAAGCTAATGCTGATAAATTTATCGCACCTGTTTTACTGGTAAGCGGTAGTGATGATGTGTATGTTGTGCCTAAAGATGCTATTGATTTTTATCAAGAAACGGCTTCAAAAGATAAAAGTTTGAGACTTTATAGCGGAATTGGACATTATTTGATGTTTGAACCAAACGGAGATGTAGTAGTTGATGATATTGTGAGATGGATCAATCAGAGAGTGAAAAAATAATAAAGGAGGAAAATGATGTACGAATATTTAGATAATTCAAACAAGCAAATCAAGCTGGCCATCATGTTTGTAACAGGCTATGGTGGTGAGGGTTATTCTTGGCGATTTAATGATAGTAATCCAAAGGCTTACACCGACATCAATGCCTATATTGAGCTTGCCAAACTTGCTGAACAGGGTAAAATTCACACGTTGTTTATTGCGGATACACCTGGGATGGTGGGAGCTGGGGTAAATGGTGATATGGCTCGAAAATCACCGATGTTTGTAATGGAACCGATGACGATGCTAGCTGCTGTTGCCACGCATACCCAGAAAATCGGTTTGGTAGCAACCTATTCTACCACTTACAACTTACCGTATAATTTGGCTCGCCAACTTAAAACCCTGGACCTCATAAGTGGTGGGCGTGTCGGTTGGAATGCGGTAACAACAGGAACTCGTGAGGTTGCTTATAATTTTGGAACTAGTCCTCTGCCTGACACTACCACTCGTTATGAAATGGCAGATGAAATGGTAGAAGCAGTACAGTCTCTTTGGGGAAGTTTTGGCGAAAATGCCTACATTACAGACCAACAAACTGGCGAATTTATCAAAATGGATCAATTAACCCCTGCCAATTTCAATGGTCAATACTACCAGACCCAAGGCCCACTTCCCATTCCACCAAGTCCGCAAGGGCAACCGCCTATTTTTCAGGCAGGTCCAAGTTTTGAAGGGGTGGAAATGGCAGGTAAATTTGCCAGCGGTGTTTATGCTAACCCTTTTACGATTGAAGAAGCTCGTCATTACCGTAATTTGTTAAAACAAAGTGCGATAAAATACGGTAGAAACCCTGATGAAATCAATATGTTTTCTGGTTTTATGGTTACGGTGGGCGATTCTTATGAAGAAGCACTTGCTCGCCGTCATCAGTTACTGGATTTTATGAGAAAAGATGCATTTGACGGACAAATTCGCTACTTATCAGCGATGATTGGCGTAAATTTGCATGAATTGAATTTGAATGAACCCCTACCAAAATCTTTACAATATCAAGCCACGCCGAATCCAAGCGACCCACGCTCACTAAGAGCAGTAGAGCTAATCAAACAAGGGCTAAGTCCAAGAGATGTATTGGCAAACGGAGTCATCAACTATCACCCTGTAGTGGTTGGCACGCCTGACGATGTGGCGGATTTCATTGAAGAATGGTTTAAAGCAGGGGCAACGGACGGTTTTTCCATTGTGCCAGAAAGTCAAAAAGGTGTAAAAGATTTTGTGGAAAAAGTTGTGCCCGTGTTGCAAAAACGAGGCTTATATCATCTTGATTATGAGGGAAATACTTTGCGTGAGCACTTGGGTGTGCCGAAGCAATATGGAGTGAGAAAGTAGGGATAAAAAGAAATGGTGTTTGAAGTTGTTTTTCAGACGGTATTTTTATTTTTTTCAGGCAACCTAAGGGAAGCTACGACCAATTTTGCCAAATTTTTTGTGAGTTTAATGGCTTGTTTATTTTCATTTTGAGGAAATTATTTTTCGCCTATTCTGAATAGAGTTTGGAAAAAGTTGACCGACTTCTTCTAAAAATCCCCTATATTGGATATAGGAGAATGCTAGATGTACCGACGTTTGAACGATTTGAGGGAAGATAATGACTTTACTCAAAAAGACATCGCTGAACATCTATTGCTCACTCATTCGGCTTATGCAAAAAATTGAACGAGATGTTATCTGCGGATATTTTAATCAAACTTTCCAATCTTTACAACGTTAGTACTGATTATTTGTTGGGCTTAACTGATTACTCAAACGAATAATCCATTAAAAAATAGTCCCTCCTGACCTGTTCATTGACAACTGAATAGACCAAGGTGGGACTTTAATCATTTGTGGAGCAATTTAGCCAGATACGCCAGGATAAGAGCGAGAAATATCAGCTAGAAAATAGGTTGGTCACCTAACTGCCATGATGCAAGTGAGGAAAATGATACTTCTAACCGTTTAGGCTGCCAGCGAGAAAGAACAGCGGGTGGAATCCCCAGGCAGGACTTAACCAGTCCTACCCACTAAGGTCATCTTTATGAAACATATCATGTACAGGAGGTAGAATGAGAACTGTTACTTATAAAGAATTGATGGCGTTAGGATTTCCAGAACATAAGTCACGGAACATCATACGGAATGCTAAAAAATTTGCACCTTTGAGCTTACAAGCAAAAGGTTCAAGACGTATCGAACAGCTTTGACGCACCATAAGCTATTTGTTCAATATTTTGGCAAGAAACAACTAAAGTCTATAACTACTCGGGATTGTTAGTTGTTTAGGCTACACATTATCCTGCCAACCCCAAAATAAGCGACAGAAACCCAGCAAAACAAAAAATAAATGCCAAGCACAAATGATTTTCTAATCTGATAACCACATTCTTGATACTGCTTCTTCTTTATCCTCGTCACTTGGAGCAGAATATCTCATTACCATATCTGCTGTTGCATGACCAGACAGTGATTGCACTAGACTGAAATCCTCCCCATTGCGAACAAGTTTTGTAATAAAGGTATGACGTAATGAATGGATATTTATTCCATATTTTTCAAAGATATGTTGAACTGTCCTCTCTGATACTCTTTTACCTCTATTGGATAGAAACATTGCATCAATTAAATCATCTCTAGTTTCTATATATTTTGTAATTGCTCTACGAGTTTCCGATGATAGAGGAAGTTGTCTTTCTTTGTTTCCTTTACCGAATCTGACTTTTAATGTTCCTTTTCTCTCACTGATATGAAAATCAGTTCGATCAAGATTGACTAGTTCATTAAGTCTAATTCCAGTGTTTATCAAAATTTGTCCGATTGCAAAGTTCCTTTCATTACCTAATCTGTCAAGTTCCCTGATAATTTTGTTTACCTCATTTCTTGTAAGTGCTTTTGGAGCTTCATTTACAATGTTTGGAGGGGAAATGACTGAGATATCTTCAATGGCATCTAATTTATTTAACAAAAAAGGAGGTCTCAACTAGTGTACTAATTGCGCCTCCTGAAAACTAATTATTGTTTTCTCACCTATTATGAACGCTGGTCAGAAAGGTAAATCATTGTCATCTATATCAATTGGTTCCATTTAATGAAGTAGTATCGGATGGTTCTTCGTTTAGTTCTTCGTTTTCATAAGCATCATCTTCATAGAAATTATCATGGTCCTCAATTGGATCATGAATAAACCAATCTCTAATAGGAGGTATATCTATAAATTCACTCAAATCTTTAAGACAATCAGCCCCATCAAATTTTATACCGCCCCACCTAGTTACAGGTAACAGCACTCTAGTTACGTCCTTATTTACAACAAGAAAAGTAATAAATTGTTCCCATGCCGGTAAATCATCACAATCATCCTTCTTGTTTAAATCATGAAAGATTGCTACTAGTTCAATTTCTTCATAACCGTCTGTTTGTTGCTTTTCCCATTCACAATAGTCAATGATCCCATCATAAAAGAAAGATAATTGCAGGCTGATGCTCTTCGGTTGCAAAATAAGCAACTGTTTTGTGTTTTTTCATATCATCTCCTCCTTATAATTACATTTTTCTAACTTCATAAGGAGTATATCAAGAATAAAAAAAGACCACATCTTCATTTGTTAAAATTATTGATAAATATTGCAGTGGTATAACCAGTAGACGTTTCACAGGATAATTATATAAAAAAAGCAGGTTCTAATCACCCGCTTCTCATTGTAAATTCTATAATAATGAATTCTAGATTATCTTCTTTAATTGAAATGTTTTGTGGTTCCGTGACACATGCTCCGCGGTACCACCCTTGTTATTTCAATCAGAAATCACTCAAGACGTTGATATCGGAGACTGCTCCGTCTAAGCCTACTCACTTTTCAGAAGTGTTCGGTTAGCTGCTCCAAAGCCCATTCCATACATGCCATTATCTACTCACGCCGTCCGCAGACTCTCTGTAAATGGTGAATATATGTACTCTTCTTTTTCATCGCAACAGTATGTCTATCTATTATAAAGGATGACCATGAAAAAGTCACGAAGCCCTTGTGTGACCTTCTCATCATGTCGTTTGACACTTAAAATTTTAGATAAAATAACGACTATCTGTCAGAATTTTTTAAAAAGGATGATTAATTATATGTATAAAACATTATTCTTGCTGAATTTGTTAAATTATTTTAATCAATTTACGCTTTAATTTGTTGAAGTGATTGAGACTTTAGTTTATAAAAATCCCTCTTTATCCCCATTTACGTTTTTTAAAAATATGTGAAATTGATATTGCAATAAATTATTCTATTCATTATAATGAATTTGTTCACACGTTTGTGCTAGGCTCTTTACATAGTGAAAATTCAGAAAAAACAAAAGAAATAGAAAGTAAGTTATTTAAGGACTTTTTTACGCTATTTCTTAAATCTGAATCTCATCTTCTAACGAGACCTTTGAACTAAAACATATTATAAGGGGGAATACAGTTGAAAAAGCGTTGGTCTGTTGTTACTTTAATGCTTATTTTCACACTTGTATTAAGCGCTTGTGGTTTCAGCGGAAACAAATCAGGCGACAGCACGAGCAGTTCTGGAGAGGCTAAAACAACATTAAATGTGAATATCTCCACTGAGCCTTTTTCTCTACATCCGGGATTGGCAAATGATTCAACTTCAGGAAGTGTCATCCGTCAGACTTTTGAGGGATTAACAAGAATTAACGCTGAAGGTAAGCCAGAAAATGCGATGGCTTCTGATATCAAAACAAGTGCTGATGGTAAAACATACACATTCACACTTCGTGATGCAAAATGGTCTAATGGTGACCCTGTCACAGCAAAAGATTTCGAATATGCTTGGAAATGGGCATTAGATCCTAAAAATGAATCTCAATATGCTTACCAGCTTTACTATATTAAAGGTGCTGAAGCAGCTAACAAAGGGAAAGCGAAAGTTGCTGATGTTGGCATTAAAGCAAAAGACGACAAAACGCTTGTAGTTGAGCTAGAGAACCCAACACCGTTCTTTACTGAACTAACTGCATTCTATACGTATATGCCAGTCAACAAAAAAGTGGCTGAAAAGAATAAAAACTGGTACACAAATGCTGGTGAAAACTACGTATCTAACGGACCATTCGTTCTTTCTAAATGGAAACATGGCGGTTCTATCACGCTTGAAAAGAACAATGAATACTGGGATAAAGATACTGTAAAACTGAAAAAGATTAACATGTCTATGATCAAAGATACAAACACTGAGCTAAGCATGTTCAAAAAAGGCGAGCTTGACTGGGCTGGTTCTCCTACTGGAAACCTTCCAACTGAGTCTCTAAAATCATTGAAAAATGAGGGCAATCTTAAGATCCAAACGATTGCAGGTGTTTATAACTATAAATTCAACACTGAAGTAAAACCTTTAAACAATGCAAACATCCGTAAGGCCCTTGCATACTCAATCAACCGTCAAGCGATCGTTGACAAGATTACGCAAGGTGAACAAGTACCAGCAATGGCAATCGTTCCTCCAACAATGGAAGGATTCACTGATAACAAAACTGGCTATTTCAAAGACCACGATGTAGCAACTGCTAAAGAATTTCTTAAAAAAGGTGTGAAAGAATTAGGTTATAAGTCAGTTTCTGATCTTCCAACATTGAAATTGTCTTACAACACGGATGAAGCCCACCAAAAGATTGCACAAGCAATTCAGGAAATGTGGAAAAAAGATTTAGGCGTGAAAGTTGAACTTGATAACTCTGAGTGGAATGTTTATATCGATAAACTTCACAGTGGAGATTACCAAATTGGACGTATGGGCTGGTTAGGTGACTTCAACGACCCAGTGAACTTCCTTGAGCTTTACAAAGATAAAGACGGTGGAAACAACGACACTGGCTGGGAAAGCAAAGAGTACAAACAATTATTAAATGATTCTGCGAAAGAAACAGATAAAACGAAGCGTGAAGAAATGCTGAAAAAAGCAGAAGAAATTCTCATCAACGATATGCCTGTAGCACCAATCTACTTCTATACTCAGCTTTGGGTACAAGATCCAAAACTAAAAGGTGTCGTCGTATCTGGTCTTGGTGATGCTCAATACAAATGGGCACATTTCGAAAAGTAAGATTATAGTGTAAGAGATCTACGGCAAGGATCTTAAGGTATATGGAGGATGTCTCTCCATATACCTTTCTTGCTGATTAGAGAAATTGTTGTAAAATCATGGAGGTGCAATTCCGTTGCTTAAATATATCGGTAAGCGATTAATATATATTTTAATCACACTGTTTGTTATTGTAACTGCAACTTTCTTTCTCATGCAGGCAGCACCCGGTGGTCCATTCTCTGGAGAGAAGAAACTTCCTGCTGAAATTGAAGCAAACCTAAACGAGCACTACGGGTTGGACAAGCCTTTATTTGTTCAATATGTAAACTACTTAGGTTCAGTTGCAACATTAGATTTTGGTCCCTCATTTAAATATAAAGGACAAACCGTAAATGACTTAATCAGTTCTGGATTCCCCGTTTCCTTTACCCTCGGAATTGAGGCAATTCTCCTCGCATTAGCATTTGGTGTATTGTTTGGGGTCCTTGCAGCGCTCTATCATAATAAGTGGCAAGACTATACGATTGCCATTTTAACGATCTTTGGAATTTCTGTTCCAAGTTTCATTTTAGCGGCGCTACTACAATATGTATTCGCATCTGAGGCAAGCTTTTTAGCGATTTTCCCAGTTGCAGGGTGGGAGTCTTGGGCAAGCACCGTACTACCTTCTATTGCACTTTCCTTCATGCCAATGGCATTTATCGCTAGACTTTCACGGTCAAGTATGCTTGAAGTGCTAAACAGTGACTACATTAGAACGGCTAGAGCGAAAGGATTAACGAAATCAGCTGTTACGATCAAACACGCAATTCGAAACGCATTGTTACCTGTTATTACATACATGGGACCAATGGCAGCTTCAGTTTTAACAGGTAGTTTTGTCGTGGAGAAGATTTTTGGTATTCCTGGATTAGGCTCTCACTTTGTCACAAGTATTACAAACCGTGATTACACCGTCATCATGGGTGTCACAGTCTTCTACAGTATTATTCTATTAATCAGTATTCTAGTTGTTGACGTCCTCTACGGTATTATCGATCCTAGAATTAAACTGACGAAGGCGAAGAAAGGGGTCTAACACATGGAAGAGATGAGAAAAGATTTATTTGTGCCTGCGACGGCTGATGCAGCAGAGTCTGAAAAAATTTCTAAACCGAGTCTATCTTTATGGAAGGATGCCATGCTTCGCTTCCGTGCAAATAAACTTGCAATGGTTGGGCTTGCAATCATTTTTATTATTGTGATGCTGGCAATCTTCGTTCCGATGTTTTCTAAATATGATTACTCTACGACAGATTTGCTTAATGCAGACCAGCCGCCTTCAAAAGAGCACTGGTTCGGTACGGATGATTTAGGCCGAGACATGTTTGTTCGTACATGGGTAGGTGCAAGAATTTCGATCTTTATCGGTCTTGCTGCAGCTATTCTTGACGTGATCATCGGTATTATCTGGGGAAGTATTGCTGCATTCAAAGGCGGTCGTACGGACGAAGTGATGATGCGTATTGCAGACGTTTTATGGGCAATCCCAACACTATTAATGGTTATTTTAATGATGGTTGTTCTGCCAAAGGGATTATTAACGATTATCCTCGCCATGACCGTCGTAGGCTGGATTAACATGGCACGTATTGTTCGGGGACAAGTTTTACAATTGAAAAGCCAAGAGTACGTTCTTGCAGCACAAACATTAGGTGCGAAAACATCTAGACTTTTATTTAAACACTTGATTCCAAACTCAATGGGACCGATTCTTGTGACGATGACACTAACAATTCCTTCTGCTATTTTCACGGAGGCATTCTTGAGCTATCTAGGGCTTGGTGTACCGGCTCCATTAGCTAGTTGGGGAACAATGGCGTCTGACGGAATTCCGGCTATGACGTACTATCCGTGGAGATTATGGTTCCCAGCCGTATTTATTTGTATTACAATGTTTGGTTTTAACGTGGTTGGAGACGGACTAAGAGACGCTTTAGATCCGAAGTTGCGTAAATAAGGAGTGATGAGGATGGAACGTGAACGTATTCTAGAGGTGAAAGACCTTGCAATCTCATTTAAAACATATGGTGGAGAGGTTCAAGCCATTCGTGGTGTGAACTTCCACTTAAATAAAGGCGAGACACTTGCTATTGTAGGTGAATCTGGCTCTGGTAAAAGTGTGACATCACAGGCCATCATGAGATTAATTCCGATGCCGCCAGGTTATTTCAAGCGCGGACAGATTCTGTTTGATGGGCAAGATATTGTCAAGAAAACCGAAAAACAAATGCAAACCATTCGCGGAAAAGACATTTCGATGATCTTCCAGGATCCGATGACTTCTCTGAACCCAACCATGAAGGTCGGGAAACAAATTACAGAAGTGCTATTCAAGCACGAGCAAATTTCAAAAGAAGCGGCTGAAAAAAGAGCCATTGAACTATTGGATCTCGTTGGGATTCCAATGCCTGAAAAAAGAATCAAGCAATATCCGCACGAATTTAGTGGCGGGATGAGACAAAGGGTAGTCATTGCGATGGCACTCGCAGCAGATCCAAAGCTATTGATTGCCGATGAGCCAACGACTGCACTTGATGTAACGATTCAGGCGCAAATTTTAGAATTAATGAAAGAAATTCAGCAAAAGGTTGAAACATCGATTATCTTTATTACCCACGATTTAGGTGTTGTTGCCAATGTCGCAGATCGTGTAGCTGTCATGTATGCAGGACAGATTGTGGAGACAGGGACTGTCGATGAAATTTTCTACAATCCGAAACATCCGTATACATGGGGACTTTTAGCATCAATGCCAAGTTTAGATACAGATGGCGGGGATGAAGGGAAGCTGACGGCTATCCCAGGAACACCGCCAGATCTGACAAACCCGCCGAAAGGAGATGCATTTGCACTCCGAAGCGATTATGCAATGAAAATTGACTTTGAACAAGAACCGCCAATGTTCAAAGTATCCGATACGCATTATGTGAAATCATGGCTACTTCATCCGAATGCACCTAAAGTTGAACCGCCTGCTGCTGTAAAGGCGAGAATGCGTGAACTAGAAGGTAGCTACGAAAAACCTGTATTAGTAAAAGAGGGTGAATAGCATGGCAGAAAAACTGGTAGAAATTAAAAATTTGAAGCAGCATTTCCATACAGCAAGAGGAACAGTGAAAGCAGTTGACGGTGTCTCATTTGATATTTATAAAGGTGAAACACTTGGACTTGTAGGTGAATCTGGATGTGGTAAATCCACAACCGGCCGTTCCATCATTAGACTTTATGATGCAACTGATGGCGAGGTTCTTTATAAAGGAGAGAGCGTACACGGGAAGAAATCAAGACAAAAAATGCTTGAATTCAACCGACAAATGCAGATGATCTTCCAAGATCCGTATGCCTCACTTAACCCTAGAATGACAGTCCTTGATATCATTGCAGAGGGCATAGACATTCATGGCCTTGCGAAATCAAAGCAAGCGCGGAAAGAACGTGTGTACAAATTGCTTGAAACAGTTGGCTTGAACAAAGAGCATGCGAACAGATATCCACATGAATTTTCAGGTGGTCAAAGACAGCGAATTGGAATTGCTCGTGCATTAGCAGTTGAGCCAGACTTTATCATTGCTGATGAACCAATCTCTGCACTAGATGTGTCCATCCAAGCGCAGGTCGTCAACTTAATGAAAGAACTGCAAGAAGAAAAAGGCTTAACGTATTTATTCATTGCGCATGACCTTTCCATGGTGAAATACATTAGCGATCGTATCGGTGTGATGTATTTTGGGAAATTGGTTGAGCTCGCACCAGCGAATGAATTATACGAAAACCCGCTTCATCCATATACGAAATCATTGCTATCTGCGATTCCGCTTCCAGATCCTGATTACGAGCGTAACCGCAAGCGAATTAAGTATGATCCATCCGTTCATAAAGGGACGAACACTGAGTTCCGTGAAGTGAAGCCAGGCCACTTTGTGAGCTGCACAGAGGAAGAGTTCAAAGAGCTCCAGGCTAAACAATAAGATAAGAACAGAGAAGAAGCACTGCTAGGTCAGTGCTTCTTTTTTTATTTTACAAACAATATTATGGTAATTTTCGAATAACAGAGAGAGAAGTCTAGGAGGAAATAAGATGTCAAGATGGAAGGCTTTTCGCTATTCATTACTTCATTTTCTGATCGTATTCATGCTTTTCTCAACGTCATTTTTGGCGGAACGAAACGGAGGACAATGGTTGCTCGCGTTTATGGTGCTCATTGGCAGCATTTCGTTTTCGGTGGAATATATGCTTTACCGTCATACAAACAACTAGAAGCCAGAAGCACGGCGCATGAAGTATCTTTATTTCATCATGTTTCAAATCGCGATGACACTCACTCTGTTTGTTTGCTTTCACATGCTCATGAATAGGTCGATATAAAACTTTTTTTGTATTGTTTGAAAAAAAGTGAAACCACCTAATACTTTTTAGCGTCTTACTAGTACAGGCGTTTAAATAGCAGGAAATCGGGAATATATAAGGAAGTGGTTCTCACTATATCATAAGGAGCGGATCCATGAATTGGTATGAAAAGCTCAGTGAATACTTCCCGATAGAAGAAATGAAGTCAAAAGAGCATATGGAAGCTTTATTAAAGGAAAGAAGTGAAATTTATCATAAGGAAGAAGGGCCTCATCATGTGATGATGTACGCTGAATTTGATTCTTTCATCTTTATTGATTATTTATTTGTTTCCAAAGATGCAAGAGGTGAAGGCCTCGGCTCAAAGCTCATTCATAAGTTGAAGGAAAAAAAGAAACCGATCTTGCTTGAGGTCGAGCCTGTAGATGAAGATGATGCAGATACTGCAAAACGCCTAAAGTTTTACCAAAGAGAGCACTTCAAGCATGCTGAATCAATCGGTTATAAACGCAGGTCACTTGCAACCAATGAAGTGAACCGCATGGAAATCCTTTATTGGTCGCCTCTTACAGATAATGAGGAAGAAATGATGGAGGCCATGAGGAAGACATATGAAAGAATCCATACGTATAAAGATGAAGAATGGTATGGACAATCGTATGAGGATGTTGATGATGTGTTGAAGGTCATTGAAAATAAAAAACAAAAAAATATTTTCGATCATCTCGACTAAATGAGAATGTTCAGACATCAAGCATCACTACAAAAAGAATGAAATTGTCTAGTTTTTGTCACAAAAATTGCAAGAAAATCTGTTCACACTTACTTTTTTATAGTATAATCACTATAAAGATTACTTATTTAGAACAATTTTAATTTAAGAATACAGATCAATATTCATTCTACAAATTGAGGAGTGAAGATTTATGGTAACATTATACACATCACCAAGCTGTACATCATGTAGAAAAGCAAGAGCGTGGTTAGAAGAGCACAATATTCCATATCAAGAGAGAAACATTTTTTCTGAGCCTCTTTCAATCGATGAAATCAAAGAAATTCTTCGAATGACAGAAGACGGTACAGATGAAATCATCTCAACACGTTCTAAAGTATTCCAAAAGCTAAATGTGAATGTGGAGACAATGCCGCTTCAACAATTGTATAAACTGATCAATGAGCATCCTGGTCTTTTAAGACGTCCAATTATTTTGGATGAAAAAAGATTACAAGTTGGGTACAACGAAGATGAAATTAGACGTTTCCTTCCAAGAACGGTTCGTACATTCCAACTGAGAGAAGCTCAGCGACTTGCTAACTAATAGAAAAGCGAAAAGCTGCCGATCATCTGGCAGCTTTTTTTATTTGTTTTCAGCCGTTTGTTCGTAAAATAGGCTGGCTAAAATGACAGTTGCGACTGTTAAAAATGGAAGTAAAAATTCAAGGGTTGCATGCTGAGCCATAAATTCATTCAATTTCACATCACGGACAATCATTTCACCGCCAGTAAAAGCTAAAAGGGCACTTCCCCCGTATAAGAGAAACGGAAATTTGGTTAATGCTGTATGAATGAGTTTACTTCCCCAAATAATAATAGGCACTGAAATCATTAAGCCAAAAGCGGTGAGAACCATGTTGCCTTTTGCCGCTCCTGCTACTGCGATCACATTATCAAGCGACATAAACAGATCCGCAATCACAATGGTTTGAACCGCACGCCAAAGGGAGCCGCTGCTTTTAATCCGAATCGATTCTTTCTTTTGTTCAATTAACAAATTGTATCCTATATAAAGAAGAAAGAGCCCGCCGATAAATTGCAAATAGGGGATGGTCAATAAATAAACTGCTGCACCTGTCATCGTAATTCTCATCAGCACTGCCAAAAGTGTGCCGATCCATATAGCCTTATTGCGTTTATCATTTGATAAGCTTCGACTGGCCATCGCAATGATGAGCGCATTATCTCCGCCTAAAATCAGGTCTATGCCAATAATCATCAGTAAGGATACGATCCACTCTGTTTCCATCCAGTTCACCTCACGTCACTAATAGAGCTCGTACAACCAATATATGAGGACAATTCAAATATATGTTTCTGCAAGTTTTCTCTGCAAAAAATGCGTTTTTATTTCTTTTATTCATGTTTTATCATAAAATAGACAGTACAAAGCAATACCTCAAGTCTTTAAACGGTTAACATATAGACGGAACGGGTAAAGTGTAGTAAAGTACTATTAATTGGGAGCTTGTATGTCCCTTCAACATCTTATATAGAAGGGAAGGTTGGCAAAATGGAAATCGAAAGAATAAATGAACATACAGTGAAATTTTATATTTCCTATGGTGATATTGAAGATCGCGGTTTTGACCGTGAAGAGATTTGGTATAATCGTGAGCGCAGTGAAGAGCTGTTCTGGGAAGTAATGGACGAAGTGCACGAAGAAGAAGAGTTTGCAGTAGAGGGACCGCTTTGGATTCAAGTACAGGCCCTTGATAAAGGTCTTGAAATTGTCGTGACAAAAGCCCAACTTTCTAAAGATGGACAAAAGCTCGAATTGCCGATTCCAGAAGATAAAAAAGATCAAACAGAAGAAAGCCTAGATGCACTGCTTGATGATTTTCATAAAGAAGAGCAGGATCAAGAAGAACATAATGAGAAGGACAAAAAACTTCAACTTCAATTCGTATTGAAAATGGATGACTTTGAAGATTTGATTGCACTTTCTCAATTAAATATGCAGGATTTTACCACAAGTTTATATTCGTTTGAAAACCGTTATTATCTATATGTTGACTTCCACGAGGATTTGTCAGATGAGCAAGTGGAGAATAAGCTCAGCATTCTGCTTGAATACGCCCATGAATCAGTGGTCAGCATCTACAGACTACAAGAATACGGTCAGCTGATTATCAAAGGGAATGCCCTTGAAACGATTCAACAGCACTTCTCGTAAACAACAAAAAGTCGATTTCTATAGAGGAATCGGCTTTTTTATCTGAATGAATAGTTAAACAAAGAGATCGGCAAGGAGAAAATGAAATGAGAAATTTAGTTAAGGTTCTATTTTTTCTTATCATTACGATAAGTGCTTATTTGATTATCCAAATTTTTGCCGGTGATCTAGCGGTAAGTGTACTCAGTTCCGTCAGTGTTCTCTTTACTTTATCGATTATCTTCATCGGATTTGTCATTTTCTTAGAGAACCGAAACCCGTCTCAAACGATTACATGGCTTGTCCTGCTTGGCAGCTTTCCGTTATTCGGATTTTTGTTCTATATTTTCTTTGGACGTAATATTAAAAAGCGCCGGCTGTTTGAAAAGAAAGCGATGCTAGATGAGCAGTTAATCCAGGAAGAAGAACGCATTCACAGAGAAGCAATTGAAAAAATGACACATATGGGTGACCATCAGCAGCTTTTATTTAAGCTGGCCCATAGACTTGGACATACCCCCATTACGTATCGAACGTCCTCTAAAGTCCTAACCAATGGAGAAGAAACGTTCTCTCATATTTTTGAAGAGATCAAAAAGGCAAAACATCACATTCACTTAGAATATTATATTCTCCGCCACGATGACCTTGGTCAAGAATTAAAGGACATTTTAATTGAAAAAGCGAAAAATGGCGTCATTGTCCGTTTTTTATATGACGATGTAGGCAGCTTAAAGCTCTCTCGTCAATATATTGCTGACCTAGAAAAGGCTGGCGTTCAGATCGTTCCGTTTTTACCAGTAAGACTGCCCTTATTAAATAATAAAATCAACTTCCGAAATCACCGAAAAATCGTGGTGATTGATGGAGAAGTAGGATTTGTCGGCGGTCTTAACATTGGGGACGAATATATGGGCAGAAGCAGGCAATATGGATTTTGGCGTGATACGCACCTGATGATTAAAGGTGAGGCCGTTCGCGATTTGCAGCAAATTTTTATGCAGGATTGGTATTATATGACCAATGAAAGATGCTCAGGCGTGGACTATTTTAAAGATTTTAGCCATATTGAAAGTACAACAGAAGGCGTCCAAATGATTGCCGGCGGACCTGATAAACAGTGGGAGGTCATTAAAAATCTCTTTTTCTCCATGATCATCTCAGCTAAAAAGTCAATTTGGATCGCTTCACCGTATTTTGTACCTGATGATGATATATTGTCAGCGTTGAAAATTGCTTCTTTGAGTGGAGTAGATGTACGGATTATTGCACCGAAGAATCCAGATAAACGCATCGTCTTCCATGCGTCTCGTTCATACTTCCCGGAGCTTCTTGAAGCAGGGGCGAAGGTGTATGAATATGATCAAGGCTTTATGCATAGTAAGTTTATTATTGTAGATAGTGAGCTGGCTTCGATTGGGACGGCCAACATGGATATGAGAAGCTTTCATTTGAACTTTGAAGTGAATGCCTTCCTCTATAAAACGAAAAGCACAGAGAAGCTGGTCAATGACTTCTTAGGTGATTTAGAGCAGTCGCATGAAATTGTCCTAGAAGAATTTGCAAAGAGACCTTTGAGAGTGAGGCTGTTTGAATCTACCGCAAGATTATTATCACCACTTTTATAAAGATTGTATTTCCCCCATTTTCTAAAAGGGGGATTTTTAATTTTAACGAGGAAAAGCTCGGTGAAATCATGTTTTGAAACGATAAAAGTCCATTTTCGATATTCGCTTCCCCTGATGAGAACAAGCTATAATATGGTCATCAAAGAGCAAGGGGCGAAATGAATGAACGCAGCGATCATGGATAATGGGAAGCTTATACGAATTACATATCATCTAACGAAAAGTCGGCTAGAGCATGTAAGGGCTACGTGCAAATTTTATTGTCCTGAATGCAGGCAGGAGGTGCAATTAAAGTTAGGCGAGCATCGTGTCTATCATTTTGCACATAAACAGCTGACAGCATGTCCGTTAGCTGCTTCAGGCGAAACGGTTTATCATCAGGCGGGGAAGGCAGCCATCAAGGATTGGCTCACTAGGCTTGGACATGAACCGGTGCTGGAGAAGTATATTTCAAAGGTTCAGCAGCGCCCTGATGTGACTGTCGCTATAGGAGATGCAGGCTATGCGATCGAATTTCAGTGTGCGAATATTTCGCAGCAAGAGCTGCGGAAAAGAACAGAAGGTCTCCGTGCAGCAGGGCTCTTTCCTATATGGATCATAGGTGCAAATCGTTTAAAACGAAAATCTACCCAGCTCTTTTCTTTCTCCTCCATTCATTGGGGAATCTTAAGGCAAACGAAGAAAAGGAGACTGATTTTTTACTGTCCGATCCAGCAAATGTTCCTCCATCTTGATCAAATCCTCGTGTTTCAGCCAACGAAAATATGTGCCACAATGACCGTCAGACCGCCTTCAGCATATCGTCAACTTTCGGCGCTTCTATCTCCTTCTTTGAGCAAGCGTCCATTAAACAAGCAATGGCTTAGGTGTATACAGCAATTTAGGCAGAGGCCTCCTGGCATTTTATCAAATGAAAGTAAGCGTTTGAGAAACATTTTTTATGAGCATCACCAAACGGCATTTCCGTTTTTGCCATCTGAATTATTTATTCCGCTGACAGAAGCGTATATCTTTACAAGTCCCGTTTATGTCTGGCAGGGATGTCTTTATGATTGGATGGTTAGAAAAAGAGGAAGAGGGCCAGTGACCATTCAACACCTAATAAAAGAAATCTATCGGTGTGTGCAGGCAAAAGAAGTGAAGCTCCGATATGCAGGTGTCTCAATAGAAGAAGTCAAAGAGGTGATCACCGCATATGTAAAGGTACTTGTCTGCCAAGGGTTTTTACACATGACGAAAGAGGGTAATTATGAAGTAACGTCAAATCAAATGCCAATACGAACAATAGATGAAGTGTTAAAACGAGATGCTTTCTTATTTCATTAGCATGTTTCATGCCCGCTTTGATCATGATAAGAAAAAGGTGGTGCTGCTATTGAATAGAAAGAAACGCTTTTTTCTCATTTTTTTAGCCTGTTTGGTATTTATTTCTGCATATGATTTGACAAATATAGTTCAAAACAAAGAAGATAAATACAACACCAATTTCTTTCACTTTCCGAAAGGTTGGTTTAACACAACTCATGCAAGGGGGATTCATATGACTTCACAAAGCAAAAACAACCATTTACCAGACAGAAGCGAAGTAAAAGAAGAAAACAAATGGCGTCTTGAAGATATTTTTGAAAGCGTCGATTCATGGAACAAGGAATTCGAAGCTGTAAAAAAAGAAATTCCTAAGCTAGCCCATTTTAAAGGCAAGCTGGCTCATTCTGCTGACGTCCTGTATGAAGCCCTCACATTTCAGGATCAACTTTCTGAAAAGCTTGGCAAGCTTTATACATATGCGCACATGAAATACGATGAAGATACAACAAACTCATCATTTCAGGCATTAAATGATAAAGCGTCCAATTTATTTACACAGCTGTCTAGTACATCTGCTTATATTGTTCCTGAGATTTTATCGATTCAAGAAGATAAACTGCAGCAATTTATTCTGGAAAAAGAAGAATTAAAACTTTATTCTCACGCTCTCGAAGAAATTAACAAAGAGCGCCCACATATTTTAAGTGAGGAGCAAGAAGCTTTATTAGCTGAGGCCTCTGAACCTCTCTCATCTTCATCCACTACTTTTAGTATGTTTAACAATGCCGATATTTCGTTCCCTTCTGTAAAGGATGAGAATGGGGAAGATAAGAAAATTACCCACGGCAACTTCATCACATTTTTAAACAGTGATGATCGTGAAGTGAGAAAGAATGCCTTCAAAGCTGTGTATAAAACATATGATCAGTATAAGAATACACTTGCTTCTACACTGAGCGGTTCGATTAAAAAAGATAATTTTTATGCGAAAGTACGAAATTACAAATCCGCAAGAGAAGCAGCACTATCAAGAAATAGCATTCCAGAAGAAGTGTATGACAATCTCATTGATACAGTTCATCAATACTTACCGTTATTACACCGTTATATTGAATTACGTAAAAAGGTATTAAAGCTTGATGAAGTGCACAATTATGACTTGTATACACCACTTGTAAAAGATGCTGGCATGAAGTTAACCTACGATGAAGCAAAGGATTATATGCTGAAAGGGTTAGCGCCATTAGGAGAAGAATATGTGTCCGTGTTAAAAGAAGGACTCAACAATCGCTGGGTAGACGTTTATGAGAATAAAGGGAAACGAAGCGGTGCGTATTCATCAGGAAGCTATGGTACCAATCCATATATTTTAATGAACTGGCAAAATAATATTGATAATTTATTTACACTGGCTCATGAATTTGGGCACTCTGTCCATAGCTACTATACAAGAAAGCACCAGCCTTATCCGTATGGAAACTACAGTATTTTTGTAGCTGAAGTGGCTTCCACAACAAATGAAGCGTTACTAGGCGAATACCTGCTAAATCATTTAGAGGATAAAAAGCAGCGTTTGTATGTGTTAAATCACTTGTTAGAAGGGTTTAGAGGAACGGTATTCAGACAAACGATGTTTGCTGAGTTTGAGCATCTTATTCATGTGAAAGCGCAAGAAGGAGAGGCATTAACGCCAGAGTTCATGACGAACCTTTATTACGACCTGAATAAGAAATATTTTGGCGACGGCATGGTTGTTGATAAGGAAATCGGATTAGAATGGACGAGAATCCCTCATTTCTATTACAACTATTATGTGTACCAATATGCGACAGGCTATAGTGCGGCGCAGGCACTAAGCAAGCAAATATTAGCAGAAGGTAAACCTGCGGTGGAGCGTTATACAGAATTCCTTAAAGCAGGAAGCTCTGATTACCCAATCAATGTGCTGAAAAAAGCAGGTGTTGATATGGCATCTAAGGAACCAATTGAAGCAGCTTGTCAATTGTTCGAGGAAAAACTCAAAGAAATGGAAGAACTCATCTCCAAAACGGGTGAGTAATGAAAAGACTTCTGTCAGACGTGTGAGTGCAAGCTCATCTTTTGACAGGAGTTTTTTTCTGATCATAAAAAAGACCTCTTCTCATGACGAGGGATTGTTGACAAAGGGCTAAAATGATCTTCATTTTAGCCCTTTGTCTTCTTTTCAGCGTGATAGAAAACCTTTGAAGTCTAGGAAGGACGAGTACCGGAGCGGAGCGAATTTGACATTCGTGAGCACCGGCACGCAGGACTGACACCGAATGCGAGGGTTTGTCTACACGCTAAGACCTCTTCTCATGACGAGGTCGTTCTTGCAAATCATCAACCTTTAAATCCTTTAAAGGTCTTACGGTGGTTCATACGATAGAGCGTAAAGAGAATGGAAGCAAATAAGAGCGGAGACGTCAGATAAAGAGGCAGCATTTTCATTAAGCCTAATATATTTAAAAAGAAACATAAGCCAATGGCAACAAGTCCAATGGTTGTGCTGCGCATGCAAATCCCTCCATTTTTTCGTTACTTTCACTATATGAAAGTGACAACCCTCTTATGTTTTGTGACAAAAATATGAACATATAGCATATTGGTTGTCATAAGTCGACAAAATTTGATATACTACAGATGTGAAATTAATCACATACAAACATTACCCCTTTGTTTGACCGTGAAAAATTTCTCCCATCCCCTTTGTTGTCGTTAAGACATAGTGAAACCGCGCTTATCCCGGCGCGGTTTCTTCGTGTTAAAAAATAGAACAAGCGTTCGTATGTGAGGTAAAGAAAAAACACGGGTCAGCACCCATGTTCATTCTCACAGCGGTAGACGTCAAGATCTGAATGGTTTTCATCTTCTTTATAGCGCCAAAACATTTCTTGATGTACTTGTACACGTTCTACCTTTTTAGCGAAAGCCAGCTTCTTCATTTCTCGTTCAACTTCTTCAAGCGTCAGGTCATATACTACGGCAATCTCTTTTGCAGAGGCAAATTGAAAGTAAGCAATAAACCATTCAATCGGAGGTCGTTCTGAAGGTGTAGGTTTTTCACCAATCATTTCAAAGAGAATTTCCTCGTATATATCATAAGAGTAAGCACCTGAAATCTTTAATCCTTCATCTCCGTTAACCGTATTAAAAAACGCGAAGGTAGGAAGCTCAGATACGTCCATCTCAGCTGCGATTTTCATATCACATTGTAATGCTTTGACAGCACTTTGAGAATGGATATCCCGCTGGAACTCCTCAATGTCCAGTCCGGCACTTTTTGCATTTTCCAGCAAGACATGTTCACTTGTGACATCTTGCTGATGACAAAAAAGGGATTCTTGAATGAGACGTAAAAATTTCATTCCGCATTTTCTGCCTTGAAGCTCAGCTGCTTTTAGTGCGAGCGAGGCGAGATAAGGTGATGTCACAATTTGTTCAGACAACATTTGTTCTTTTTTGGTCTGAGTTTTGGTGGCAAATTTCCCCCATGCTTCTGTCAGCAAATGCTTTTTTCTTTTCCGGTTCAATGCATTAATACTCGAACTTGCGACCGTTCGTAAAGTGAAGAAACGGCCATACTTCATCTTCAATTTTTTAATTGATGGCTCCAATAACCAGCAGTCTGGGCTGAGAGGATCAATGAATACATAGATTTCAATCGGCTTTTGAGGATGTCCGTGACAGTGTGAGAAATATTGATCGTGCTGATTGCAGTTCAAGATCGTCCGTCCTTTTCCGGTGTTTGATTGACCATATGACGAGCCGTCAGAGAAAGCCGCTCAAATAAAAAGTCACGAATATCGCCGGTTAGTCCTACTTGATCCATTGCATCCTCCATGCATTCAAGCCATGCGTCAGCCCGCTCCTCAGTAATCGGAAAAGGGAGATGTCTCGCCCGCAGCATGGGGTGACCATGCTCCTCTGTATAAAGCGGGGGTCCGCCTAAATATTGAGTTAGAAACTGTTTTTGTTTTCTTGCAGTTTCTTTTAAGTCATCCGGGAAAATAGGATGAAGCAAGGGATGACACTTTACATTTTCATAAAAAGTATCAACAAGTTGCGATAGAAGTTCCTCTCCAACCGCTTCGTAAGGTGCGTTAAACGATTGTACCATGTTGACTACTCCTTTTACTCGTAGCTAATAGGATGGCTCACCCTATTGCGAATTTCATTTATTTCAAAAGTGATATTCAGTTTGTTCTATTTTATTGTTTCTATTCTTGTATACTTATTTTAACAACCTCAACTCAATTCCACAAACAAACCGCTTTGGCCTATTTGAAATACAGAGAGAGAGGGGTTCCGTGATCAATTGACCATATCATAACACATTCAGTCAAAAAAGGGTGAAAAGCGACATACAAAAAACCGAAGAGGTTATTCTCTTCGGTTTAGGCATAATATTGAGCTGTGATTTTCTTTACATAATTTTGTGTCTCTTTAAAGGGGGGAATGCCTCCGTATTTATCTACATTTCCTGAGCCTGCGTTATAAGCAGCTAAGGCGAGTGAGACATTTCCATTATATTTCTGAAGCATTTGTTTTAAATACTTCGTTCCGCCTTCAATGTTTTGGGCCGCATCAAAGGCATTGCTCACGCCAAGTGATTTAGCAGTAGACGGCATGAGCTGCATGAGTCCAAGCGCACCTGCATGGCTGACAGCATTCGTACGATAGCCGGATTCTTGCTTGATCACCGCGTGAATCAGCTTCTCTGGAACGCCGTGCTTTTGAGCCATTTGTGATACGATCTGATTCATCTCTTTTGATGAACCGCTTGAGACCGCTTTTTGAAGCGGCGGCGTATAGCTGTTGTTTACGACGTTTCCAATGCCATTCGCCGTATTTAATTGAGCGTCATCTGCATATAAAGACTGAGCTTGAAGCTGTTCACTGCCGCCGATGGCAGATAGGTATGGATTCGAACGCGCATATTGCGTGTTCGGAGCTGTTGATGGGTCCGTTCCCATAAAAGCAGAGATTGAGAGCGGGAGACGTGATAGTTCTGATCCGCCTAAAAAATCTTGCAACAGCGACTGGAATGAAGCTTGAGCACTCGATTCTTGACCAGTCGGCATTTGCGATTGCCCGTTATCCGATTGTAACGTTTTGAGCGCTTGAAGCTGCATAAAGGATTGAAGTTGATTGACGTTCATCATGTTCCTCCTTCAAGGAATTCATCTATTCTGTGTTTTCATTTTCTCTTCATAAAAACGAACCACTTTGTTTTTCGTGTTTCGTGCTGGGATCTGAAATTGACGGAGCAGTGCGGAGAATGCGGCTTGTCCGATTTCTAAGTCACTCACTTCAAATTCAAGTTCATAGTCCTCTACTGTTAAATATCGGCTGTGATCCAAAACAATTAAGCCTTCTTCAATCATTTTTTCTGCTCTTGATGTTTCAAGCGAACCAAAATACACAATTTGATCCCTTTGAATGTTCAGGCGGTCTAACCGGTCTGACACCTCACCTTCTGGCAGCTCAAAATCGTCAAGGCAAGTGGGAGGAGCTATCGTTTGGTGGGTTTCGAGCAAGCCTATCTCATGTGGTTCTTTTAACGTGAGGACCCACTGACCGTCTTTTTCTCTCATTCTTAATGCAGCAAATTGAGATTTTATATCAAATTGAGGTGTATCAAAGTAATAGTTGGTTTGAGTGCGGAAATCCGCATCCTTCAATTGAAAATATTGTTTTAGCTGTTCAAATTCTTCTTTCATTAATAATTGCTTTAGTTCGATTTCAATTTCCTGTGCCATTTTGACATCAACCTTTCATTTAGAGGAAATATTCATATTGTACATGATGTGTGTTCTCTATGTAAAAGTCTGTTTTTTTTTAATTAGTCCTTTAACATGTGCGAACATTTAGGCTGAATGGTGTGAAATGATCATATAAAAGAAGAAAACGGCATTTTCGCAAAAAAGTTCGGTTTATCAATATTGAACTTGATATGATAAAATAAAGCTGTACTTTGTTGTAAAGGAGATCATGATGCAAAACAGAAATGAAATCACAGAAGCAATTTTAAAAGAAGACAGGCTGATTTTGACGATCCAGTCAGAGGAGCAAATTCAAAAAGCAAAAGCATCAGGACAAATGCTTGTTGATTCTGATCACTTTGCGTTCGTTTACATACTCGAAACCGAGGAGTCTTTTATGTATCTTATTTTAGGGGAACATACATGGGCTCCAATAAAAGAAGCAATGAATCTTGACATCCCTGTCTATTTGGCGGCGGAAGAACAATCGTTAGAACTCATTCAACTTCATCAGGAATTAAACTATTTAATCGACAATATTAAAGACAATGCCAATTACGGAGATATGGAAGAGAAAGTGAAGAGCACATTCCTCTGAAATAATTAGGTATTTGGAATTGGGGGAAATTTCATGGACAAAAAACAATGGGATCAATTCCTCGCACCGTATAAACAAGCAGTCGAAGAATTAAAAGTGAAACTAAAAGGCATTCGAAAGCTGTATGAATTTGAGGATGACCATTCACCAGTAGAATTTGTCACAGGCCGAGTGAAACCCGTTGCCAGCATATTAGAAAAGGCAAAACGTAAAAACATCCCGATGCATGAGATTGAAACAATGCAGGATATTGCTGGGCTTCGCATTATGTGTCAGTTTGTAGAAGATATACAAGTTGTGAAAAAAATGCTCCAGTCACGAAAAGACTTTGTGGTTGTAGATAAACGCGACTATATTGCGGAACATAAAGAAAGCGGATACCGCTCGTACCACCTTGTTGTGTTATATCCGCTGCAAACAGTCAACGGAGAGAAGCAGCTCCTTGTCGAAATCCAAATTCGTACGCTTGCTATGAACTTTTGGGCGACCATCGAGCATTCTCTGAATTATAAATATAGCGGGAATATCCCAGAGAAGGTCAAACTGCGCCTTCAAAGAGCTTCTGAGGCAGCATCTCTTCTTGATGATGAGATGTCTGAAATCAGAGGGGAAATTCAAGAAGCACAAGTGGCATTTTCCCGGAAAAAGAAAAACGATAGCTGAGCCTAAGGTTGATCAAATATGATGCTGCCCTCTCATAGCAGCAAGGTGGAAAAGGAGAAGAATTCATGAAATTTGCAGTTTCTTCGAAAGGGAATTCTGTATCTGACACACTCAAAAATAAAATTCAGACCTACTTATTGGATTTTGGAATGGAATTAAATGAAGAGGAACCGGATCTTGTCATTACTGTTGGAGGAGACGGAACCCTTTTATATGCCTTTCACCGCTATAGCAACCGCCTGAATGAAACAGCTTTTGTTGGTGTTCATACAGGTCATCTTGGTTTTTATGCTGATTGGGTGCCAAGTGAAATCGAAAAGCTTGTCCTAGCGATTGCCAAAACGCCTTATCATATTGTGGAATATCCGATTCTTGAAGTCATCGTCAGATACAACGACGGCGGCCGGGAAGAGAAATATTTAGCAATGAATGAATGTACAATTAAAAGTATGGAAGGTACGCTTGTGGCAGATGTTGAAATTAGGGGGCAGCTTTTTGAAACTTTCAGAGGTGACGGTCTTTGTTTGTCTACGCCATCTGGCAGTACGGCCTATAATAAAGCACTTGGGGGTGCGATTATTCACCCTTCCATTAGAGCCATTCAGCTGGCAGAAATGGCCTCAATCAACAACAGAGTATTCCGGACGGTCGGTTCACCGCTGATTTTGCCAGACCACCATACTTGTGTGATCAAACCAATTAATGATGTTGATTTTCAGGTAACAATTGATCATTTGTCGCTGCTTCATAAAGATGTTAAATCTATTCAATGCCGGGTGGCAGACGAGAATGTTCGTTTTGCCCGATTTAGACCATTTCCGTTTTGGAAAAGGGTGCAAGATTCCTTTATCGGAAAAGGAGAATAAGAAAGAGGTCGTTCTCGCTGGAATACTTTACGTTAACCAAAACCATGACAGCCAAAGAAAAGGGGCTGCTCTTAAAGGACTATTTAATTGATCTTGGCATTTCGAAAAGAATGCTGACTGATATTAAATTTGATGGCGGTGATCTGTTGATTAATGGAGAGCATGTCACCGTGAGATACGAGCTGCACGAGGGAGACAGGCTCACCATTTTATTTCCTGAGGAAAAAGTGAGTGAAGGGCTAAAACCAGCCCCGATTCCGCTGGATATTATATTTGAGGATGAGCATGTGCTTGTGCTGAATAAAAAGCCATATATCCCATCCATTCCTTCTAGAGAGCACCCTGAGCACAGCATTGCGAATGGTCTGCTTTACCATTATGCCGAGCAGTCTGTTCGGCTGACGGTTCATTTGGTGAGCCGTCTTGATCGTGATACATCTGGTGTGATGCTTGTCGCCAAACATCGCTTTGCCCACAGCCTTTTATCAAAAGCGCAAAAAAAAGGGGAAGTCAAGCGAACATACAGAGCTTTTACACAAGGCATAATTGCACAAAAGCACGGGACCGTTCGTGCAAAAATTGCCCGAAAAGGGGATAGTATCATTGAACGCATGGTCGATGAGGCTGGCCAGGAGGCAGTGACGCATTATACAGTGCGACAGGTAGACGCTGATTTGAACATGTCGGATGTGTCTCTTGTACTTGAAACTGGAAGAACACATCAAATTCGTGTGCACATGCAATATCTTGGTCATCCGCTCATCGGTGATACGCTGTATGGCGGAACGAGCGAGCGGTTAGACCGGCAGGCGCTCCATAGTGAAACACTTGCCTTTCCTCATCCGATGACAGGTGAGCAAATGACATTTTTGGCTCCATTGCCAGCTGACATGAAGGCATTGCTTCTTTAAACAATGAAAACCCGGTCACCTGCAAAGCAGGGCCGGGTTTTTTATGATGTGAAATGCTGGAACCTAGAATCATCATAAGGCATAGATGAAGGGACAGAGACAGTTTCAAGCTCAGGATATTGAAGAGCCGACAGCTGATTTCCAAAAACGCAGCCTGTATCAATATTGACTGTTCTGCCAACGAATCGAGGTTCTTTCACTGGTGTATGACCGTAAACAATCCACGGTTTCCCTTCATATTCCTTTGCCCAATCCTTCCGCACAGGCCGTCCATCTGGCCAAGTTTCTCCTGTGACAGCGCCAAATAATAGATAGGATCGCATCTGTTTATCCGGCTTCTTTCCAATATCCTTTTCCTTCATCGCTGCGTGTGCAATGATCAGCTCATCTGGAATCAGCACATCATAAAGCGGAGCCTTCTCAAATAACTGTTTAAATTCATGTGATAATTTGTTTTTTTCATGAAGCGGCAGTTTTTTTATTTCGTTCACTGTTGTTTCAATGCCATGCAGTAATTTAACGGGATTTCCTTTCAAATAGCGATAAAGCTTAAAGCAATGGTTTCCAGGCACGTAACGGATCGCTTCATTTGAATAGGCATGTATGACAAATTGCATCACGTCTACTGATTGAGGGCCTCGATCTGTTAAATCACCGACAAGTGCTAGCGTTCTCTTATCAGGATGGACGGGTAATCCATGTTTGAGTTCGTATCCTAGTTTGTATATGAGGGTAAGCAGCTCTTCGTAGCAGCCGTGGATATCACCAATGATATCGAATTTCATAAGGTTTCCTCCTGATCTTTCTCATCCATTCATCGGGTATAAAGAAATTTGAATTTTAGAAAATATAACGAATGACTTTCATTTCATTTAGGCAATTGTTAGAATCAATGCTTTAACGTAAGTCTTAAAAGATTAAATATCAATGTTAGGAGGCTTTAGCCAATGGAGCATACATCTGTTTCATCACTCGTTGTCGTTATTATTGTAGCCTTTTTCACCCCCATTTTATTGCACCGATTTAAGTTGACCATTCCGGTCGTTGTCGCTGAAATTATCATGGGGCTCATCATTGGAAAAAGCGGGTTTCAACTGGTTGTCGAACATGATGCATGGCTAGATACGTTATCCATGCTCGGTTTTATTTTTCTGATGTTTTTAAGTGGACTTGAAATAGATTTTTCTTCTTTTGAATCAAAGAAGAAAGCACGAGAACTTCCAAATGGTTTAAAAGAACCAAATACGTTTAAAGCAGCCATCATTATTTTTCTTGGGGTATTTTGTATTTCCTTTATCCTGTCCTATGCGTTTGTACTTGCAGGGTTTATTCAAAATGCCTTTTTAATGACGCTCATCATTTCCACCATCTCATTAGGTGTAGTGGTTCCAACCTTAAAAGAGGAAAAGTTGATGAAGACGAATATTGGTCAAATCATTCTGCTTGTGGCCGTCATTGCTGATTTGGTGACGATGATTTTACTTGCTGTGTTTTCCTCCATTTATGGCGATGGAACAGGGAACATGTGGCTTCTGCTATTATTATTTGCAGCAGGCATTCTTCTTTATTTATTTGGCCGAGTATTTAAGACAAAATCCATTTTTCAGTCCATGTCAAAAGGAACGGTGCAAATTGGGACAAGGGCAATCTTTACTCTCATTATAGTCTTAGTTGCCTTATCTGAATCACTCGGTGCTGAAAATATTCTTGGGGCGTTTTTAGCAGGCGTGCTCGTGTCCCTTCTTTCGCCAAATAAAGAGCTTGTCCAGCAGCTGGACTCATTTGGTTACGGATTTTTAATCCCGATCTTTTTTGTGATGGTCGGTGTGGACTTGAATATATGGGCGCTGTTCAAGGACCCAACCATTATGATCATGATTCCGCTATTGTTTATTGCATTACTGCTTAGTAAGCTAATTCCAATTCTTTATTTGAAAAAATGGTATGACATGAAAAAAGTCATCGGCGCCGGCTTTTTATTAACATCGACGTTATCACTCGTCATTGCAGCTGCGACGATTGGGGAGCGGCTCGGTGTCATTGATCATAAAATGTCAGGCGCACTGATTTTAGTCGCTGTGTTGACGAGTATTTTAACGCCTGTTTGGTTTAAAGCGCTGTTTAAAAAAGAACAAGAAGCGAATCAAAAAAAGCGTGTGACCTTTATTGGCGCAAACCAGCTGACGTTACCTGTGACACTTGACTTGCATCAGGATGAATATGACATCCGTATTTTGCATGTGTTTCAAGAAAATAAAGAAGCACTGCTTGCCGACTCGATCTTTGAAGTTGAAGCGATTGAAGAGTACGACGATGAGACGCTGAGAAAGGCAGGCATCGGCCGGGAGGATGTTCTAGTCGTAGCAACAGGCAGTGAGACGCAAAATAAGGAAATTGCTTTATTTGCCAAAGAAGAAGGGGCGAAACAAGTCATTGCAAGTGTTAACAAAGCTGATGCAGAGCTGACGCTGAAGGAAGCGGGCATTGATACTTTTTCTAATTTCCTATCATCTAAAACGGTGCTGAGAGCGTTAATTGAAGCACCTGATGCGATTCGATTGTTAACAAATGAGGATTCTTCTTTGTATCAAATTCAAATGAACAATCATCGGTATCATAATGTCATGCTGCGGGAATTCCCTTTTACCGGCGATTTGGTGTTTGTCCGTATTTTTAGAGGGGTAGACAGCTTAGTACCGCACGGTGATACGACGCTCAGAAGCGGAGACCGCGTGCTTGTGTCAGGCTCCCGGGAGTATGTAGCAGGACTTAGAGCCCAATTAGAGTTGCAATGAACCCTTGACCAATGAACAATTCCTGATTAAGATAGAGGTACAACATTATATGTTTGATCCACTAGGGGAGTCCTTTAAAAGGGCTGAGATAAAAGTGTCGACTTTTAGACCCTCATTACCTGAACAGGTTCATACCTGCGTAGGGAAGTGGTGCGGTTTTTGACTATGCTTTTGACAAACTCCAAGCCACTTTCCACGCGGAAAGTGGCTTTTTTATATGAAGAAACAGGAGGAGAGAAACATGACATTTTCAAAGGAATGTAAAGAGGCAGCAGCAACATGGTGGAATGGAAGCTTTACGCATCCTTTTGTAAAAGGGATTGGAGATGGCACACTTTCACTCGATCGGTTCACCTATTACGTGATGCAGGATTCGTATTATTTAACTCATTTCGCAAAGATGCAAGCATATGGAGCTGCCATTAGTGAGGACTTACATACGACGGGCAGAATGGCGTATCATGCGCAGGGCACGTATGAAGCAGAGCTATCGCTGCATAGAAAGTTCACAGAGCTGCTTCAGAGCTCTGATGAAGCACTTGAAAGCTTTAAGCCTTCACCCACTGCTTATGCGTATACCTCACATATGTACAGGTCTGTGAAAAGCGGACGATTTGAAGAAATTTTAGCCGCGTTATTACCGTGCTACTGGCTATATTATGAGGTGGGAGAAAAGCTGAAACAAACGACACCTGACCATCCGATTTATCAAGAATGGATTTTGACATATGGAGGAGATTGGTTTAAAGAGCTTGTCTTTGAACAGGTCAACCGCTTTGATGAACTCGCGGAAAAAGCACCAGAACATGTGCGGGCCAATATGAAAGAAAATTTTGTGATTTCAAGCTATTATGAATACCATTTCTGGGAGATGGCGTATAAAAAAGAAACGTGGCAAACAGCATGCTTGGATGGGGTTGGTGCAAATGGAACTCCACGCAGTGACAAATGATTCGTTTCCTGTCAATGAGCTGATCAAGCAAATAAAAGCCATTGAATCTGAAGTGGACTTTATTCATATCCGGGAACGGTCTAAAACAGCAAGTGAACTTGTTGATCTCGTGAGACAACTCCTTTCAGAAGGTGTACCGAAAGAGAAACTCGTTATCAATGACCGAGTAGACGTCGCGCTGCTCACCAATATTCACCGGGTACATCTCCCAGGTCACAGCTTTTCGCCAAAGGAGCTGCGACAAAAATTTCCTCACCTTCATACGGGTGTGTCTGTTCATTCGATAGAAGAAGCCAAAGCGGCCGAGGAAAGCGGTGCAGAGTATGTCATGTTTGGGCACATATATGACACCTCATGTAAACCAGGACTTAAGGCGAGAGGCGTAAAGCTTGTGGAAGAACTGACTTCTGCGCTGTCCATTCCGGTGGTGGTCATTGGCGGATTGACGCCTGATCGAATCCCAGAATTGATGCATGTGAATGTGAAAGGGATTGCTGTCATGTCGGGAATTTTCACTCACCATCAGCCGCACATCATGGCGCAAGCATTTTCTAAAAAGCTAAAGGAGAATCCTTATGAAAAAGCATTATGACGTTGCAATCATTGGCGGTGGAATCATAGGGATGTCAATTGCCTATCACCTTGCAAAAGCAGGAAAGCAGGCTCTTTTACTTGAGGCAAATGAGATAGGGAAGCAAACGACGAGTGCGGCTGCTGGGATGCTTGGTGCACATGCTGAAGGAGAGGGTCATGAGGATATTTTTTTTCAAGTGGGCAGAGCAAGTCAGGCATTATACGAAAAATTAAAAGTCGATCTTCGGCATGAATCAGGCATTGATATTCGGACATCAGCGGGCGGTATTATGAAGGTGGCCTTTACAGAAGAAGAAAAACGTGCACTTTGCCGGATGCAGCATTTGTCTACGTTTCAATGGCTTGAAGCAAGTTGTGTGAAAAAACGTATGCCGCAAATCGCAGATGACATCATGGGAGCAGGTTTCATTGAAGAGGATGTTCATGTTGAGCCTTATGCGGTATGCAGGGCATTGTGGCAGGCGGCCGTTCGGTACGGGGCGGATGTGAAGGAGTTTACACCCGTTATCGAAGTGGAGCGGGATCAAGAGGCATTGACTATCAGAACAGCCGAAGGCACATTCACATGTGATCACCTCACTGTAGCAAGTGGTGTATGGTCTGGCCGGTTTTTTGAAGAGCTGGGATTATCTCATTCTCTCTATCCAGTCAAAGGAGAATGTGTGTCTGTATGGAACAGCGGTCCAGCACTTGCACATACCATTTATCATGATCATTGTTATGTCGTTCAAAGAGATAGTGGAAAGCTGGTCATTGGTGCAACGATGAAGCCAAATGAGTGGCAGGCCGTTCCGACACTTGGCGGTATTGAGGCTGTTATTCAAAAAGCGTCTCAGCTCATGCCTTCTATCAAGGAGATGCCGATTGAAGAGTGCTGGGCAGGTCTTCGTCCGGCGACAAGCGACCGGCATCCCTATATCGGAAGACACCCGGAAGATGAGCGTATTCTTTTTGCAACGGGACATTACCGGAATGGCATTTTACTTGCGCCAATTACTGGAGAAATCATTCGCGACCTGATATTAGGCGAGCCTGTCCAAGAGGAATGGCTTCAAGCGTTTCGTATTGGCCGAAAGGAGGCATTGTTCGTATGAAAATTCAATTGAATGGCAGAGTGGTTGATTTCGATAAAGAGAATGGAACGATCTATGATCTGCTATCAGCCTATCAGCTGGAAAATCGTGTGGTGATCGTCGAAAAGAACCAAGAAATTATTGATAAAAAAACGTTTCAACAAGTAGAAATTCAACCAAATGACACGATTGAAATCGTTCACTTTGTAGGAGGAGGATGACACAATGCTACACATTGGCGGAAAAACATTCACATCAAGACTATTACTTGGTACAGGAAAGTATCCATCATTTGAGGTTCAAAAGGAAGCAGTGAACGTATCGGAAGCTGAAATTTTGACCTTTGCTGTGCGAAGAATGAACATTTTTGAAGCATCTCAGCCGAATTTTTTAGAGCAGCTTGATTTATCAAAATATACATTACTTCCAAATACAGCAGGCGCAAGTACAGCGGAAGAAGCGGTGCGTATTGCCCGTTTAGCGAAGGCTTCGGGGCTGTGTGACATGATTAAGGTAGAAGTGATTGGCTGTTCAAGATCCCTTCTGCCAGATCCAGTCGAAACGCTAAAAGCATCTGAAATGCTATTGGAAGAAGGTTTTATCGTGCTGCCATATACATCAGATGATGTGGTGCTGGCAAGAAAACTAGAAGAACTCGGTGTACACGCCATCATGCCAGGAGCCTCTCCAATCGGTTCAGGTCAAGGCCTACTAAACCCTCTGCATCTCTCGTTTATTATCGAGCAGGCGAAGGTACCGGTCATTATTGATGCGGGCGTAGGCTCTCCTAAGGATGCGGCTTATGCGATGGAACTAGGGGCTGACGCTGTATTACTGAATACTGCCGTGTCTGGTGCAAAGGACCCTGTGAAAATGGCAAAAGCGATGAAGCTGGCCATTGAATCAGGAAGATTAGGTTTTGAAGCAGGACGTATTCCGCTGAAAAACTATGGTACAGCCAGCAGTCCGCAGGAAGGGATGCCAGCGTTTTGAGCACACGTTATTCACGCCAAGAGCTTTTTCGGCCGATCGGAACAGATGGACAAAAGCGGCTAAACGCCTCAAAAGCTGTCATTATTGGAGCGGGGGCCCTAGGAACAGCTAGTGCTGAAATGCTCGTTCGAGCTGGCGTGGGCTCTGTCACCATTTTGGATAGAGATTATATTGAATGGAGCAACCTTCAGCGTCAGCAGCTTTACACAGAGCAAGATGTACAAGACCGGCTGCCAAAGGCTGTGGCGGCTGAAAAAAGACTCAAGCAGGTGAACAGTGAAGTCCGTGTAAGAGGAATCGTCATTGATGTGACTGCTCAAAATATTGATGAACTCGTCAGCGGGGCTTCGATCATTGTGGATGCAGCGGATAATTTTGAGGTGCGAATGATCGCAAATGATGCGGCCATCAAACATCAAATTCCTTTCCTTTATGGAGCCTGTGTAGCCAGTTATGGCATTCAATTCACTGTCATTCCGGGAGAGGCGCCGTGTTTACACTGCTTGCTTGAGCATTTACCTGCACAAGGCATGACATGTGATACAGCAGGTATCATTAGCCCGGTTGTGCAGCAGGTGGCGGCATATCAAGTGGCAGATGCTCTTAAATGTTTAACAGGACATCAAGTGACTCCGATATTAAGATCCTTTGATTTATGGACAAATGAACGGTCTGACATTCGGTCCGTCTTGTCTTTAAAGAAGGAGAAATGTCCAAGCTGTGGACTAAAGACATATCCATTTCTCTCATATGACCAGAGAGCGAAGGCAGACGTACTTTGTGGCCGCAATACGGTGCAAATCCGCAGTGCAGCAGGGACGCCACCGCCTTTACATGAAGTGGCCATTCGGTTAAAGAAAGCAGGAATGGATGTGCTTGAAAATCCGTATTTGCTTTCTTGTCAAAAGGATGAGTTCAAGCTCGTCTTATTCAAAGATGGCAGGGCGCTTGTACATGGTACAAGTGATATTGTCAAAGCGAGAACCATTTATCATCAATGGATTGGCTAATGAGAGGGTGTGATGAAATGACGATTAAAAAGGCATTAACCATCGCGGGTTCTGATTCTGGCGGCGGAGCAGGCATTCAAGCAGATTTGAAAACTTTTCAGGAGCTCGGGGTGTACGGAATGTCTGCGATCACAGCGATTACAGCGCAAAACACACTTGGTGTTCATGGGATATATCCGCTTTCTATCGAGGCGCTCAAAAGTCAAATAGATGCAGTGGCAGAAGACTTACTGCCAGATGCCGTCAAAACAGGGATGCTGTGGAGTGCTGAAATGATCAACACGGTCGCTGAAAAAACGCTTCAATATCAGATGAAGCTGATTGTAGATCCAGTCATGATTGCAAAAGGCGGGGCTTCTTTATTAAATGAAGATGCTGTCTCTGCAATGAAAACACACTTGCTGCCTGTCAGCTATGCAGTAACGCCTAATCTTCCTGAGGCAGAAGTGCTGACAGGCATACGCATTCAGACAAAAGAGGATCGCTACCTAGCAGCAGAACGTCTTTATGAGCTCGGCACGAAATACGTTTTGATCAAAGGTGGACACGGTCCATCTGACGGCCTGATCACAGACCTGTTGTATGATGGAAAAGGCTTTATTGAAGTCACAAATGAACATATTGATACACCACATACACATGGCACAGGCTGTACTTTTGCAGCGGCATTAACAGCGGAAATAGCCAAAGGATGTCCCATGAAGGAAGCCTTTGAAACAGCAGAAACCTTTGTCCATGAAGCCATCAAATATCCTTTGCATATTGGCGCTGGTCACGGGCCTACCAACCATTTTGCTTATCAGCAAAACAGGATCAAAGGATAAAAATTAGACCGTCTTCACTTGTGGGGACGGTCTCAGTGTGTAGACAAACCCTCGCATTCTTTGTTAGTCCTGCGTGCTGGTGCTCCCGAATGTCAAATTCGCTCCGTGCCAGTACTTGTCCTTCCTAGACTTCAAGGGCTATCAATCACGCTGAAAAGAAGACAAAGGGCTAAAAAGAAACTTTCTTTCATCGGAAATTGTCAATATCTCATGATCTGTGATAATATTATGATCAGGTACTAATACTATGTCTTGAAAAAATAGGAGGCTTTAATACATATGAACTTTTCTTTAGAAGGCCGTAATATTGTGGTGATGGGTGTTGCCAATAAACGAAGCATCGCGTGGGGGATTGCTCGCTCACTTCACGAAGCAGGAGCACGTTTGATTTTTACTTACGTTGGAGACCGTCTTGCTGAATCTGTGAAAGAGCTTGCAAGCACACTTGAGCGTGATGATTCAATTATTCTTCCTTGTGATGTGACAAGTGATGAAGAAATTGAAAAATGCTTTGCAACAATTAAAGAAAAAGTACAAGTGATTCATGGTGTTGCGCATGCGATTGCATTTGCAAACAAGGAAGAGCTTGTCGGTGAATATTTGAACACGAACCGTGAAGGTTTCCTTTTGGCGCACAACATTAGTGCATACTCATTAACAGCAGTAGCAAAAGCTGCACGTCCATTGATGACAGAGGGCGGAAGCATTGTGACGCTTACATACTTAGGCGGTGAGCGCGTTGTATCTAACTACAATGTAATGGGTGTAGCGAAAGCAGCACTTGAAGCAAGTGTGAAATATTTAGCAGCTGATCTAGGAGCAGAAGGTATCCGTGTGAACAGTATTTCTGCTGGCCCAATTCGTACTCTATCTGCAAAAGGAATCAGCGGCTTTAATACGATTCTGAAGGATATTGAAGAGCGTGCACCGCTTCGCCGTACAACAACTCCTGAAGAAGTTGGCGATACAGCATTATTCTTATTCAGTGATCTATCTCGCGGCATGACAGGTGAGAATCTTCATGTTGATTCTGGCTTCCATATCATTGCCCGCTAAGCGAATAAATGACTTGCAGCATACCAATGACTGGTATGCTGTTTTTTTATTTTTCTTCTGATTTGAAGCATCCGTTCATATATATAAGGAATGAATCATTCGGGAGGGATTAGTATGTCAAATAAAGGTGATGAGAATCAAAAGCCGCTTATGTATATTGTTCAGCCGAGCTATGATGAATCAAAGCCGGCCATGCAAGATATGGTGAGAAAGCGAAAGAAGTCAGAAAAACCGTCAGAAAACAAAAAAAGCGCTAAAGAACCGATCGAAGAAAGCGCGCAGGAACCTGTATCACAGGAAGTAGAGCAAAAAAAAGAAGAAGAGCCGCCTGCACTTCAGCAAGAACAAGAGAGCACAGAAGAAGCAGAGCTTATACAAGAACGAGAGCCCCTGAAAGAAGAGGAAAAGCAGCCAGAAGGCGTATTTCATGAAACAAAAGAAGAACCAAGAAGAAAACGAGTGAAAAAGCCTTTAAGTCAAATGAACATTGACGAGAAGGTCGATTTTCTGACAAGTCTGCCTCATAATATGCCAAGAGCACTTTGCCTGGTCGAAGCCGATGGTAAAACATACAGAGGGATTATCATGGATAGAGAAGAAAATACGGTGATCATTCGTACAGCAGGCGGCGGAAATCCAGTCGAATTAGCGATTGATGAGATCTCCTCGATTCATCCGCTTGGTTTTTAATGAATATGAAAAAAGTCCCATTTAGGGACTTTTTTTGTTAGCAGCTACGGTTGATGAGTCGTGGAGTTAAGCACTCGATTGCGCAGAAGCAGTCAAGATCCACTTCGATGCAATACTTCGATTTTTCCAATCGGAACACATCACATACGGAATCTTTATCTGTAAAATCTAAAATATGACGGTCTTTGTCAAATGCAATAAGCAAGCTGAGTGTTGCGCAGTGATCAGAGATGTGTTCGACTCTGAAAAATGCAGTGCTGAAGCAAGGTCCTGCATCTACTTCTCCGACGTTTCCGAATGCGACAAATGGTTTTGATTTGGATGTAAATAGAACAAACGGGACAGTGTCACCTAATGAATGTGATGGAGAAAGGAGATTGCTGTAACAGCTAGTCGGGCAATCTTCTTCGACGGCATTTTGTAAGTCATTAATGTTTTCAACAGCCTCTGCTACACAGTTCCATGAATGTTTGCGGCTCATATTCAACCCTCCTATACAAGGAATTTTGTTTGAGTATTTGAGCACTGTCATCATCTACAAGCGATATGTTGTGTTGCGCCGGTTGAAGCCTTTTGGTTCAATCAATGCGGAAGCGGCAGCTTTTTTGCTGACTGCTCCGCATGATTGGTTGTCATTCGTAAGGAAGGGGATGCTTTGACTCATGACAAGTTAGGTCAACGGACGATTTGTTTAGCTGTGGTGATGATGTTTTTTATCTTTCGTTGGCATGACTCTGTCTACAAGTTCTGGGTTTAAACATTGGATCGCGCAGAAGCAGTTCAAATCAACCTCGATACAAAAGTCCGTTTTTTCTAAACCAAAGAAGTCAGGGTCACAAGGGTGACACACGCTCAGCGTATGTCCGTGTACATCAACAGGTCTTAATACAGATAATGTGGCACAGCAGTCATTTAATTTTTCAACCCGGAAGAAGATGGATTCGAAGCATTGGCAATCGTCAACAAATCCTCCAATGTTTCCGAAAGTAGAGAACAATCCGCCCTTTTTATCAAAAAGTAAAAACGGAATTGTATCTTTTCCAGAAACTGTCGGGCTTAATAAATTACTGTAGCAGCTCGTAGGACATTTATCTTCTACAGCTTCCTGCTCTGCTAAAATCTTATCAACCGCATCGCATACACAGTTTTCATCATGTCGGCCATGGTGTTTTCCGCAGCTCATGGATTTCAGCTCCTTTAACAAGGTATTTGACTTTAGTCCTTAACAACATATGTATGCGCCCTCTAGTTGGTGTGGGTAAATGACTATTTATATTTGATGTATTTTTATAAAAAGAAAAGCAGAGCTTTTCGCTCTGCTTTTGTACATTAGAGGATACCAATTGCAACGATTGTCGCAACAAGTGTCTGAGTAAGTGTTTGGATTGCGATCGAGATGTCTGCATCGATTGTAGATACTGTAACGTTTCTTGAATTTTCGATGACAAGTTTTTGACGGTTTGTTTGTTTGTGAGTAGCGGCTTGCAAGAGATCTTGAGTAACGCGGTCAGCCAAATCACCATCAGCGATTGAGATATTTGTAATTGTGATAATCGCTGTTTGAACAGCTACTTGGATAGATGCTGCAACTTGTGCGTCAACAGAAGATACGTTAATGTCACATGAGTCTCTGACGATAATGACTTCCTCAGATGTCTGCTTTGTTACACTCACTTGATCAAAGTCTTGTAAGACATTTTCATCATCATAATAGTGGCCGTCACAAACAGCTTTTCTTTCGTAGTTGTAATCGCCGTGGTGTGTACAGTTACGATCTAGAGCGACCCAAGAGTATGGTTTAGAATCCATTTCTTTTCCTCCTTCCGTTTACTTTATTAAATGCTGGAATGAACTGTTTTGTCTCGGGCATTTACCCTAGCAGGCAACCCATTTTTATTTAATCGTTATTACGCTGCGCATCACGGCGCTGCTGAATCCGATTTCGAAGCGAATTTCGTTTGGGGCGCACTTGTGATTCAGGCTCGACTTCTTCAAGATGTTTTGCTGCTTCAGCCTGCCTTTTTTTCTCCTGCTGCTGTTCTACGAAATCATTCGCCTTCTTTTGTAGGTCCTCAACTAATTTCAGAATCATTCTTCTCTGATCATCTGAGATATTTGCTTTCTGATCATCGGTGATATTGTTTTTGTTTAAAATATCACTCACAAGAAGGCTTGTTAATGGATCAACATCAGTATTGATTTGAAACGCCTTTTTTTCGTTCTCTTCAGCCACGATTATTTCACCTCTTTCATACGTAATGTTAGAAAAAGAAAGGGTCAAAGAATGCCGGCTTCAACTAAGAGTACATTCAGTGTTTGAGTGAGAATTTGTACGGAGTTTAGAATGGATGCATCAGATAATGTAATCGTGACGTTATAACAATTGATGATTTGAATCACAGTTTTCTTTTGGACTGTCACTTGTTGTGTGGATAAAAGCTGCTCTGTGATGTCTGTAGCCAATTCATCGTCTGGTACAAGAATTTGAATTAAAAGAGTAATGATTGTCGTTACGGTCGCTTGAAGGGAGAGTGCAGCTGTTACATCTGTTTTATGAATCGTGACATTTTCAGAATCCTTGATTTCGATGAAATCATCATAATTGCTGATTAATTCGTTTAACAGTTGTGTGTATAATAAATCAGCACTTTCTTCAATAGACAATACTTTCACTCCTTTCTTATCTATACATTATTTAATGCAGCAGGGTCTCAAGGTGGAATTAGAAAGCGTGAAAAAGTACAACCCAATTTTATTTCCACTCGATTCATCATGGCGGTCTTTCTTTTTGCATATATAAAGAAAGGACGGAAAAAGAAGAAAGAAGGAGGTGGAGGTTCCTGAGCGGTGCTTTGTCATTTGCTATATTTGCCCTCGCATCCTTTAGACTGACGAGGTTGATTGTGTTTGATACCATTACTGCCCCTTTCCGCCGTCTATTTCATGAAGAACAGGAAGAGGTAAACGAACAAGGTGAGGTCGAGACATATATCATCATCAAAGGAAAAGGACTGCGGTCTTGGGTAGGTGAGCTGTTAAGCTGCTATTGGTGTACGGGCATGTGGTGCACTGCTGCTTTACTTGTGATATACATACTTTTTCCTATCATCAGCATGTGGCTAAATTTACTATTAGCGATTGCCGCAGCAGCAGGCATAATTGAAGCGGTCGTGTCGAAGCTTGTGAAATAAACAGGCATTCTGATCAGACACGCTTAAAAAAAATGCATATACTAACATGGAATAGGAAAGGAAGGGTTGCGATGAAACCAACTGAAACGCCGTCACATATGCTTCAAGGTTATCCAGCGCAGTCAAATCAACAATCTGTTCATACGAAGAAAATCAAGAAGACTGGCTGCGGCTGTGGAAAGAAAAAGAAATATCAATAGTAGAAAAAAGCCGGATTTATCCGGTCAGGCTGTCGAGAAAATCTCGACAGCTTTATTTTTCCCTTAAAATTTACATCTCCTCATTTTATAATAGAGAAAAGCCGACTAAAGGAAGGTGTTTTTCTCATGTTCCAC
>NZ_JBSPZB010000018.1:0-82558 GCF_053851875.1 Bacillus sp. A015
CGAAGCTAGGCTAGGTGTGTGGGAGGCCTTTTTCATTAAATCTCATCCATCATACTTACGTTGAAAATAAAAAAGATTGTAGAAAAACATGAGTTTCTCTACAATCTGAGCGAACATGGTTATACATGTTCGCTTTTTGTCTGTTGATGCACCAGTCGATTACGATTGAACGAGTACCGAATCAACATCAACGCAACAAAACTGGCTAACCCGCCAATCCAGCTCAAATATGTGATCTTTGTATATTGGATGATCACGCCGCCCATTGACGATCCAAGCATCATGCCAATATTCATAATCGCTGTATTAAAGCTCAGCACGGTTTCTGATGCTTGGGGTTTTAGAGAGATGAGGTAAAACTGCTTCGCGGGCGTTGTCGTCCATGTGGCGATGCCCCATATGGCTAATGTGATCAAGACGCTAATTGTAGAAAATTGTGTAAAAAATAGGGTGAATAGAGCGAGCATCTGGATCATGATGCTGATCGAGATGGTTCGGTTTGGCCCCCATTGATCAACAGCGAAGCCGCCAAAGCGTGAGCCAATAAAAGCAGAAATCCCTAAAACGAGTAATGCGATACTTGTCATTTCAAGAGAAAAGCCAGCGGTTTGTCGTAATAATGGAGAGATATAAGCGAATACCATCGTGTAGCCTAAGATCCAAAAGGCTGTCGTTGCTAAGCCGCTGATCACCCTGCGATCTTGAAGGATTTGAACTTGCTGTTTCAATGGCACATGAGAATGTCCCTTCATGCGAGGTAATAATTGATAAAGAAGGATTAAGAGACAAGCGGTACCTAGAGCGATGATGAGAAAAATATAATGCCAATCCACATGTGCTGATAAAAATGTCCCGATTGGCACACCAAGTACCAACGAAACTGTAAACCCAGTGATGACAGTCGCCATCGCACTTCCCTTTTTTTCTGGCGGGGCGATCTGCGCTGCATAATTTGTGGCGACCACAATATATAAACCGCCGCTCATGGCCATGATGACCCGAGAAAGCATGAGCAGCACAAAATGATGGCTAAAAAAGGCGACCACATTGCCTAAAATAAACACAAAAATAGCCGATAACAAAACCTTTTTTCGGTTCAATTTCGACGTTGCCATAACTAAAAAGAGGGCGCCTACTGCATAAAAGAGAGAGTAGACCGTGATGAGCTGCCCGGCAGCAGGAATGGAGATGTGTAAATCAACAGAAATGATGTCTAGAATACCTGACACGACAAATTCTGAAGTGCCTGTGACAAATGAACCGACAGCTAAAAGAATAATCAATAGTTGATGAGATGTGTTTTTCATTTTTGAATCCTTCCTTCATTTTAAGACGTTGTGTTTAGTTTAAATTCCGTGCTAACATAAGTAAAATTGATGTTTTTCATGAAGGGGATGAGTAAATACTCATGAGCTTTGTTCGTTATGACATTATTGCGAAAGTGGTTGAGCTTAGCAGTTTTACAGCAGCAGCTGAGGCATTAAATATGACGCAGTCCGCCGTGAGTCATGCAGTGGCTAGTTTAGAGTCAGAGTGGGGTGTGTCTTTATTCATTCGTGACCGGAAAAAGGGCATTATGCTGACGGACATTGGTCAAACCCTTCTCCCGCATATTAGAGAAGTGTTAAATAGAGTGGAGAAGATCCAGCAAGAAATTGCTTTAACGAAAAATATCGAAATGGGCTTGATTCGTATCGGGACATTTGCCAGTGCATCCGCTTGTTTATTGCCTAAACTGCTTGTGAGCTATCAGAAAAAGCATCCGAAGATTGAATTCAAGTTTTATGAAGGGACGTATGAAGAAATATTGGAGTGGCTGGATTCTGGCATCATTGATGTTGGATTTGTTGTGAAAGGCAATGCAGATGAAACTTTTGATTTGTTGACGCTCATGAAAGATGAGATGGTGGTCGCCTATCACCCAAATCATCGTTTTGAGCAGCAGCCCATTGTAGACATAATAGATTTGGCGGATGAACCATTTATTATGCCGACTGGTATGTATCAATCACATGTAGAGGATATTTTTTCGGAGGCGCAAATGAAGCCATCTGTTTTGTTTGAGGTACATGATTGTACGACCATTGCCCGTATGGTCGGGGAAGGACTTGGTGTCACGATAGGCCCTGAGCTATTTTTGAAAACGCAGCAGCATGTGCAAATTAGTCAGCTGAATGTGTCACATCATCGTGAGGTTGCGCTCGCCTGTCCATCTCTCTCCCAAGCTTCCCCTGCAGTGAAAGAGTTTTTCCATGTAGCCGAGACGGTTTTTACAAAGGAGAGGAATTCGGAGAAGGGTGTATAAAGAACTAGATACGATTTTCCAAATTCGTGTAATAAGACGAATAAAGCGGACATTTCTTTGAAAAATGTTCGCTTTTCGTATTGTGTTTTAAAAATGAAGTTGGTACAATAGACACAGAAATCAAATAGATAGAAGTCGTATAATCGCGGGGATATGGCCCGCAAGTTTCTACCAAGCTACCGTAAATGGCTTGACTACGTCAATTCACACTCGTTTGATATAAATCATGCATTGTTCTTGTTTTATGTCACGTTCTGAATTCACAATTGTAGTCAAGCGTCCCAAACTGTTGGGGCGTTTTTTATTTGACTTGTGAATGGGACAGACTAAAGCAAAAGGACATGAAGGGAGTCAGTTGGCTTTGAAACAGTTTTTTCAGTTTGATGAGTTAGGAACGAATTATCGCAGAGAGATCATCGGCGGTTTAACGACATTTTTGTCGATGGCTTACATCTTGTTTGTCAATCCGATCACACTTGCTTTAGTGGCAGTACCGGATTTTCCAGATAAATTACGAATTGATCAGGGGGCTGTCTTTACAGCAACAGCGTTAGCCTCTGCTGCAGGGTGTATCCTGATGGGATTGATCGCCAGGTATCCGATTGCGATTGCACCAGGTATGGGTCTGAATGCGTTCTTCGCTTTCTCGGTTGTTCTTGGCATGGGAATCTCATGGCAGGCAGCATTATCAGGTGTTTTTGTTTCAGGATTGATTTTCGTTGCCCTTTCTTTAACAGGTTTCCGTGAAAAAATCATCAACGCCATTCCGGCTGAGCTGAAGCTGGCGGTTGGTGCTGGTATTGGTTTGTTCATTACGTTTGTCGGTCTGCAAGGCTCTGGCATTATCGCCAATAATGATAATACGCTCGTTTCTATCGGGAACATTCATAGTGGTCCTGTGCTGTTAACGGTGTTTGGTATTGTGGTGACTGTCATTTTAATGGTTCTTCGTGTGAATGCAGGTGTCTTCATTGGGATGCTTGTGACAGCTATTGCTGGAATGATCTTTGGTCTTGTGCCAGTACCATCTCAAATTGTGGGAAGCATTCCAAGTCTGTCTCCAACCTTTGGGCAAGCCTTGATTCACTTGCCAGAGATCTTCTCGATCCAAATGCTTGTTGTCATTTTAACGTTCCTATTCGTTGGGTTCTTTGATACAGCTGGTACACTTGTGGCTGTGGCAACCCAAGCTGGTTTAATGAAAAATAATGAGCTACCGCGTGCAGGAAGAGCATTGCTGGCGGATTCTTCTTCTATTGTTGTGGGGTCTGTTCTTGGAACATCTACAACGACATCTTATGTTGAATCCAGCTCAGGTGTTGCTGCTGGTGCTCGTTCTGGTTTTGCAGCTGTCGTAACAGGTATTTTTTTCTTGCTTGCGATGTTCTTCTCGCCGCTATTATCAATTGTTACAAAAAATGTGACAGCACCTGCTTTAATCATTGTCGGTGCATTGATGGTAGCTCCGCTAGCGAAAATTGCCTGGGATCGTTTTGAAATTGCTGTACCAGCTTTCTTAACGATGATTATGATGCCACTGACATACAGTATTGCAACAGGGATTGCGGTTGGCTTTATTTTCTACCCGATCACCATGATCTTTAAAGGGAAAGCGAAAGAAGTGCATCCAATTATGTACGGATTGTTTGTCATCTTTATTCTTTACTTTGCGTTCTTAAATCATTAATTGTTCGCCTAAAACAGCAGCTCATGGAAGCTGCTGTTTTTTTGTTTTGTCTTATTTTCTTGCCATTTTAAAACCTCTGCGGTCTTTTATCCGTCTATTCGTATGAAGGTCAAGGAATCTTGACTGAATAGAGAGACTCCGCTACTTTAATAGGAGTCATCCGAACAGGTCATTCACCTGAGCCTGTACGGATTGGGATAGGAGTTGATATGAGATGTTAGAGAAAGATCAAGAGCAGGTCACATCTGAAACGAGAAACGAAGAGTCATCAATAGATCAAGAAACAAGGCAATCCCGCCTCAGCCGCAGCGCTGCAAAACGAGGGAGAACCTCCAAGCCAGCTGATGATGAGCGTTCAGCCATTCAGCGCATCATGAGAGGTGTAGGCGGCGCTTTTAAGCGCTATGGCTCATATGGACTTGCGATGTTAAAATCACCGAGTCAAGCGATAAATCAAGCGGAAACACTGCGCATGAAGTACGCCTGGATTTCAATTGTGTTATTCAGCGTGTTTTTTGCTTTAGGTAACTATGTTCAATTAAAGGCGTCAAAGACCCGTTTATTAGGCTTTGGCATTCATTATTCTTTTGGCGACGCCTTTTTGAGGGTAGCCGTCTTTACACTCATCTTGTTGACATTGATGATGCTCACGGTTTGGGTGCTTGGGAAGTACATGCTGAAAGGGAACATATCGCTGAAAGAAGTGATCATGAAATTTGGGGCAGCGCTTGTGCCGGTGCTTCTTTTATCCATTCTTTGGCTTGTATTTGCCATGCTGAATATTCCATATGTGACCGTCATGTTATCTGTAATGATGTTTTTTGGTCTCCAGTTAATAGCTGTTGTGCTCTTTCGTTCCATTCAATCGGAGCATGAAGCCGTACGTGGAGATTTGATGTATGCCGGCTGGGCATTTTTATTGGTTGAGCTGATCATCATTGCACTGCTGTGGAGCATTGTTGGAGAGTATTTGATTCCATCACTTGTTCCTGTCCGGTTTGGATAAAATATTTGTGAAAACCTCCTTTTTTCGAAAAGGAGGTTTCAGATTGTTGGCAAAGGGCTAAAATGAACTTTATTTTAGCCCTTTGTCTTCTTTTCAGCGTGATAGAAAACCTTTGAAGTCTAGGAAGGACGAGTACCGGAGCGGAGCGAATTTGACATTCGTGAGCACCGGCACGCAGGACTGACAAAGAATGCGAGGGTTTGTCTACACGCTGAACCTCCTTTTTTCGAAAAGGAGGTTTTCATGTTGAGAAGAGGAAAAAACGGGTAAACTCTTGGTAACAAAGGCCACCCTTGTTGTCGAAAGATATATGTGTTTTTCTCGCGCAAATTTGATTGTATCAAGGTTTGTTCTCTAGTAGAATATGTGGTGCTTTATTTGATTTTTAGTGCAGGGGGTTCGAATCGTGCTTCAACAACTTTTATCCAATGCGTTCACCATGGTTTTGATCATTTTAGTGATTAATATTGTCTATGTCTCTTTCTCCACCATGCGTTTGATTTTAACAATGAAAGGCAGACGATACGCAGCTGCCTTTGCTGGTACAGTCGAAATGCTCATTTATGTCATTGGGTTAAGTATCGTGCTCGATAACTTAGATCAAGTACAAAATGTCATTGCTTATGCGTTAGGTTATGGGATTGGGATCATTGTCGGGATGAAAATTGAAGAGAAGCTGGCACTTGGCTACATTACTGTGAACGTGATTACAAAAGAATTGGATCTTGATCTCCCAAGACAACTGAGGGAAAAAGGATATGGTGTCACCACCTGGGCAGCAGGCGGTCTTGAAGGAGACCGGTCAGCAATGCAAATTTTAACACCGAGAAAATATGAACTGCAATTATATGAAACGATTAAAACGCTTGATTCAAAGGCGTTTATCATCTCATATGAGCCCAAATCGATTCACGGCGGCTTCTGGGTGAAGGCTGTGAAGAAAAGGAGAATTAAAGAATGACCGCAAAACCAAAGAAGAAGAAATTCTACGTGGAAGACAACATGACGATCGACCAAGTGTTGTCCCAGATGGCAGAAGAAGGCTATTCGCCTGTCCGTCGAATGGAGGAGCCGATCTTTCAGGAAAAGAAGGAAAATGGGTCGATTCAGATCATTCCGATTGGGAAAAAAATCGTATTTGAAGGAAAAATAGTCTAAACACGAACATTAAAACGACGACTTCATAGATTGTTCGATAAATCCGTTGACATCATGAACATCCGTTGTTAAGATAAACATGAAATCAAAACACGAACCTCATATAATCTTGGGAATATGGCCCATAAGTTTCTACCCAGTTACCGTAAATGACTGGACTATGCAGGATAGTGAACAAAACTGACATGGCGTTTAAAAAAAGCGAACAGCGCTTACCATGGCCCGGTTTGTGTTGCTTCCTAACAATGCAATGCAAATCGGGTCTTTTTGTTCGGCGTTTGACAAGCTGCTTAGGTTTGGGGAGCGTGTCAAACGATACAAAATCGAATATCAGCTTAAAGGTGGGGACAAAATGAAGCCGCTTGTAGGTGTCATCATGGGAAGTACATCTGATTGGGAAACAATGAAAAATGCGTGCGATATCTTAGAGGAATTAGACATTCCGTATGAAAAACAGGTTGTATCCGCACATCGGACACCTGATTTGATGTTTGAATATGCGACTGAAGCAAGAGGTAAAGGACTAAAGGTCATTATTGCCGGTGCTGGAGGCGCAGCACATTTACCGGGGATGGTCGCAGCAAAAACGACACTGCCGGTCATTGGTGTGCCCGTTCAATCAAAAGCATTAAATGGGCTGGATTCGTTATTATCCATCGTTCAAATGCCAGGCGGTGTGCCAGTTGCGACAGTGGCTATTGGCAAAGCCGGTGCAACAAATGCAGGCCTGCTAGCCGCACAAATGATCTCAGCATTTGATGAAACTATTGCAGCTCGTCTTGAAGAAAGAAGAGAGCAAACAAAACAGACTGTACTAGAAAGCAGTGATCAGCTTGGCTAAGCAGACCATTTTTCCGAACGCAACCATCGGTATTATCGGCGGAGGACAGCTTGGGAGATACATGGCCGTCAGTGCAAAGCAAATGGGGTACCGGGCAGCTGCCCTAGATCCAGTCACACAATCTCCATGTGGACAGGTTGCTGATACTGAAATCACAGCCGCATATAGTGACCTTGAAGCGATTCGAAAGCTAGCGGAAATCAGCGATGTGGTGACATATGAGTTTGAAAATATTGATTATGATGCACTTAATCAGCTGAAGGAAGAGGCGTATTTACCGCAAGGAAGCGAACTTCTTCTGTTAACTCAAAACCGTGAAAGCGAGAAAAAAGGAATTGAAGACGCAGGCTGTGAAGTAGCACCTTACCGCATCATTCATGATGAAAAGGAGCTAGAAGACGCAGCGGGCGTGCTTGGATTGCCTGCTGTACTGAAAACATGCAGGGGCGGTTACGACGGAAAAGGACAGTACGTGATCAAAGAGAAAGGGCAGTTTCATGAAGCTGCTGCACTCCTCACTCACGGAACTTGTATTTTAGAAAGCTGGGTCCCATTTCAAATGGAGCTCTCAGTCATCGTCACGCGGTCTGTTCATGGAGAAATTGCGGTATTCCCAGTCGCTGAGAACATTCATAAGCACAATATTTTATTCCAAAGCATTGTGCCTGCAAGGGTAGATGACCGCATTGAGGAAAAGGCGAAAGAGCTGGCAACGACACTGGCTGAAAAGCTAGGGCTAGTCGGTACACTTGCTGTAGAACTGTTCCTGACAAACGAAGGAAAGCTGCTCGTCAATGAACTGGCACCTCGCCCGCATAATTCTGGTCACTATACACTCGATTTATGTGAGACGAGTCAGTTTGAACAGCACATCCGTGCGATATGTGGTTTGCCGCTTGGCGGTACATCCCTTTTATCAGAGGGCATGATGGTGAACTTATTAGGCGATGAAGTAGACATCCCAAAAGAGCATCCTGAGCTTCTAAAGGAAGCGAAGCTTTATCTATATGGAAAGCATGAAGTAAAAGCCGGCCGCAAAATGGGGCATATGACGTTTATGAAAAAGCTCGATGATGAATGGATGACAAACATCACAAACATATGGACTGAAAGAGATGGAGGAAACGGTAAATGATCGAACGTTACGCACGACCAGAAATGTCAGCAATCTGGACAGAGGAAAACAAATTTAATGCATGGCTTGAAGTAGAAATTCTCGCTTGTGAAGCTTGGGCAGAACTTGGCATCATTCCGAAAGAAGACGTTGTGACAATGCGCAAGAATGCAAGCTTTGATATTGGACGTATTTTAGAGATTGAACAAGACACGCGCCACGACGTGGTTGCCTTTACGCGTGCTGTATCTGAATCTCTAGGAGAAGAAAGAAAGTGGGTTCATTACGGGTTAACCTCTACAGACGTAGTGGATACGGCGCTTTCATATCTATTAAAACAGGCGAACGATATTTTGCTCAAGGACATTGAGAGATTTGTTGACATACTAAAAGAAAAAGCAAAAGAGCACAAATATACCGTCATGATGGGCCGTACACACGGTGTACACGCTGAACCGACAACATTTGGCCTGAAGCTTGCTCTTTGGTACGAAGAAATGAAGCGTAACTTAGAACGTTTTAAACAAGCAAAAGCTGGCATCGAATTCGGTAAAATCTCTGGTGCTGTTGGCACATATGCGAACATCGACCCGTTTGTTGAGCAATATGTATGTGAGAAACTTGGCATCAAAGCTGCACCAATTTCTACCCAAACCTTGCAGCGTGATCGTCATGCAGATTACATGGCAACCCTTGCTTTAGTGGCTACAAGCATTGAGAAATTTGCTGTTGAAATTCGTGGTCTCCAAAAGAGTGAAACACGCGAAGTAGAAGAGTTCTTCGCAAAGGGACAAAAAGGATCATCAGCGATGCCGCATAAACGGAACCCAATCGGCTCTGAAAACATGACGGGGATTGCCCGCGTCATCCGTGGTTATATGCTGACAGCTTATGAAAATGTACCGCTTTGGCATGAGCGTGATATTTCTCATTCATCTGCTGAGCGCATCATTTTACCAGATGCAACGATTGCACTGAACTATATGCTGAATCGTTTCTCAAACATCGTGAAAAACTTGACGGTCTTCCCTGAGAACATGAAACGCAACATGGATCGCACACTTGGCTTGATTTACTCACAGCGTGTTCTTCTCGCGTTAATCGATACAGGCATGGCACGTGAAGAAGCTTATGACACCGTTCAGCCAAAGGCAATGGAAGCTTGGGAAAAGCAAGTGCATTTCCGTTCATTAGTAGAAGCGGAAGAAAAAATCACATCGCGCTTAACACCTGAACAAATCGCTGACTGCTTCGATTACAACTATCACTTGAAAAATGTCGATATGATTTTCGAACGTCTAGGTCTTGCGTAAGAAATGGGCCGCCTGCTCGTCAGGCGCCAATCCTGAAAATTGCCAACATTCAAATTAGGAGGCCAACCTGAATGACTGTGAAACAAGAACTTCTCTACGAAGGCAAAGCGAAAAAAATCTATCAGACCGATGACGACCATATTTTATATGTCGAATATAAAGATTCAGCCACAGCATTTAACGGTGAAAAGAAAGCAGAAATTGAAGGCAAAGGCAGACTGAACAACGAAATTTCAAGCTTAATCTTTCAAATGCTGCATGAGAAAGGGATCAACAATCACTTTGTGAAACGTCTCTCTGAAACAGAACAGCTCATTCAAAAGGTACAGATTGTTCCGCTTGAAGTGGTTGTACGAAACGTTGTGGCAGGCAGTATGTCAAAGCGCCTCGGAATCCCAGAAGGAACGAAACTGTACACACCTTTGATCGAGTTTTACTACAAGGATGATGCACTCGGTGATCCGCTCATTACAGAAGATCATATTCGCATTTTACATGCAGCGACACCTGAGCAGGTGGAGGAAATGAAACAGATCACAAGACAAGTGAATGAAGAGTTAAAGCAAATCTTCTCAGATTGCCATGTGAATTTAATTGATTTCAAGCTTGAATTCGGAATAGATCACGAGAATCGTATTTTGCTGGCTGATGAGATTTCACCTGATACGTGCAGGCTTTGGGACAAAGACACAAACGAAAAGCTTGATAAAGACGTGTTCAGACGAAACCTGGGCGGCTTAACGAATGCATACGAAGAAATTTTCAAAAGACTTGGAGGCCATAAACATGTATAAAGTGAAAATTTTTGTCAGCTTAAAAGAGAGCGTTCTTGATCCACAAGGAAGTGCCGTGCAGCACGCTTTGCACAGCATGTCTTATCAGGAAGTAAAGGATGTCCGTATCGGGAAATACATGGAGCTTGTCATTGAAAAATCAGATCGTGATTTAGACACAGTCGTAAAAGAAATGTGTGAAAAATTACTTGCCAACACGGTGATTGAAGATTACCGCTATGAGGTGGAGGAGGTTGTCGCACAGTGAAGTTTGCAGTGATCGTCTTGCCTGGCTCTAACTGTGATATCGATATGTACCATGCGATTCAAGATGAGTTAGGTGAACAAGTTGAATATGTATGGCACGACGAAACGAGTCTTGACCGATTTGACGGTATACTCGTACCAGGCGGTTTCTCTTATGGGGATTACTTAAGATGTGGTGCGATTGCTCGCTTCTCTAACATCATGCCGGCTGTGAAAAAAGCAGCTGAGGAAGGAAAACCTGTTCTTGGTGTTTGTAACGGGTTCCAAATTCTTCAGGAGCTTGGCATTCTTCCAGGTGCGATGAGACGGAATAAAGACCTGAAATTTATCTGTCGTCCAGTTGAACTCATTGTAGAGAACAACGAAACGCAATTTACAAGCGGCTATCAAAAAGGCGAATCCATTACGATTCCTGTAGCACATGGTGAAGGCAACTTCTACTGTGACGAAGACACTTTAGCGAAGCTGATTGAACGAGGCCAAATCGCTTTCACTTACGGAGGCGATATTAACGGCAGTGTCAATCGAATCGCAGGTGTAACGAATGAAGAGGGCAATGTACTCGGCATGATGCCGCACCCTGAGCGCGCGGTTGATTCATTACTAGGCAGCGCAGACGGACTTAAATTGTTTCAATCTATCGTGAAAAATTGGAGGGACACTCATGTCACTACTGCTTGAACCAAGTCACAAGCAAATTAAAGAAGAGAAATTGTATCAGCAAATGGGATTGAGTGATGAAGAATTCGCTTTAATCGAATCCATTATTGGCAGGCTGCCAAACTACACAGAAACGGGTATCTTTTCTGTGATGTGGTCAGAGCATTGCAGTTATAAAAACTCGAAGCCTGTTTTAAGCAAATTCCCGACAAAAGGAGAACATGTTCTTCAAGGCCCTGGGGAAGGCGCTGGAATCGTTGATATTGGAGACAACCAAGCGGTTGTATTTAAAATCGAATCACATAACCATCCATCTGCGATTGAACCGTATCAAGGAGCGGCAACAGGTGTCGGCGGGATTATCCGTGATGTATTCTCTATGGGTGCGCGTCCAATTGCTGTATTAAACTCTCTTCGTTTTGGTGAACTGACTTCACCGCGCGTGAAGTACTTGTTTGAAGAAGTAGTGGCAGGGATCGCAGGCTATGGAAACTGTATCGGTATTCCAACAGTCGGCGGAGAGGTTCATTTTGATCAAAGCTATGAAGGCAACCCGCTTGTTAACGCGATGTGCGTTGGCTTAATCAATCATGAGGACATCAAAAAAGGGCAGGCCAAGGGTGTTGGCAATACGGTCATGTATGTTGGTGCCAAAACGGGACGTGACGGGATTCACGGTGCAACATTTGCCTCTGAAGAATTTTCTGATGGATCAGAAGAAAAACGTTCAGCTGTTCAAGTGGGCGATCCGTTCATGGAAAAGCTATTGCTTGAAGCGTGCCTTGAAGTCATCAAAAACGATGCGCTCGTTGGCATTCAAGATATGGGAGCAGCTGGCTTAACAAGCTCAAGTGCGGAAATGGCCAGTAAAGCAGGTTCTGGTATCGAGATGAACCTAGACCTCATTCCGCAGCGTGAAACAGGCATGACGGCCTATGAAATGATGCTGTCTGAATCGCAAGAGAGAATGCTTTTGGTCATTGAAAAAGGCCGCGAACAAGAAATCATTGATATCTTCGAAAAATACGATCTTGAAGCTGTATCAGTCGGTCATGTGACAGATGATAAAATGCTTCGTTTACTCCATCAAGGAGAAGTAGTTTGTGAGCTTCCTGTTGATGCACTTGCAGAGGAAGCACCGGTTTATCACAAGCCGTCAAGTGAGCCTGCTTACTATCGTGAGTTCTTAGAAACAAAAGTCGAAGCACCTGACATTACAGATGCAGCACATACGTTAAAGCAGCTCCTCCAGCAGCCAACGATTGCAAGTAAAGAATGGGTTTACGATCAATACGACTATATGGTTCGAACAAATACAGTCGTTGCACCGGGCTCTGATGCGGGCGTTTTAAGAATCCGCGGAACGAAAAAAGCCCTGGCGATGACAACAGATTGTAACGCACGCTATCTCTACCTTGATCCAGAGGTCGGCGGGAAAATCGCAGTCGCAGAAGCAGCACGTAACATTGTCTGCTCAGGCGCTCGTCCTCTTGCAGTAACAGATAACCTGAACTTCGGTAACCCGGAGAAACCAGAAATTTTCTGGCAAATTGAAAAGTCTGCTGACGGCATTAGCGAAGCATGCCGTACGCTAAGCACACCGGTTATCGGTGGTAATGTCTCTTTATATAACGAATCAAATGGAACAGCGATTTACCCAACACCTGTCATTGGGATGGTTGGTTTGGTTAGAGATACAGCTCATATTACAACTCAATCGTTCCAGCAGGCAGGCGACGTGATTTTCGTCATTGGTGAGACGAAGGAAGAATTTGCAGGCAGTGAGCTTCAAAAGATGACAGAAGGCCGTATCTACGGAAAAGCACCTGAAATTGATTTGGATGTCGAGCTCACGCGTCAGGAAGCCCTTCTAGCGGCGATTCAAAACGGACTTGTTCAATCAGCGCATGATGTAACTGAAGGCGGACTTGGTGTGGCACTTGCTGAGAGTACGTTTGGAACAGACGGCCTTGGTGCTGATATCCAAATCGATTTAAACAGCGAAGCATCATTATTCAGTGAATCGCAGTCACGTTTTGTTGTGACAGTCAAGCCAGAGCACCGCGAAGCGTTTGCTGCGGCTGTGAAGGATGCAAAAGAAGTCGGAACGGTTACAAATGATGGTGTGTTTATCGTCAAAAATCAAGAAGGACAACAATGGATTCATGCGGCGGTCAACGAGCTTGAACGCGCATGGAAAGGAGCGATCCCATGCTTGCTGAAATCAGAGGCTTAAACGAAGAGTGTGGTGTCTTTGGGGTTTGGGGACACGAAGAAGCCCCGCAAATCACATATTACGGATTGCATAGCCTTCAGCACCGAGGACAGGAAGGTGCGGGAATCATTGCAACAGATGGTGAAAACCTGACGTCACACAAAGGCCTTGGACTGATTACGGAAGTCTTTCAAAACGGTGAGCTAAAGGATTTAAAGGGAAGAGGAGCGATCGGACACGTTCGGTATGCGACAGCAGGCGGAGGCGGCTTTGAAAATGTGCAGCCCCTCTTCTTTCGCTCGCAAAATAACGGCAGTCTTGCCCTTGCTCATAACGGGAACTTAGTGAATGCAACGCAATTAAAGCAGCAGCTTGAGAACCAAGGGAGCATTTTTCAAACTTCCTCTGATACAGAGGTGCTGGCTCACTTAATTAAGCGAAGCGGGTATGTTGAATTGAAGGAACAGATCAAAAATGCCCTGTCTATGCTTAAAGGAGCCTATGCTTTCTTAATTATGACGGAAACAGAAATGATTGTGGCGCTTGATCCGAACGGCTTACGTCCACTTTCACTTGGTATGCTTGGGGACGCTTATGTTGTCGCTTCTGAAACATGTGCATTTGATGTCGTCGGCGCAACGTATTTACGAGATGTGGAGCCTGGCGAAATGCTGATCATTAATGATGAAGGATTAAAATCTGAGCGCTTCTCTATGAACATTAACCGCAGCATGTGCAGCATGGAATATATTTATTTCTCAAGACCTGACAGCAACATCAATGGCATCAACGTGCATAGTGCGAGAAAGAATCTTGGCAAGAAGCTTGCAGAAGAAGCCCATGTGGAAGCAGATGTTGTCACAGGGGTACCAGATTCTAGTATTTCTGCAGCGATTGGATATGCCGAAGCAACAGGCATTCCGTATGAGCTTGGTTTAATTAAAAACCGATATGTCGGCCGGACATTTATTCAGCCGTCTCAAGCATTGCGTGAGCAGGGCGTGCGTATGAAGCTGTCTGCTGTGCGCGGGGTTGTCGAAGGAAAGCGTGTTGTCATGGTGGATGATTCGATCGTACGCGGAACAACGAGCCGCCGAATTGTTACGATGCTAAGAGAAGCGGGTGCAACGGAAGTGCATGTACGCATTAGTTCACCGCCAATCGCTCATCCGTGTTTTTATGGAATTGATACGTCCACACACGAAGAACTGATTGCTTCTTCTCATTCAGTTGAAGAAATTAGACAGGAAATCGGTGCAGACTCCATTGCATTTTTATCTGTAGACGGTTTAATGGACGGGATTGGCAGAACGTATGATGATCCGCAGCGTGGTCAGTGTTTAGCATGCTTTACTGGAAAATACCCGACTGAAATTTATGAAGATACTGTCCTTCCGCATGTGAAGGAAACAGTCCTGACGAAATAATCGAATAATGGAGCAGCAGTCAAGATGATTTGATATGCTGCTCTTTCATTCTGCCGAAAATACATGGAAGAAAGCAGATAAAAGGAGTGAATGGGATGTCAGAAGCATATAAAAACGCCGGTGTCGACATCGAAGCAGGATACGAAGCTGTCAAGCGAATGAAAACACACGTAGAACATACAAAACGAGCAGGCGTCATGGGTGCTCTAGGCGGATTTGGCGGTATGTTTGATTTATCTGAGCTGTCATACAAAAAGCCTGTTCTTGTCTCAGGAACAGATGGTGTTGGCACAAAATTAAAGCTCGCTTTTTTAATGGATAAGCACGATACAATCGGTGTAGATGCCGTCGCTATGTGTGTCAACGATGTGCTGGCACAAGGTGCAGAACCGCTCTTTTTCTTAGATTACTTAGCCGTCGGAAAAGCAGATCCTTTGAAAATTGAATCCATTGTCAAAGGGGTGGCTGACGGCTGCGAGCAGTCTGGTTCGGCGCTTGTCGGCGGAGAGACAGCAGAAATGCCAGGTCTTTACACAGAAGATGAATATGATATTGCTGGTTTTTCTGTAGGCGTCGTTGAAAAGGATGAAATCGTGACAGGAAACGGTATGAAAGAGGGGCATTTGCTCATTGGACTCAGCTCAAGCGGAATTCATAGCAATGGCTACTCTCTCGTTCGCAAAGTATTGCTGGAAGACGCTGGTCTTGACCTTCATCAAACGTATGCACCTTTTACAAGACCGCTTGGAGAAGAGCTGCTTGAACCGACGAAAATTTATGTAAAGCCTGTTCTCAAACAAGTGAAAGCCGGTAAAATTGACGGCATGGCACATGTGACGGGCGGCGGCTTTATTGAGAATTTACCACGTATGCTGCCTGAGGGACTTGGCGTTGAGATTGATAACGGTTCATGGCCAGTACCGCCTATTTTCTCCTTTATTCAAGAAAAGGGTCAGTTAAAGTCAGAAGAGATGTTCAACGTGTTTAATATGGGCATTGGCTTTGTCTTAGCGGTAAAAGAGAATGATTTAGTTGATGTGATCAGCGGGCTTGAACAAGACGGAGAAAAAGCATTTCTCATCGGTCGTGTTCAAAAAGGAGAAGGTGTCACATTCGGCGGTGGAAGCCTCTCATGAAAAAGTTTGCGATCTTCGCCTCTGGAAGCGGGACGAATTTTCAAGCCATTATAGATACGTTAAAAGAAGAACAGTGGCAGGCAGAGGCCGCCATTGTGATTTGTGATAAACCGGGTGCGAAGGTGCTGGAGCGTGCTGAGAAAGAGGGCATTCCCTCCTTTGCTTTTACGCCCAAGGCTTTTCCAAGCAAAGCCGCTTTTGAACAAACCATTATTGAACAGCTTACGCTGCATGAAGTGGAATGGATTTTCTTAGCTGGGTATATGAGACTGATTGGTCCGACATTACTTGAAGCATTCAGAGGAAAAATTGTGAATATCCACCCGTCCTTACTGCCAGCCTTTCCAGGGCTTGATGCCATTGGCCAAGCCTATCAAGCAGGAGTCAAAGTAGCAGGCATCACTGTCCATTATGTTGACGAAGGCATGGATACGGGCCCGATAATTGACCAAGCAGCGATTCATATTGAGCAAGGCGAAGACCTTGAATCGATTGAAAAAAGAATGCACGAACTAGAACACACACTATATCCAAAAGTGATCAAATCACTTTTAGAATTATCTTAATGAGGTGACAAAGGCATGACGATCAAACGCGCATTAATCAGTGTTTCCGATAAAACGAATCTTGTACCTTTTGTGAAAGAATTAACAGAACTGGGTGTTGAAGTGATCTCAACTGGAGGTACACACAAGCTTCTTCAAGAGAACGGCATTGATGTCATTGGGATTTCTGAAGTGACTGGATTCCCAGAAATCATGGACGGACGACTCAAAACACTTCACCCAAACATTCATGGTGGACTATTAGCAGTGAGAGAAAACGATGAGCACATGGCACAGATTGAAAAGCACGGCATTCAGCCGATTGATCTTGTTGTCGTGAATCTCTATCCATTCAAAGAGACAATCTCAAAAGACGATGTGACGTATGAAGAAGCGATTGAAAACATTGATATTGGCGGGCCGGGTATGCTTCGTGCTGCATCTAAAAACCATCAGGACGTGACGGTCATTGTAGACCCTCGTGATTATGATGCAGTCGTTCAGCAAATCAAAGAAGGCGGCGTGTCGCTAGAGAAAAAACGTGAGCTTGCGGCAAAGGTATTCCGTCATACAGCTGCTTACGATGCCCTCATTGCGGATTATTTAACGAACCATGTTGGCGAAACGGAGCCAGAACAGTTCACTGTTACGTTTGAGAAAAAACAATCCCTTCGTTATGGAGAAAACCCGCACCAAGCGGCTACTTTCTATGAAAATGCTCTTCCAAGCAAAGGCTCTTTGGCAACAGCAACGCAATTACATGGAAAAGAACTTTCATACAACAATATCAAAGATGCTGATGCAGCTCTCCAAATCGTACGTGAATTTACGGAGCCAGCAGCTGTCGCTGTGAAACACATGAACCCATGTGGTGTCGGTACAGGGGAAACCATTGCTGAAGCATTTGACCGTGCATTCAAAGCAGATGAAACATCTATTTTTGGCGGCATTGTTGCGCTCAACCGTGAAGTAGACAAACAAACGGCAGAAGTTCTTCATACGATTTTCTTAGAAATTGTCATCGCACCATCATTTAGCCAAGAAGCACTTGAGGTGTTAACAGCGAAAAAGAACCTTCGTCTCTTAACACTCGATGTCGAAGCTGATCTCGAGAAGAAAGAAAAGCAGCTAACTAGTGTCCATGGCGGACTGCTCGTTCAGGATATCGACACCTACGGCTTAGAGGAAGCAACGATCTCCATTCCAACAAAAAGAGAACCAACTGAAGACGAATGGAAAGATTTAAAGCTTGCATGGAAAGTGGTCAAGCATGTGAAATCAAATGCGATTGTCCTTGCGAAAGATCAAATGACAGCAGGTATCGGTGCTGGTCAAATGAACCGTGTCGGCTCGGCTAACATTGCGATTGAACAAGCAGGTGAAAAGGCGAAAGGAAGCGCACTAGGCTCTGATGCTTTCTTCCCAATGGGCGATACAGTGGAAGCTGCTGCTAAGGCAGGCGTGACAGCGATCATTCAACCAGGCGGATCGATTCGTGATGAAGAATCGATTCAAAAGGCAGATGAATACGGCATCGCCATGGTCTTCACTGGCGTTAGACATTTCAAACATTAAGGGGATGACAGCGTGAACGTATTAATTATCGGCAGAGGCGGAAGAGAGCATACCATCGCATGGAAAGTGAATCAAAGTGAACTTGTCAGCCAAGTATTTGTCGCACCCGGCAACGATGGAATGACAGGCGCTGCAAAGCTTGTACCGATCGACGAAGGCGATCATGAGGCATTAATTCGTTTTGCAAAAGAAAACGAGATCGGCTTAACGATTGTTGGGCCAGAGGTTCCTTTAATTGCAGGTGTGGTGGATGCATTTGAAAAGGCAGGTCTAAAGGTATTTGGACCAAATGCAAAAGCGGCAGTCATTGAAGGTTCAAAGGAATTCGCAAAGGACTTAATGAAAAATTACGATATCCCGACAGCCGCTTATGCCACCTTCACATCGTTTGAAGAAGCGAAGGCATATGTAGAAGAAAAGGGTGCGCCGATTGTGATTAAAGCAGACGGTCTTGCAGCAGGAAAAGGCGTGACAGTTGCCATGACACTTGAAGAGGCGATCGATTGCCTGCATGACTTTTTAGAGGATGAAAAGTTTGGTGATGCGAGTGCATCTGTTGTGATTGAAGAATTTTTAACAGGGGAAGAATTTTCTCTGATGGCCTTTGTCAATGGAGAAAAGGTGTACCCAATGGTGATCGCACAGGATCACAAACGGGCTTTTGAAGATGACAAAGGGCCGAACACTGGCGGTATGGGTGCTTATTCACCGGTTCCACAAATTTCAGATGAAGTGGTGCAAAAAGCGGTGGAAGAAGTGGTGAAGCCGGCGGCTCGCGCGATGGTGCAGGAAGAACGTCCGTTTACAGGCATTTTATATGCGGGCTTAATGCTGACACCAGAAGGCTCAAAGGTCATTGAATTTAATGCACGCTTTGGCGACCCTGAAACGCAGGTTGTGCTTCCTCGTCTTGAATCGGATTTAGTTCAAGTATTCCTCGATATTTTAGATGGAAAAGATGTGAACTTACAGTGGAAAGACACTGCCGCTGTAAGTGTAGTTCTTGCTTCAGAAGGATACCCAGAGGACTATGCAAAAGGCACGCCAATCGGTGCTTTGCAAACAACTGTCTCTGATGTCGTGACCTTCCATGCAGGAACAAAAAAGGAAAACGATCAATTCGTCACAAATGGCGGTCGTGTAGCAAATGTGACCGGATTTGACGATACATTTGAAGCGGCAAGATCAAGAGTATATGAAGCCGTTGAAGAAATCATTCAGCCAGGTCTATTTTATCGCCGTGACATTGGCGCCCGTGCGCTGAAGGTTGCGGGAAAAACGGTTTAATCCAAACACCTTTCTATCTGATGGGATAGAAAGGTGTTTTCTTCTTTTGATGATTAGAAGGGATAAAGCCCGAATATGGAGAAGTGTTATAGGATTACCCATTCACAAGGAGGCAACATGGAAATTAAGGCAATTATTATCTTTGCAATATTCATGCTCATTTTATTTCTCATAGCAATAAATAACATCATGTTGATTGCCATTAAGCAGAATAAATTGAAAAAAGGCTTAGCCATTAGTTATATGATCATTTCAATTTTTTCTGGCATTGCTATTTCTTCATTTTTAATTTGGAAGTTTTTCATTAGCTAAGAGAGGAATGAGTGTATGGTGCAATTGAAGAAACTTGCAAACGAGCGTTTTTCTGCTTCGATCTGTATGGATTCCTTTAATGAGCGAATTCGTTTGGATGACTATAGCGGCAGTGTGCGTGATGTGATTCAGTCAGTGCTTCAGGAAGCGGCGGACTGCAAGGCGTCTAAAGTCATTGTAAAAGTAAGGCGTGAGCATATGCCGCTTTTTTTAGAAAAAGGCTTTCGGCTTGAAGGGGTGTTTTCTCATTATTTCCTCGGAAGTGATGCGTACGGAATGTCGCTCTTTCTCACAGAGGATCGGATGAACAGTCCGTATTGGCTGAAGGAAGATGAAATGGTTGCGTCTATTCAAGAAAAGCCGATCAAAAAAGACCAGGGCACGTGGCCGGATGAGTATGTGATGAGGGAAGCCGATATGAAGGATGTTCACAAGCTGGCAAAGCTCTATGATACGGTCTTTGAAACGTATCCCACGCCAATGAACGAGCCAGATTACATCCAAAAGGTGATGGAGGAAGGGACAGTCTTTTATGTCGTTGAACATGACGGTCACATTGTGAGTGCAGCATCCGCTGAAATCAATGCACCGTATGGACATGCGGAATTAACAGATTGTGCAACCCTTCCATCATACAGAAAACTAGGATTCATGCATCATTTAATTCTAGCACTCGAAAAAGAGCTTCAATCGATGCATATCTATGTCTTTTATTCTCTTGCACGTGCACTTTCCTATGGGATGAATCAAGTGTTTTATCAGCTTGGGTATACGTATACCGGGCGCTTCCAAAACAACTGCTATATTTTTGACAAAATGGAAGATATGAATCTATGGGTGAAAACGCCGAATGAATCATGAAATGGTTCTCATCTGATCAAGCAGACCAGATAGGCGGTAAGCCATGATGCTTAGCTGCAGCTTCATCCGATCATCAGTGGATTTGAGGCTGCAGCCTGTTCTCGTTTCAATTTGTTTCAAGCGATAGCTTAATGTATGCCGATGAATAAACAATTCCCCCGCAGATTTTTGAATATTTTCATTGTGTGCTAAATACACTTCGAGTGTATGGATCAGATCAGCCCCTTGTTTTTTCGTATAAAGCAAAGGGCTTAACAGCTCCACGTAAAAGTCATGCAAATTCATTCCGGCTTCGTTCATTTCAAGGAGCATACCATATAAGCCGAGCTTCTGATAATGAATGATGCTCTCGTCTGTCTTTAAAAGAGGAAGAAGTTTTGCTGCATACTGGGCTTCCTTTGCACTTTTTGCAAAGAGAATGATCTGATCATAGGCTCTGCCAATGCCAATCACAATCGGATGAAGGGGGAAAAAATAAGACCAAGTGCTCCGGCACTCCTCTGATGCCCTATACCACTCCGTTTCTTGAAACGTCTTTTTTCCTGCTGGTGTCAGCACAAAAACGGAATCGAGCCTTGCCTTTAGTAAAAAAGGGATATGTCTGCGTTCAAATATCGATGTGAGTAATTGAGATAGGCGCTGCACCATCTGGTGATCGAGCTGTGTGTGCTGATGCTGAAATTGAAAGTAGATGACCACTTGTTCATCGCTCATATCATATTGAAGCTTTCTTGCTTGTTCGACCACATAGCTTTCTTCTGTGTATTGCTGCTGTAACATATCATCTAACAAATGACCCTGCATTTGGTTTTCTGTATCTTGAACGGCTTTTTGTTTCAGCCATTCAATGGCATACACTGCCCCGGCATGCTCGATCGCGATCGCATCGAGATGGTGCCACGCCTCCTTTTTCTTTAAAGACACAATAAACCCGAAAATATCGCCCATCGCAATTACCGGGCACGCAGCGAGGACAAACGCACCACACGTGTCATAGACGAGCCGCCCTTTCTCCTCTGCCTGCTTGAGAAGAGGAGTGGTTTCAATTGGTTCACGATCTGTCAGAAAGCCAAAAGCAGGAGAATACGTCACTTCATCCTTTACAAGATGAGCAGCCTTTTGATGCAAAAAGACATCGAGCACGACGATGTTCGCCGCAGTGAGATGTGCCAGCTCATCCGTAATTTGCGTCACATTCTTATTGCTCACATTTAAATGAGTCAGTCTTTGATGAATCGCTGAAGAATATTTGAGTTGATGGAGCTGACTGCTGACGATTTGCTCTAGGACGGCTTTTGTAATGTCTGAGAAATTGACATGTGAAGGAATCTCAATGAGCGGAATGCCGCTGTTTTTGGCCGCTTGAATCAGTGATGCTGGGATCTCCGTTAAGTACACGTCTTTATAAATCGCAATGGCTGATAGACGCTGAGATTGAATCAATTTTTCAAGCCGTATGCGTCTTTCCTTATTTTCTGCAAGCCCAAATCCGGTTGTGACGAGTAGTTCCCCTTCTGAAACCCTGGAAGTGTCCTCGATAATTTCCACAATGGTCACCCACTGAATGAGGCGGTCCAGTCCATTTTCTCCAGCAAGCAGTTTTGTTTCCTTCATAATATCGAGCGAGAGTGCGTCTTTGACGAGAATCGCCATAGACTCATGACCTCCTTTTGAACACTTTTATACACGATGTATAAAAAATGTGTGTGAAATTCGGGCATGTGGCGAATGGAGGATGACTGCCCTCTTGATTAAGCTAATCTTATAACAAGTATACGAAATTTTCTTGCGATTCATGTAAAAAGAAAGATGCAGCTGCTGACGAGAGAGGGAGGAATGGCAAAGTGGAAACCCGGAATTACTTAATCAAACCGATGTTAAATCAGGATTATCCTGTGGCTGTGAAAGGAGAGGGGATTTATTTATATGATCGGGACGGAAATAAATATGTAGATGGATCATCGGGTGCGGTCACGGCGAGTATTGGACATGGTATACAAGACATCATTGATGCCATGACAGAACAAGCAAAAAAAGTGAGCTTTACGTACAGGTCACAATTCACAAATGAACCAGCGGAAGAACTTGCCTATGAATTGAGTACGCTTTGCCCAGGCAATCTGAACTGGTCTTTTTTTGTCGGAAGCGGATCAGAGGCAACAGAGACAGCGATGAAAATCGCGATACAGCATTGGCAGGAGCAGGGGAAGACTGAAAAGAATCACATCATATCAAGATGGATGAGTTATCACGGCATCACGCTTGGTGCGCTGTCGATGTCAGGTCATATTGCAAGAAGAGAGCGCTTTGAACCACTGCTCGATAAACACCCGGTGCTGTCTCCGCCGTATAGCTACCGGTCATGGCTGCCAAAAGAAGAAAGCAAACAGGTCGAGTGGTATGTTCAGGAATTGAAAACCGTCATCCAGCGTATAGGAAAAGAGAGGATTGCAGCCTTTATTGCTGAGCCAATTGTTGGAGCAGCGGGAGCGGCACTTGTGCCGCCAGATGGATATTTTGAGGCGATGAAGCGGGTCTGTGAGGAAAACGACATTTTAATGATTGCAGATGAAGTCATGACAGGCTTTGGACGAACTGGGAAAATGTTTGCCATGGAGCACTGGGGTGTCGTACCAGATATCATGGTTCTCGGGAAAGGAATGAGTGCCGGCTATTCACCAATTGCGGCAACCGTATCAGCGGATCATGTGATCGCTCCAATTCTCAGTGGCTCAGGCTCTGTAATGGCCGGTCATACGTTTAGTGCCAATCCGCTTTCAGCAGCCGTCTCACTGGCCGTCATTCGATATATGAAAAAACATCAGCTTCATGAACGAGCTGACCTGTCCGGTCGATATTTAATGAATGCCTTAAAGGATTTGCAAACAAACCATTGCATCATCGGGGATGTAAGAGGAAAGGGACTGCTTATTGGTATAGAGTTTGTCGCAGATCGATTATCCAAAACGCCATTTCCTGCACATGCTCAGATGACCAATCTAGTGGTTGAGACGGCAAAGCAAAATGGATTGCTCGTTTATCCAGCAAGCGCTGGAGAGGATGGAGTGGGAGGCGCAGCTGTCATGATTGCACCGCCGCTTTCCATTACGCAGCAGGAGATGGATGAACTCATTCATCTATTCGGGCAGACCATCACGCAGGTCGAACAAGAAGTCATCAATCGAGGGTTTTTCCCATCTGCCATGTAGGGAGGAAAAAATATGAACAAAACAGCGAGCTTTGATGAAGTGATCGCGCGTTTTAAAGACGGCATGACCATCATGTTTGGCGGGTTTGGGGGCGTGGGTTCACCGCCATCATTGATAGATGCCATTTTAGAAGCAAATATCAAAGATCTGATATTGATTGGAAATGATGCAGGCTTCCCGCAAATTGGTGTTGGCCGGCTCATCACAGAAGGGAGAGTCAAGAAAATCATTGCTTCTCATATTGGCTCAAATCCCATTGCCGGGCAGAAAATGCAGGCGGGTACATTAGACGTTCTCTTTTACCCGCAGGGCATCCTAGCAGAAAAGATCAGAGCAGGCGGGATGGGGCTAGCGGGCATTGTCACAGATGTCGGCATGGATAGCCTGAATCTCGGTGAGAAACAATTGGTTCCGCTCAATGGAAAGAACTATATCCTTGAGCCTGCGCTGACAGCGGATATTGCCATCGTGAATGCCTTCAAAGCAGATGAAGCAGGAAATCTAATTTTTGATAAAAGTGCACGGAATACCAACCCGATTGTAGCGATGGCAGGAGACTGGACCATTGCGGAAGTAGAAGAGATTGTGCCGGTGGGCGGGCTTCACCCAGAAGAAATTGTGACACCGGGTGTATTTGTGAACCAGATCGTGCAATCAAAAGGAGTGAACTGGACATGGGCATGGGAGACATCGATTTAAGACACCGCATTGCCAAACGAGCGGCGCAGGAAATTGAAGATGGCATGATCGTGAATCTTGGGATCGGCATCCCGACCCTTGCGGCCGAGTACATCCCAGTACATTACCGGGTGTGGCTGCATGCAGAAAACGGCATTATGGGGGCAGGGGCATCACCTGTACAAGGTGAAGAAGATCCAAATTTGTGCAATGCCGGCGGTTTTCCAATTACGTTAACAAAAGGCGGCTCATATATGGACAGCACGACCGCTTTTGGCATCATTCGAAAAGGCATGCTGGATATGACGATTTTAGGTGCACTTGAAGTAAGCAGTCAGGGTGACCTTGCGAATTGGATTGTGCCAGGAAAAAGAGTACCTGGAATGGGCGGAGCGATTGAGCTGGCGCAAAAGGCGAAAAAGGTTGTGGTGGTGATGAGCCACCTTGATAAACACGGACAATCAAAGGTGAAATCCGCCTGTACGCTGCCATTAACCGCTAAATCTTGTGTGGATCTGATTATCACGGATATGGCGGTCATTGAGGTCAAGTCGCAGCTGCTCATTTTGCGTGAAGTCATGCCACCGTTTCAGCCGGAAGATGTCATGAGGGCGACAGAGGCACCCCTCATTTTAGCGCCTGATGTCAAATCTGTTGTGTAGAAAGGATGACCGACTTGCAGCCAATTACACGTATCAGAAACTGGATGAGAGAGCACCAGGATGAAGCCATTATGCTTCTAAAGCAAATGGTGCAATGTGACAGTACCCAAGGAAATGAACAAGAAGTACAGCAAATCGTAGCAAATAAGCTTTCAGCCATTGGCTTTGATGTAGATGTATGGGAAATCGGCGGCGCTGACTTGCTGGAACATCCTTATTTTTATTCTCCGCGGCGTTCTTTTAAAGGAAGTCCCAATGTCGCTGGACGATTGAAAGGGAAAGGGGACGGCAAATCCATTTTATTAAATGGTCACGTGGATGTTGTCCCAGAAGGAGATACGAATCAATGGACATATCCGCCCTACAGCGGGCATATCATAAACGGGAGACTTTATGGACGCGGGGCAACAGATATGAAAGGCGGGAATGTTTCTTTACTCTTCGCACTTGAGGCGCTGCATGAGCTTCAGATTCCGCTGAAAGGAGATGTGGTGTTCCATAGTGTGGTCGAAGAGGAAAGCGGCGGGGCAGGCACACTTGCAGCGATACTGAGAGGGTATACAGCAGATGCTGCCATCATACCGGAACCAAGTCATATGAAAATTTTTCCGATTCAGCAGGGGTCTAAGTGGTTCAGACTGCATATTAAAGGAAGGGCAGCTCATGGCGGAACAAGATATCACGGCGTCTCCTCTATTGAAAAAAGCACCATTGTCCTTTCACATATAGCGGCACTAGAAGAAGAAAGAAATCGGCGAATCACCGAGCCGCTGTTTCAGCATATCCCCATTCCGGTCCCGATCAACATTGGGAAAATTCAAGGCGGTGATTGGCCGTCCTCTGTAGCAGACCTTGTCATAATGGAAGGCAGACTTGGCGTGATGCCTGGTGAGACAGTTGAGCAGGCAGAGGAGGAATTAGAAAATTGGATGGCGGGACTCGGGGAAAAGGATGAATGGTTCCAAGATCATCCTGTAGAGGTCGAATGGTTTGGAGCAAGGTGGCTTCCTGGGTCAATCGATGCGGGTCATCCGCTTCTAGGTCTATTGAAGGAACAATATGAAGAGGTATTAAAGCAGCCGCCAAAGGTTGAAGCCGCCCCATGGGGAACAGATGGCGGATTACTGTCACAGGCGGCGGGTATTCCGATCATTGTGTTCGGACCTGGAACAACGGAGCTTGCCCATTACCCGAATGAATCCATCGACATTGAGCATGTGATCGAAGCAGCTGAAATTATCGCGGGTACGATGGTGAAATGGTGCGAAGTAGCAGAATGATGCGAAAAATTGATCACAAAAAAGAAGGCTGTCTCACTCAGCCTTCTCTTTATGTGTGTCCTGCTGCTCACACATATATGTCACTGGACAAAAACGAAGAATGCCAGATGCCAGTTTCATACCGCCAAACATGATGCTGAAAAGAAGCATTTTACTCCATGGTTTTCTAGCATACAAGGACCCAGCCACAGTACATATTGTCATTCCGCAGGCAATTCTAATGAGCGCTTCCATTAAGCCAAGATTAGGTTTCATTGAAGGTGAATCTCCTTTTTTAAAATTATTTTAAGTGTGATTTCAAGAAATTGTAACGTTTCATTAATGCGTAACGTGGTTCGTTATGTTACGATAGGGCTAATACAAATGAAGGAGAGTATGTGAATGTCCGAACGTACTTTTAATTGGAGAAACAATGACATCCGCACACAAATCGATGTAGTCGACTCAAAAATAGTTCCAACACTCCTTTTAACGAATGGACTCGTGCTAAACCCTTTTTTGAAGCAATGGGTGAAGGCAAATATTTGGATACATGATGATCGAATTGTTTATGTCGGAGCAGAGCTTCCTCAAAATAAATCAGCCAAACGTGTGATTGATTGTGAAGGGAAATACATTGTGCCAGGGTATATTGAGCCTCATGCGCATCCGTTCCATATTTATAATCCCCAATCACTTGCAGAATATGTGTCTCAATTTGGCACAACAACAATGGTCAGCGATAACTTATTTCTTCTTTTGCAGAGCAATGAAAAGAAAGCGCTTTCCACTCTATGTGAATTAAAAAAGCAGCCATTTCAGTATTTTTGGTGGTCCAGATACGATCTTCAGACTGAAGTAAGATATGAAGATGAAATGCTTCCAATCAACTATCGCAAGGAATGGATTGATCATCCTGACGTCCTTCAAGGCGGCGAATTAACAAGCTGGCCAAGATTGATGGACGGTGATGATCTCATTTTATATTGCATGCAAGAAACGAAGAAGCAGAGAAAACGAATTGAAGGGCATTTTCCCGGCGCTTCAGAGAAAACGCTAACAAAAATGAAGCTGTTTGGAGCGGACAGTGATCATGAAGCAATGAATGCAGATGATGTGCTAAAACGCTTGTCTCTTGGCTACTATGTCTCACTGCGGCATTCTTCCATCCGCCCAGATTTAGTGAACATTTTAAGAGAACTACATGAGCGCGATTTTAGGCACTATGACCACTTTTTCTATACAACAGATGGCGCTGCCCCTCACTTTTATGAGGAAGGCATGATTAATCGTTTAATTTCAATTGCCCTTGAAGAAGGCGTGCCCACGATTGATGCGTACAATATGGCGACATTTAACATGGCAAAATACTATCAAATGGATGACTTATTAGGCGTTGTCGGACCAGGTCGATTGGCTTCTTTGAATATTTTAGATGATCCGATGAACCCAAATCCTGAAACGGTTATTTCTAAAGGGGTTATTCTCAAATTAGATGGTGAGAACCAGCATCAATTTCAAGAAACAAAATGGGAAAATGGCGGGCTTGTTCCACTAGACTTAGGCTATGACCTGACGATGAGCGATTTGCAATTCTCCATGCCTCTTGGTGTCAAAATGAGGAATGCCGTCATCATGGAGCCTTATACAGTGGAAATTGATAACTCCGTGAACCAGCTGTCATGTGACCATGATCAAAGCTTCTTTAGCCTGATTGACCGAAAAGGCGAGTGGCGTGTGAATACCGTGCTAAAAGGTTTTGCAAACAAAGTGCAAGGCTTTGTCAGCTCATTTTCGCTCACGGGTGACATTTTAGTGATCGGGAAAAATAAAGATGATATGATGCTGGCACATAAGCGTATGAAAGAAATCGGCGGGGGAATCGTACTCACAGAGAACGGAAAAATTCTGCATGAAATACCGCTGCAATTATCAGGCTGTGCATCGGCTGAACCGTTTGAGACTGTTCTTCAGCAGGTACAAACATTACGCGAGCTGCTCATTGAGCGAGGATATCCATTTGACTGTCCAATTGATACACTCGTCTTTTTCCAAAGTACACACTTGCCATATATTCGCGTGACACCAAGAGGAATATTTGATGTCATGAAAAAAACTGTACTCTTTCCGTCTATAATGCGTTAAAATATAACAGAGTGGAGCTGTATCACCTTTGCCACATTTCTGACAGCTGTTATAGGGCAGAAATGAGCAATGTGTCTCTTCGCTGCCATGTAAGTGAAAATGATCTTATGTGGGATGTTGACAAAGCAGAGGGCTTTGACATGACGAGTGAAGTGCCCTAATTGTAAAATGAATCTGTCGGTTACGCTGGCCGACCAACATATTTTGAATGATTGAGCAAGGCGGGACGCTTGTTTGTTGTCTCGCCGTGCTTTCCACACAACCTGTATTTTAGGGCAGACCTAATCGAGCAGAAGTGATCTACATATCGGAAGCAAACAAGTTTGTCAGATTGTCGTACAAGGAAAATGACAAAGCTTGTCGAATTTGTTTACGATAAAGAAGCTTCGGCTTACGAAAGAACCTGACGGCATTTTCAGCGTAGAACCAAACTGTCATGATTCGTTCAAAGCTCATTGCTGAGGTTGAAAAAAATTAGTCAGGAAAGATACCGCTTTCTCGGAAAAATGTCGTGCGAAGCGGTGTGCCAATAGTAAAGGAGAAGATGTATAAAGATGCAAATTGATAAATTAAGGGGCAAAAGCTTAGATCAATTATTCAACTCCATCTTATCCCTTAAAGACCTGGAAGAATGCTATCGATTTTTTGATGATTTGTGTACCATCAATGAAATCCAATCTTTATCACAGCGTCTTGAAGTAGCGCGTATGCTTCGTGAGGGAAACACGTATCATAAAATCGAAACGGAAACAGGTGCGAGTACAGCGACCATCTCACGTGTCAAACGCTGCTTGAACTATGGAAATGATGCCTATACGATGGCACTTGACCGCGTAGCAGAGCAACAAGCAAAAGACGAAACAAAATAAAGCAGCCTTCACTGTAAACAATCCTTTTTCCGAAATGGATTTGTTTGCAGTTTTTTTATCGAAAGCGCTGTGAAACGACGAACAGGGACTGATGAAGTGGTCCCTGTTCTTTTACTTTAGCTCGCCCATAAACCACCTTTTTCTCACGCATACTCTTTCTCCCCATTTCCATTCACTTCTCTATGTTGTTTATACGTGATTGATCAGGAATATCAATGAAAAAAGGTGCGTCTCCGCACCTTTTAAAGCTAGACAGACGGCTGTGTGCCTGAGAACATAGGCACTTCGCTTGTTTGGCCATTCTCTTGTCTAAAGATAATATGTTTTTCTTGAAAATGAATGGGCGATTCAATGCCAGCAGCTGCGGATAAGTTAAATAAACCTTCTCTAAGAGACAGGATATAATTGCATACTCGGTATTTCTTTTCTTCAATCGATAACCCCTTTTGCAGCTTTGGATCAGTCGTGGCGACTCCTACTGGGCATTTATTCGTGTGACATACTTGCGCGCGAATGCAGCCGACTGAAAACATGAGTCCTCTTGCGATATTCACAAAGTCAGCACCCATTGAAAGGGCAATCGCAATTTTATCAGGTGAGAGAAGTTTGCCAGAAGCAAAGAGTTTCACCTGATCTCTGACACCATATTCCTTCAATATTTGATGAACCATTGGAAGTGCGGTGAAAATCGGCAGGCCTGCGGAATCCGCCAATTCATGAAAGGAAGCTCCTGTGCCGCCTTCTCCGCCATCCACTGTAATGAAATCAGGGTGCTTTCCGCTTTTTTTCATATAGCTGGCAAGCTCTTCAATGTCTTCTTTATGTCCGACAACAAGCTTGATTCCAACTGGCTTTCCGCCTATACTTCGCAGCTGTTCAATGAAATCAAACATGTCAGGAATGGAGTTGAACATCTCAAATCGGTTCGGGCTGTCAATCGATTGGTGGGGCGGTAATTTACGGATATGCGCAATTTCTTCTGTGACTTTTTCTCCGTCAATGTGACCGCCGCGTGTTTTCGCTCCTTGTGCCAGCTTAAGTTCAAAGGCTTTGACTTCTTCATGTTCACTTTTTTTCTTAAATTCTTCGAAGGAAAATGCGCCATCCTCTGTTCTGACACCAAATAGACCTGGACCAATCTGGCAAATGATATCGGCGCCGCCTTTGAGGTGATAAGGGGAAAGTCCGCCTTCACCTGTGTTCATCCACGTGCCGCCGGCCATTTTTAATCCGGAGGATAGAGCCGTAATCGCCCGGTCGCCTAAGGAGCCATAGCTCATGGCGGATTGACCAATCAGTCCCTTTACATGGAAAGGTTTCCGACACGTCTTTTCTCCAATGATTTGTACATCCTCTTCATGAAGATAATAAGGTTTTGCTTCGACTTCTTTGATATGTTCGCTTCTTCGCAGTAAATTATCTTGATCAATCTGATACACTTTTGTTTTTATTTTTTCGGATTGATCGATGCGCAATTCATCTCGCTGTTTTGGAAACAGGACGTTTCGAATGTAATAACCAGGCTTGTCAAAATCACGTTTTGATCCAAACCCCATCGTCCGGCTGTTGTACTTTCCAGACATGACGGCTTGCTCGTATTCTCTTCTCGAAAAAGGAAGCTCTTCTCGATCATTGAGGAAGAGATATTGGCGAAGCTCAGGTCCTATTTTTTCAAAAATGAACCGTAGTTTTCCAATGACCGGATAATTTCGCAGGACAGAATGTTCTTCTTGCTTTTCATCCCTTATCCAAATCCATATCAATAAAATGATGGGTACGATCAAACAAATCACTAGCAGTGCGGCTATGACAATTAAAGTAGTTGTCATGTCATCCCTCTTTTCTCTTTCATTGCTGTTGTTATTCCACTTTTCCTTCAAAGAGAAACCACCTGAACATATTGTGACGTTTAGAAATGAAGAGGCGGGGTAACTTAAAAATAAGCTGACAAGGGGAGGGAACATATATGAATAAGCGTCCAAATACGTATGTACTTGCAGGATTAGGGGTTGGAGGTGCTGTGTTATTAGCGGTTAAAAATAAACAGCATCTGAAAAAATGGGCAAGCATGTTCCGATCAAATGAAAAGGTTCCTGAAAAAGCCGGTAACCCCGATCCATTAGATATCCAAGACAACAAGATGGTCGATGAAGGGGCCATGACATCCGTCCATTATTATAATGAAGTGAGACAATAGTTTTAAAAAACCGTTTTGAATGATCAAAACGGTTTTTTTCTTGCCTATCACAATACGTTATATTTAAGAGGATCAACAATCTGAAAACCGATCAGCCCTTTATGATCAGGCGTCGAGAATTGAAATTCAATGCCTGACAAATGATAGGTTGAGAGAACATCTTGATCCGTAAAACGTAAAGAATACTCATCCTCATGAACTGGTGCGTGCCGCAGGACCTCGGCTTCTTCTGCAAATAACTCCAAGCCAGCCACTCGATCCTTTTGATCGATATCTACATTGACACATTCATTGATGTCTAACTCAATTGTTTCGTTAATCTTCACATTCTCCGCGGGCGGGGTGATATAGATGTATCCGATGTCTATTGTTTGATCATATGTGATTTTTCTTTTCATAGAGTCACCTGCTTAATAGATGGTTTTTGGTCAAAACTAGCAATAGCATCCTTTATTGTATAGTATCATGAGACGATACAACACAACTTTCATATCAAGTGAAGTGTCATAAAACATAACGATACGCATGTATCGCCATAAAAACGGGTTTTTTATCAGCTCTCAAGCTGTCTCGTCTCACCTATTTTCAAAAGAATGAAACTTTTAGCTAAAGGAGGTTACCCGTTTTTTGCGGTCACTGATTTTGTTATAATATTTAAATGGAATGAAACGAATGGAGGAACGTTTTTCATGTATGATGTTACCGAGTGGAAGCATGTCTTTAAACTCGATCCAAATAAAGAGATTTCCGATGAACAGCTAGAAGCGATTTGCGAATCTGGTACGGACGCCATATTAATTGGCGGCAGTGACAATGTGACAGAGGACAACGTGCTCCAATTGATGTCAAAGGTTCGCCGGTTTCTTGTGCCATGTGCGCTTGAAATCTCAACACATGAGATGATTGTGCCGGGCTTCGATCTGTATTTCATCCCGGCCGTATTAAACAGCTCTCATCCTGATTGGATTGTTGGGCTTCATAAGGATGCGATGAAGGAATACGGTGATTTGATGTCAATGGAAGAGATTGTGCCAGAAGGATATGTGATCTTAAACGAAGATTGTAAAGCGGCCAAGCTCACAGAGGCAAATACTGCGTTGGATATAGATGATGTAAGGGCATATGCAAGAGTGGCAGAGCATTTGATGAAACTGCCCATTTTTTATCTAGAATACAGCGGGACGCTTGGAGATATAGAGCTTGTCAAAGAAACAAAAGCAGTGCTTCACGAAACGGTTCTTTTTTATGGCGGCGGCATTGAGAACGCGGAGCAGGCAAAAGACTTTGCACAGCATGCAGACGTGGTCGTTGTAGGAAACGTCATTTATGACAATTTCAAAGAAGCGTTAAAGACAGTCGACGCAGTCAAAAAGTGATCATAGTCAAACGAGACGAAACGGGTTAAAATAGAACATAAGTTCGAATTGGCGGTGAATGGAATGAATGAAATATCGAATCATCTATTAGAAGGGCTGAATGACGCGCAGAAGGAAGCGGTCAAAGCAACAGACGGTCCGCTATTACTGATGGCAGGAGCAGGCAGTGGAAAAACACGGGTGCTCACACATCGAATTGCGTACTTAATGGCAGAAAAGCATGTCGCTCCGTGGAACATTTTAGCGATTACATTTACGAATAAAGCAGCACGTGAAATGCGTGAACGTGTCCAAGCCATTTTAGGACCTGGTGCAGATGACATTTGGATCTCGACGTTTCACAGCATGTGTGTCCGAATTTTAAGACGCGATATTGACCGCATTGGTGTGAATCGCAACTTCTCCATATTAGACACATCTGATCAGCTTTCCGTGATTAAAAACATTTTAAAAGAACGAAATATTGATCCTAAAAAGTTCGACCCACGCAGCATTTTAGGATCAATCAGCAGTGCAAAAAACGAACTCATTGATGCAGAGGAATACGCAAAAACAGCCGGTGACTTCTATGATCAAGTGGTCAGCGACGTCTATACAGATTATCAAAAACGATTACTCAAAAACCAGTCACTCGATTTTGATGATTTGATTATGATGACGATCCGTCTGTTTGAACGCATCCCTGAAGTATTAGAGCATTACCAGAGGAAGTTCCAATACATTCATGTCGATGAGTATCAGGATACAAACAGAGCGCAGTACATGCTTGTGAAGCTGCTCGCTCAGCGTTTTCAAAATATTTGTGTCGTCGGTGACTCAGACCAGTCCATCTATCGCTGGCGCGGAGCGGATATCACAAACATTCTTTCCTTTGAAAAAGACTATCCGTCCAGTGAAGTGATTCTGCTTGAGCAAAATTACAGATCGACTAAACGCATTTTGCATGCCGCAAATACGGTCATACAAAACAATGCGAATCGTAAACCAAAAAACCTTTGGACAGAAAATGATGAAGGAGCGAAGATTGCCTATTACCGTGCAGATAATGAATTCGGCGAGGGTCAATTTGTTGCTGGAAAGATTCGTCAGCTTCATCAAAGCGGAAAGCGCAAATTATCCGATTTCGCGATCCTCTATCGAACCAATGCTCAGTCCCGTGTCATAGAGGAAACATTAATGAAGGCGAACATTCAATACAACATTGTCGGCGGTACGAAGTTCTATGACAGAAAAGAGATCAAGGACATTTTGGCGTACTTACGACTTGTAGCAAACCCAGACGACGATATTAGTTTTGCGCGAATTGTCAACGTGCCAAAGCGCGGAATCGGAGCCACATCTGTTGATAAAATTGCGGCATATGCAGAGATGAATGACCTGTCGATGTTTGAAGCGCTTGGTCAGGTGGATTTCATTGGACTGAGTGCAAGGGCAGCCAATGCGCTTGATGAGTTCAAACAGCTCATTGATCAAATGACGAACATGCAGGAGTATTTATCTGTCACAGAATTAACAGAAGAAATCCTCGAGAAAACAGGCTATCGTGAAGCGCTTAAGGTCGAAAAAACGATTGAAGCACAAAGCCGCTTAGAAAATATTGATGAGTTTCTATCCGTCACAAAGAACTTTGAAGAACAAAATGAAGACAAAGCGCTTGTGACCTTCCTGACAGATCTCGCTTTAGTTGCAGACATTGATAAGCTGGATGAAAATGAGGAGGAAGATCAGGATGCTGTCATCTTGATGACCCTTCACGCAGCAAAAGGTCTAGAATTCCCTGTTGTTTTCTTAATGGGGATGGAGGAAGGTGTCTTCCCGCACAGCCGTTCATTAATGGAAGATGCAGAGATGGAAGAAGAACGCCGCCTTGCTTACGTAGGCATCACACGGGCTGAAGAAGAGCTTTATTTATCAAGTGCTAAGATGAGAACATTATTCGGCCGGACGAACATGAACCTTGAATCAAGATTCATTAGAGAAATACCAGCCGATTTATTGGACAACCTAAATGAGAAAAAAGAAACGAAAACACCGTTTGGTCAAACAAGAGAAAGACCGCAAAGACGGGGCCCTGTCTCTCGTCCGCAAACTCAAACCATTCAAAACACAGGTGCCGGCAGTATTGGCTGGGCTGTGGGCGATAAAGCAGCCCATAAAAAATGGGGCGTTGGAACGGTCGTGAGTGTGAAAGGCAGCGGAGACAGCACAGAGCTTGATATTGCGTTCCCAAGCCCTACAGGCATTAAGCGGCTCCTCGCAGCATTTGCGCCAATCGAGAAGCAATAAAACCAAAGGACTTACAAAACGGATGAAGTGAAAGGAAGAAGCAGATGGATAAAGAAGCAGCGAAACGCCGGATCGAGGAACTGCACCAGATTTTGAATCAATACAACTACGAATACCATACACTTGATCGTCCAAGTGTTCCTGACGCTGAATATGATGAGCGGATGCGTGAGCTGATCTCTCTAGAGGAAGAACACCCTGATTTAAAAGCAGCCGATTCCCCCTCACAGAGAGTAGGGGGTGCTGTTTTAGATGCCTTCCAAAAAGTACGTCACGGCACACCGATGCTCAGTCTTGGGAATGCGTTTAATGAACAGGACCTTCTTGATTTTGACCGCCGGGTTCGTCAAGCAGTCGGTGACGATATCGCATACAATGTCGAGCTGAAAATTGACGGACTCGCTGTTTCTCTCCGTTATGAAAATGGAGTGTTTGTCCAAGGTGCCACACGTGGAGATGGGACAACGGGTGAGGATATTACAGAAAACCTAAAAACCATTCGCTCCATCCCGCTCAAAATCAATCGTCCTCTGTCGATTGAAGTGAGAGGGGAGGCATTTATGCCAAAACCTTCTTTTGAAGCATTAAATGAAAAAAGATTACAAAACGAAGAAGAGCCGTTTGCGAACCCGCGTAATGCGGCTGCGGGCTCACTTCGTCAGCTTGATACGAAAATTGCAGCGAAACGAAACCTTGATATCTTCGTCTACAGTATAGCGGAGCTTGATGAAATCGGTGTTGAAACGCAAAGCGCGGGACTCGATCTTCTCGACGAACTTGGCTTTAAAACCAACAAAGAAAGACGGATGTGCCAAACGATTGAAGAAGTGATTGATCTCATCGAAACACTGAAAACAAAGCGTGCCGATTTTTCTTATGAAATCGACGGAATTGTCATCAAGGTCGATTCCTTGGCTCAGCAGGAAGAGCTTGGCTTTACAGCAAAAAGTCCGCGCTGGGCTGTTGCGTACAAGTTCCCTGCAGAAGAAGTCGTAACGAAGCTGCTTGACATTGAACTGAGTGTGGGGCGTACAGGTGTTATCACACCAACAGCGATTCTTGAGCCTGTAAAAGTAGCAGGGACGACCGTGCAGCGTGCTTCTCTTCACAATGAAGATTTGATCAAAGAAAAGGATATTCGCCTATTTGATCAAGTGATTGTGAAGAAAGCGGGCGATATTATTCCGGAAGTAGCAGGCGTACTTGTCGATCAACGTACTGGGGAAGAAAAGCCGTTTCACATGCCAACTGAATGTCCAGAGTGTCATAGTGAGCTGGTGAGGATCGAAGGGGAAGTCGCCCTGCGATGCATCAATCCAGAATGTCCCGCACAAATACGTGAAGGACTCATACACTTTGTTTCTCGTAATGCGATGAACATTGATGGTCTTGGCGAGCGTGTCATTACACAGCTTTTCAAAGAACAGCTCGTGTCTCGTGTGTCAGACCTTTACCGATTAACGAAAGAAGAGCTCATTCAGCTCGAACGAATGGGCGAGAAATCTGTCGATAATTTACTGCGTTCGATTGAGCAATCGAAAGAAAACTCTCTTGAGCGTTTACTATTTGGTCTCGGCATTCGATTTATTGGTTCTAAAGCGGCGAAGACCTTGGCGATGCATTTCGAGGACATCGATCAATTAAAGCAAGCGACAAAAGACCAATTACTCGAAGTTGACGAAATTGGTGAAAAAATGGCCGATGCAGTCGTCACTTACTTTGAGAAAGAAGAAATACTGGATCTGCTAAATGAACTTAAAGAACTTGGGGTCAATATGACCTACACAGGGCCAAAGCCAGTGAAAGCAGAAGAAAGTGATTCCTACTTTGCAGGAAAAACAATCGTGCTTACAGGGAAATTAGCAGAAATGTCTCGAAACGATGCAAAGGCAGCAATCGAAGCATTAGGCGGCAAATTAGCAGGTAGTGTGAGTAAAAAAACAGACTTAGTCATTGCCGGAGAAGCAGCTGGTAGTAAGCTGACAAAGGCAGAAGAACTCAATATTGAAATTTGGGACGAAGCTAAAATGCTCGAGGAGCTAAAGAAATAAGAGGAGTGTTTTCTATTGAAAAAGTTGTTATTGCTGATGACAATGCTCACACTGGTACTGTCAGCGTGTGCACCTTTTGGGGGAAAGGACGAGGAAGAGGTCACACAAAAAACGGATGAAACGAAGGAAACAGCGATCATCCCGATGTACAATATCTCTGACTCCTATTACAAAATGGTGCTGCCGTTTAAACAAGGGGCTGCAAGAGGATTAACAGCAGAGCGTCTCAATACACGCTTGGATATTGATGAATTTGAAATAGGACTCATGCGCCTGGCAACAGAGTCATTTAATACAAACGACTATCTTTTCCAAGAAGGACAGCATTTAGATGAGGATACCGTTCTCAGCTGGCTCGCGCGCAAAAAAACAGGTAGTGATCTGAAAAAAGCTGAAAAAGAAGATAAAGACTTTAAGAACCTAGGCTTAAACCCTGCTCTTCCAAACTCAGGTTCAACAAAGTCAAAAAACGAAAATAGTCCAATATACTTAGCTTCGATGCTAGAGCATAATTACTTAATTCGAAAAGACAAAAATAGCTTACAGCTTGGTGGAGTCGTCATTGGTCTTGCACTGAACTCTGTCTATTATTATCGTGAAAATATCGGTGATCCCCAGCAAGAGGTGACTATCGATTCATCGAAAAATTCAAAGAAGCTCTTAGCAGAGGGCGAAAAAATCGCTGAGCAAGTGATCAAACGAATTCGTCAAATGGACGGTTTGCAAAAAGTGCCTGTCATGATTGCCCTTTATAAACAAGCGCCAAAATCGTCGATTGTACCAGGAAACTTTATCGCCAAAACCGATGTGAAAGCAGGCTCAGCTGATATCGGCAATTGGGATACGATCGAAGAAGAGAATGTATTCTTCCCTTCAGATAATGCGAAAAGTAACTACAAAGATGATTCAGAGCGATTTGACCGCTTCAAGACAAAGGTAGAAGACTACTTCCCAAATTACACTGGAGTGGTAGGAAAAGGTTTCTATAAAAACGGAAATCTGCAAAAAATGAAAGTAGAAATTCCAATGCAGTTCTACGGAAAAACGGAAGTCGTGGCTTTCACGCAATATTTAACAGGTGAAGTGATGGACTACTATAAGAGCACAAATATAGAAATCAACATCACGTCTTCTGATCAACAAGAAGCCCTGATCACGAAAAATGCTGAAGATAAAGAGCCAACTGTCCATATATATGATTAAATAAAAGGTATTTCTAAACATTTGTCAAAATAGAAGTAGAATCCAAGAGGAAAGGCTGGTATGTTGATGCTCGTATAATGCTGATTACCGTCATGAATATTTAAAAAGACGATAAAAGGAGAATCAGCATGCATAAAGAAGTAAAAGCACGATATGATGAACAGAAAGTCTTAAAGAAAGCGGCTCACTTGTATGATTTTCAGCTAGACCAAGTCACATTTCTAGCCGATGCAGAAAATTATGTGTATGAATATAAGGCAATGAACGGGGAGAATTATATATTAAAAATCACCCATACCATTCGTCGTTCACCCACATATATTTTAGGAGAAATGGACTGGCTTCGGTACCTATCTCATCATGGGATCTCAGTAGCAAAACCGATTTCATCAGCAAGAGGAAAAGACGTTGAAACCATTCCTGATCAAGCCGGAGGCGCATTTTTACTCCGTGTGTATGAAAAAGCACCTGGTAGAAAAGTGAATGAAGGAGATTGGAATGGGAAGCTGTTTGAAGCGTTAGGTGCCTATACAGGGCGCATGCATCAAACAACAAAACGATATCAAGTGAAAGATCCTCGCTATAAGCGTCAAGAATGGTATGAAGAGGAGCAATTAAAGCTTGATAAATATATTCCTTCTGATCAAACGGTTGTTTTGCGGAGAAAAGATGAATTGATGCAAAAGCTTCACCAGCTCCGAATCTCTAAGGATGTCTACGGACTGGTGCATGCCGATTTACATCACGGAAACTTCCATTATCATCAAGAGGAAATTATTGCATTTGATTTTGATGATATTGGATATCACTGGTTTATCAATGATATTAGTATTTTGCTATACAATGTTCTTTGGTATCCGGTGATTCCATATGGGGATAAAGCTGAATTTACTGCAGAATTTATGAGTCATTTTCTAAAAGGCTATCGACAGGAGAATGAGCTTGATGACGCGTGGCTGGCAACAATACCTGATTTTCTCATGCTCCGTCATATGCTTATTTATGGGCTTTTACATCAAGCATTTGATCTCCAAACAATGACTTCTGACGAAAAGGCTATGCTGACACGTTTTCGAAAGGAAATTGAACAAAAAACACCAATCACGCCTTTTGATTTTCATCAGCTTGCCCAATAAAAAAACGGGACTGACCCCCGTTTTTGAGACAGGAATCAAAACATCTTTATGAAACAGCCAGTTGCCGAAACTCTTTTGGTGACTGGTTGTTTCATTTCAATTGAATAACTAACTCTTGAGCCCATAGAAAAACACCTCCAAATTGTTTTCAGGTATTCTATACCCGATTTTCAACTTAAAGGTGTTTTTTATTTGTCTCACTTTATGGGGTCAGTCCCAAACGGGGGTTTTCCTATACCGTATCACACTTCACGCCAACAACGCCTTCTAGATCTTTAATATCAAAGTACACATCGGTTGTATATCGGTCTTTATGCACACGAACGCGTACTTCCATGATCGGATAGTCCTTTTCCTTTAAATCATCAATTCGAACAGAATGAATGCGAATATTGAGTGCTTTCATTTCTTTTAAAATGTCTGTCATCCGGTTTCGATCAGAAAGTGACATTCTGATGCGGATTTCTTTTTCCTGCAGGCGAATCGGCCCGATTCGCTGGAAGAGCCATGGTAAAAATTCAACACTGATCAGAATAAAGAAAAGACTGAGGAAGGCTTCTTTATAAAAACCTGCACCTGTTGCAACCCCAAGTCCTGCTGCTCCCCAGATCATCGCGGAAGTCGTGAGACCTGAGATGACATCATTGCTTTTTCGCAGAATCACACCTGCTCCAATAAAACCAACACCAGATATAATTTGCGCCGGTAACCTGAGTGGGTCCATTTGAAGCTTAGAGACTCGAGGGAAATTGTAGGCTGCATCAATGCTGATGATGGTTAATACGCAGGAGCTGACAGCAATGACAATACACGTTTTTAAGCCGAGCGGCTTTTTCTTAAGCTCGCGTTCTAGACCAATGATCAACCCGATTAAGGTGGCCACGGCTAATTTTAAGACAGTATCCCATTCAATTGTCCAAAACATGCGTATCGCTCCTTTCACTTCATGTACGTTTCACATTATGTATATGATCTTCTCACAGCCCATATGGCTGCACAACTTTTATTTTATTCAGATTCGAAAGAAAGAAAAGCTTTTTATTTAAATGAAAAAGAGAGTCATCCGCATAAGGCAGATGACTCTTCATTTCTTGTTATTTTGTTTCGTCTTCAAGATGATTTTCCATTTTGCTAAAAAGCTTCTTAGAAGCTTTAGACGGTTTATTCGTTAAGAGGCTGACAGTAATAGCAGTCAAACCACTTAAAATAAAACCTGGAACCATTTCGTACAATCCAGTTGTGTTATTCAAGCCTGTTGAAATCCACACTAGGACGACAACAGCCCCCACAACCATTCCGGCTAAAGCGCCATGATGATTCATTCGCTTCCAGTATAGACATAATAAGATCACTGGTCCGAATGAAGATCCAAATCCAGCCCAAGCATAGCCGACAAGGTCAAGAATGGTATCACTTGGGTTTAGAGATAGACAAAGGGCAACAATTGCAACGACTAGTACAGACATACGTCCAATCATCACAAGCTCTTTGTCAGAAGCCTTTCTTCTAAAGAACGTACGGTATAAATCCTCTGTCATTGCACTTGCAGTGACAAGCAGCTGAGAAGAAATTGAACTCATAATCGCAGCTAAAATGGCAGAGAGTAAAAATCCAGTAATATACGGATGAAATAACACTTTAGAAAACACAATGAAGATAGTTTCAGGGTCTGCCAAAGTGGTGCTTGTTTCATGAACATAAGCTACACCGACTAAACCGACAGATAGTGAGCCAATGACAGACACAATCATCCAGCTCATACCGATACGACGTGCTGGCTTTAAATCTTTTACAGTCGTAATCGCCATAAATCGAACAATAATGTGCGGCTGTCCAAAGTAACCAAGTCCCCAAGCGAGGAAGGAAATAGTGCCAATGACGCTCGTTCCTCTAAAAATATCAAGCAATTTAGGGTCAATCTGTTGAATTTCTTGGAACGTGGCAACAGGTCCACCTAATTGAGTAAAGGCAACGATCGGCACGAGCACTAATGCTAAAAACATAATGGCGCCTTGAACAAAATCAGTTAAACTAACTGCCAAAAAGCCGCCGAATAGTGTGTACAAAATGACAATACTAGAGGTTAAGATTAAGCCAAACATATAATGAGTTCCAAACGCTGATTCAAATAAGCGTCCGCCTGATACCATACCTGATGAGGTGTAAAGCGTAAAGAAAATCATAATGATGACTGCTGAGACAACTTTCAATAAAGTAGATGAATCTTCAAATCGTTTGTCAAAAAAGTCTGGAATGGTGATCGCATCATCAGCAACCTCTGTATACGATCGCAAGCGAGGAGCTAAGAATAAATAATTTAAGTAAGCCCCACTAATTAAACCAACAGCAAGCCATCCAGATGAAAGACCAGTTGTATACATAGCGCCTGGAAGTCCCATAAGCATCCAGCCACTCATATCAGATGCGCCAGCAGATAGAGCCGTCACATAAGGACCTAGCCCGCGTCCGCCTAACATATAATCGTTTAAGTCATTTGTTTTTCTAAATGCATACCAGCCAATAGAAAGCATTCCAATAAAATAAATAGATAAAGATATTCCAATTTCAATACTCATGTTTCCATATCACCTTTTTCGTATTAATTTGACATCACCTCATTCAAAATATACACAGAACATCCGATTGGTCTGTCTGCTCACTGCTATGGTTACTTAACCTATCAGAGTATACCCAAGTGATCAACCTTCTTAAACCTCTCCACTTTTATGAAAAAGTGCACGGATCGGTGATAAGCCTTTATGTGTAAGCGTTTACAAAAATAAATAAAAGTAAAAATTTTCTGAAAAAATAAAAGCCGCCTAATGAATATTTTAGTCACTGGTTGGATGACAATGACGTATCAAGAGAAACGGCCTTTCACCGCACCCGCGTAAAGTTGCTTTAGAACAGTAAAATTTGATATGATAAAGTGTATATGACTTATGATCATGACTATCAACACGTATCATTTTTGGAGGTGAACCTGCATGTCAAGAATTTCAATAGAAGAAGTAAAGCACGTTGCGCATTTAGCACGGCTTGCTATTACAGAAGAAGAAGCTGAGATGTTTACAGAACAGCTTGATAGCATCATTTCATTTGCAGAGCAGTTAAACGAGGTAGATACGGAAAACGTTGAACCAACAACACACGTATTAAAAATGAAAAACGTCATGAGAGAAGATGTTCCGAATAAAGGTCTTTCAATTGAGGCAGTCATGAAAAATGCGCCTGATCATAAAGACGGCTATATTCGTGTGCCATCAATTTTGGACTAAAGGAGGCCGGAGACATGTCACTGTTTGATCACAAAATTTCTGAATTAAAAGAGCTTTTACATAAAAAGGAACTGTCTGTTTCTGATTTAGTGAACGAGTCTTATAAACGAATCAATGAAGTAGACGGGAAAGTACAAGCATTCCTTGCACTGGACGAAGAGAAAGCACGTGCGTATGCAAAGGAATTGGACGAGGCAGTTGGTGAAAAGGACGAGCTTGGTCTATTGTTCGGTATGCCGATCGGTGTGAAAGATAACATCGTGACGAAGGATTTACGTACAACAGCATCAAGCAAAATCTTGCAAAACTTTGATCCAATTTATGATGCAACCGTTGTGAACCGTCTAAGAGAGGCGGAAGCTGTCACCATCGGTAAATTAAATATGGACGAATTTGCGATGGGATCTTCTACGGAGAACTCTGGCTACAAAGCAACGAAAAACCCATGGAATTTGAACACAGTTCCAGGTGGATCAAGCGGTGGTTCTGCAGCGTCTGTTGCAGCAGGTGAAGTACCATTCTCCCTTGGATCAGATACAGGCGGTTCCATTCGCCAGCCGGCATCATTCTGCGGGGTTGTTGGTCTTAAGCCGACATATGGCCGTGTATCCAGATACGGTTTAATCGCATTTGCTTCATCATTAGATCAAATTGGGCCGATTACGCGTAATGTAGAGGACAACGCATATGTTCTTCAAGCGATTTCTGGCGTCGATCAAATGGACGCAACAAGTGCAAATGTTGATGTACCAGATTTCCTTTCTTCATTAACTGGCGACATCAAAGGTTTTAAAATTGCAGTGCCGAAAGAATATCTTGGAGAAGGTGTTGGCGAGGAAGCAAAAGAGTCTGTTCTCAAAGCGCTAAAAGTATTAGAAGGACTTGGTGCGACATGGGAAGAAGTGTCTCTTCCGCATTCTAAATATGCGCTTGCAACTTACTACTTACTGTCTTCTTCCGAAGCATCTGCGAACCTTGCACGTTTTGACGGCATCCGCTATGGCTACCGTACAGATAACGCAGACAATCTGATTGATTTATACAAAAATACACGTTCTGAAGGCTTCGGCGACGAAGTGAAGCGCCGCATCATGCTTGGCACATTCGCTCTAAGCTCAGGATATTACGATGCGTACTATAAAAAAGCGCAAAAAGTCCGTACATTGATCAAAAAAGACTTTGAAGATGTGTTTGAAAAGTATGATGTCATTGTAGGACCAACTACACCAACTCCTGCATTTCACATTGGTGAAAAGACAAGCGATCCTCTTACCATGTATGCAAACGACATTTTAACGATCCCTGTTAACCTTGCAGGTGTTCCGGGAATCAGTGTGCCTTGTGGATTTGCAAACGGTCTTCCGTTAGGGCTGCAAATCATCGGCAAGCACTTTGACGAAGGAACAGTTTACCGCGTGGCTCACGCTTTCGAGCAAGCAACAGATCATCATAAAGCAAAACCTGAACTGTAAGGGGTGAACCAGAATGAACTTTGAAACGGTAATTGGACTTGAAGTCCACGTAGAGCTAAAAACACAATCAAAAATCTTCTCAAGCTCGCCGACACCTTTTGGTGCAGCTGCCAATACACAAACAAGTGTCATCGATCTTGGTTATCCTGGCGTACTGCCTGTACTGAACAAAGAAGCGGTGAACTTTGCGATGAAAGCGGCAATGGCGCTGAACTGCGAGATCGCAACAGACACAAAATTTGACCGTAAAAACTACTTCTATCCTGATAACCCAAAGGCTTATCAAATTTCACAATTTGATAAACCGATCGGTGAAAACGGCTGGATTGAAATTGAAGTAGACGGCAAAACAAAACGAATTGGTATTACCCGTCTCCATTTAGAAGAGGATGCAGGTAAACTGACGCACACAGGCGACGGATATTCACTAGTCGATTTCAACCGTCAAGGCACACCGCTTGTTGAAATCGTATCTGAGCCAGACATTCGCACTCCAGAAGAAGCGTATGCTTACTTAGAAAAACTAAAATCCATTATTCAATATACAGGCGTATCTGACTGTAAGATGGAAGAAGGCTCACTTCGCTGTGATGCCAATATTTCACTTCGTCCGATCGGCCGTGAAGAGTTTGGTACAAAGACAGAGCTTAAGAACTTGAACTCATTCGCTTTCGTACAAAAGGGCCTTGAATTCGAAGAGAAACGTCAAGAGCAAGTATTGCTTTCTGGCGGTCTGATCGAGCAGGAAACACGCCGTTATGACGAAGCGTCTAAAAAAACGATCCTTATGCGTGTCAAAGAAGGCTCGGATGATTACCGCTACTTCCCAGAACCGGATTTGGTGGAGCTGTACATTGATGACGAATGGAAAGAGCGCGTCAGAGCATCGATCCCAGAGCTTCCAGACGAGCGCCGCAAACGCTACATCGATGAGCTTGGACTGCCTGCATACGATGCGATGGTTCTGACGCTGACAAAAGAAATGTCTGATTTCTTTGAAGCGACCATTTCAGAAGGTGCAGAAGCGAAGCAAGCATCGAACTGGCTGATGGGTGAAGTATCTGCCTACTTAAACGCTGCTCAAAAAGAGCTGGACGATACAAAACTAACGCCTCAAGGGCTTGCTGGCATGATCAAACTCATTGAAAAAGGAACGATTTCCTCTAAGATTGCCAAAAAGGTATTCAAAGAGCTGATCGAAAATGGGGGAGATGCAGAAACAATCGTCAAAGAAAAAGGGCTTATCCAAATTTCAGACGAAGGTGCTCTGCTCAAACTTGTCACAGAAGCACTTGATAACAACCCGCAATCCATTGAAGACTTTAAAAATGGAAAAGACCGCGCCATTGGTTTCTTAGTCGGACAAATCATGAAAGCATCGAAGGGACAAGCAAACCCGCCGATGGTCAACAAGATTCTTCTCGAAGAAATCAAAAAACGCTAAATGGCAAAAAACCGTCTCAGAGAAGAGGCGGTTTTTTTGCTTGAAATGACAGGGTCGTATCATAGATTCAGACCACCGCCGTATATCAATTCGGAGATTCTTTTCTTATAATGAAGCATAAGCGAAAGACATATTTGAAGGGGATCAAGGTGAACTAAATTGAAAAACGGCACGTAATGTTATTGAAGAAACAGCTTCAATTGTTCCACTACTCTTAGGACGGCAGGGTCCTCACACATGTCTAAATTTGTCAGCATCCCTTGAATGACCGGCTTACGAGGCTCATCTTTCGCCAGTTCTTCTTCAATCACTTCGATAGATACGAGCGTATCGTCAGAAAGAAGATGCTCAAGCTTTAACAATCGAAGCTCCTCTTGAAGAGAAACGGCACTCGGCGCTTCATCCTCCCAAATGGCTTGATTCAGAATCGGCTTGGTCTTAGAACGAAGCAGTCCTTGAACCAAATCATCAAACCGATCGAGAATAAAGGAAGAGAGCTCATCAAATGATAATTGGATATGATCTTGTAAAAGTAGTAACTGCACATATGATTGAATGATCCCTTGGGTCATGACTGACAGGTCAGTTATATAAGGTTCAATCTGTTGTCCATAAGTAGCCAAGAGGGAAATTTGTATTTCATCATTCATTTGTTTTTTCACAGTTTTAGAATGCTTTTTAATTTGCTGATTTTCCGGAATAATGTTCTCGCTGAGGATCAAAATGATAAAGTCCTTGTTCTCGGCAAAATGCTGGAACTGTTCAGCGATTTGTTTCTGAAAGATCTCTCTAGGCGCAAGATGTTGATTTTCTTTTCGAATCTTTTCAATACTTTGCATAGAAGTGTCGATATAATATTCAAACGCTCGATTGAAAAGCTGTTCTTTTGATTTGAAATGCAAATAAAACGCGCCTTTCGATATTCCGCACTCATCTGCAATTTCCTGAATGGTCGTAGAAGAAAAACCCTTTTTCGCAAACAACTGGATGCTTGCTTTAATGATTTTTTCTTTTTTTTCGTTCATGAAATAAGGCCCCTTCAGCTTTAGAATGTTACGTCAAACGCAAGTGAAATGGTTGACGGCATTGTATATCACCGTTTATTATGATATAGAATGACCAGTCAGTCAATACATAAAGGAAAATGGAGGACATAATGAATTCGATCATCAATTTTGTATTAAAGAATAAGTTCGCTGTATGGCTCATGACGATTATCGTAACAGTTGCTGGTCTATATGCCGGATTGAATATGAAGCAAGAATCAATCCCGAATATCAACACTCCAGTCATTACGGTTTCTACAACGTATCCTGGCGCAACGCCGGACGAAGTATCAGATAAGGTGACCGATCCAATTGAGAAGTCTATTCAAAACCTCAATGGGGTCAAGGTGGTCACATCCAATTCCTTTGAAAATGCCTCATCGATCCAGGTCGAGTACGATTACAACAAAGACATGGATGAAGCAAAGAAGGAAATTGAAGATGCCATTACTAATATCAATTTTCCGGAAAATGCAGAAAAACCAAAAATCGCACGCTTTAGTATCAATGCGGTTCCAATATTGGCACTCAGTGTATCTGGTGATAAAGAATCATTAGAAGAACTGACGAAAAAGGTGGAAGGTGACCTTGTTCCTTCACTTGAAGGATTAGATGGCGTATCTTCTGTCGAAGCTTCAGGACAGCAAATCAAAGAAGTAGAATTTTCTTTTAAACAAAAGAAATTGAAAGAATACGGTTTAGATGAAGAGACCGTCCAAAACATGATCAAAGGCTCTGATGTGAATGTACCATTAGGTTTATACACATTCGGTAACAAGCAAAAATCAGTTGTCGTGGACGGCAATATTTTAAGCGTCAAAGATTTGAAAAACATGCGAATTCCAGTCACACCAGGTGCTAGCGGCGGTGCGGGAAGCGCTGGAGCACCTTCTAACGGCTCAGGAAATGCAGGTGCGCAAAGTGCGGAGCAGCAGGCTGGAAGTGCAAGTCAGCAGCAAGCAGCAGCTCAGCAGCAAACAGGTGGAGGTTCAGCAAGCAGTCAATCTGTAGAGCTGCCGACAATCAAGCTTTCTGAGATTGCGGATATTAAAGTCGTGAAGGACGCAGAATCGATTTCTAGAACAAATGGAAAAGACAGTATCGGTTTGCAAATTGTAAAAGGCTCTGACGCCAACACAGTGAGTGTGGCAGAAGAAGTCACAAAAGAGCTTGAGAAATTCAAAAAAGATAACAAAGGAATCAAAGTAAGTACCACATATGATCAAGCAGAACCGATTAAAGAGTCTGTCAGCACAATGCTGAACAAAGCCATCATCGGAGCGATCTTTGCGATCATTATCATTCTATTGTTCCTTCGAGATATCAAATCAACATTAATCTCGGTTATTTCAATTCCGCTATCTCTGTTGATTGCAGTTTTAATATTAAATCAACTGGATATCACACTAAATATCATGACACTTGGTGCCATGACCGTCGCCATCGGGCGTGTGGTCGATGACTCCATAGTGGTCATAGAAAACATTTATCGGCGAATGGCGTTAAAGGATGAACCGTTAAAGGGGAAAGCACTCGTCAGAGAAGCCACAAAAGAAATGTTTATCCCGATCATGTCTTCGACGATTGTCACAATTGCGGTCTTCTTACCGTTAGCACTAGTGGGTGGAATGATTGGTGAACTATTCATCCCATTTGCATTAACGATTGTGTTTGCTTTACTTGCTTCACTGGTAGTAGCCATTACGATTGTTCCAATGATGGCACACAGTCTATTTAAAAAGAATCTGTATGGACAAGCGAAAAAGGTAAAAGAACATAAACCAAGCAAGCTTGCCGGCGGTTATAGACGTGTACTCAATTGGACACTCAACCATAAATGGATCACATCAGGAATTGCGATTCTCATGCTTGTCGGAAGCTTATTCTTAGCACCACTTGTCGGTGTCAGCTTCTTACCACAGGAAGCAGAAAAGACGGCGATGGTGACATATACACCTGAACCAGGGCAAACGAGAGAACAAGCAATAGATGAAACGAAAAAAGCAGAAGAATACTTAATAAAACGTGACCATGTTAACACGGTTCAATATTCACTAGGATCTTCAAATGCACTCACAGCAAGTGTAGGAGGCAACTCTAACGGTGCGTTATTCTTTATACAATATGATGAGGACACACCGAATTTTGATAAAGAAAAAGATCGCGTGGTCAAAGCCCTGCAAGACAAAGCGTCTAAAGGGGAATGGAAATCACAAAACTTCTCTTCTGCTGGCGCAAGCAATACGGTGACGTACTATGTGTACGGTGATAAAGCAAGTGATATTGAAGGCACAGTAAAAGATGTCGAAAACATTTTAAAAGATGAGAAAAACCTGAAAAACGTCAGCACAAGCTTATCTGAGAAATATGACGAATATACGTTTAATGCAGATCAAGAAAAACTGGCGAAGCTAGGTCTAACTGCTTCACAAATTGCACAGGCGATTGCTCCTCAAAACAGTGAAACAACACTGACGAAAGTAACAGAGGACGGCAAAGAACTTGATGTGAAGCTTCAAACGGAAAAAGATGAATATAAGAGCAAAAAAGATTTAGAAAATAAAAAGATCACAACACCGACAGGGCAACAAGTCCGAATTGGTGATGTTGTTAAAGTGAAGGATGGCTCAACAGCAAATACGGTGACAAAGCGTGATGGAAAAATCTACGCAGAAGTGTCTGGTGACATGACAACAGACAACGTATCAAGTGTGACACAAGATGTTCAGAAGAAAGTCGACAAGCTTGATTTGAAATCTGGCGTAACGATTGACACAGGCGGCGTAAGTGCGGATATCCAGGAATCCTTTACACAGCTTGGGCTAGCAATGCTTGCAGCCATTGCCATTGTGTATCTCGTTCTCGTCATCACATTTGGCGGAGGTCTTGCACCATTTGCGATTCTCTTCTCGCTCCCATTTACGATTATTGGCGCACTCGCTGGATTGTTTATAGCGAAAGAAACCATCAGCTTAAACGCCATGATTGGATTGCTCATGCTGATCGGGATCGTTGTGACAAATGCGATCGTTTTGATTGACCGAGTGATTCATAAAGAACAAGAAGGTCTATCAACAAGAGAAGCTTTACTTGAAGCAGGTACAATAAGATTACGTCCAATCTTAATGACTGCACTTGCGACGATTGGTGCATTATTGCCGCTCGCATTAGGTTTTGAAGGCGGAAGCCAGATCGTATCAAAAGGACTTGGTGTAACCGTTATTGGTGGATTAACAAGTTCTACACTTCTCACATTGGTCATCGTTCCAATCGTGTATGAAACCTTAAGCAAGTTTAGACGTAAGAAAAAGTTCGCAGACGAAGAGTAAGAGGAAGCCCCGCTCATTGGCGGGGCTTTTTTATGTGGAAATCTGACAAACAGCTTTTCTCATGAGTTCTTCAAACGCTTGGAAAAAGGCATCACGATCGACATGGTCAATAACTTGAATGGATTTTCCATCTGGATGCTCTTCGGTACGACCTTGCTTTGGTGTTTCGGTGTAAACGATCGCATTCATCTCCTTTGAACGGGTAAATGAGGTGGAAGCAAGAGTGATGGTCGTCAGCACATCCCATAAGTAGTAAGTTGAGTTCGTTTCGTGATGAATGAGTGGCGGACAAAAGGCATAGCACTGTCCGATAAAATCAATCCCAATATGAGAGCGAAGGGAAGCCCAGCGCTGGCGTACATCAAGTGTAAGCGGGACTTGATTCGTGCTTTCAAGTGCGACCATTTCAATAGGAAAGCGCTCCTGGAAAACAGTGCTGACAGCATAAGGGTCCCAAAAGGCATTCCATTCTGCTGTTCCATCATGCTCGGGTTCTTCTACATTGCCCTTTTCAAGGAAGGTGCCGCCCATCCACACCAATTTCTCAATTTTATTAGAGATCGAGGGATCCTCTTCTAAAGCGCGTGCTAGGTCTGTGAGCGGTCCTGTAAAGAGCAGGGTGACAGGCTCTGTTGCCTTTTTAACAGTTTCAATTAGATGAAGGTGTGCTGGAAGTTTGGATACTTTCGTATCAACAGCGCCTTTTTCATTTAAAATCGGCAGTGCGTCTACATAAAAGGCATGCATGCGCCATTCCTTTGGAAATGGATTCACGCCTCTAGAATTTGAAGCAGCGACTTCAATTTCATAAGGGCTAAATCGGTCAATGATTTTTTGAGATGCGCTCAGCGCAGGCTCTAAATAACAATCAGCAGGAATCACAGACAGCCCAATGACTTTCAGATGCTCCATTTGAAGGAGCAGAAATAAGGAGACAAGGTCATCCACACCGCCGTCATGATTGAAATAGACAGGCTTTTTCATGGCATACCATCCTTTTCATCGTTTTCTTTTATCTTATCAGAATGCTTATCTGTTGAGGGAAACGTGCCTGAGATTTCAAATATTAGGTGGTTGTTCTGTTGCCATTTTCAAAACTCATAGTATAATTAAAGGTTGTTAGTGGTGAAAATAGATTGCATAATGAATATAGGATGATGATGAATGAAACGTGCTCGAATTATATACAATCCGACATCTGGGCGTGAACTCTTCAAGAAGAATTTACCGCAGGTTTTGCAAAAATTTGAACAAGCTGGCTATGAAACATCTTGTCATGCAACGACATGTGCAGGAGATGCGACACAAGCAGCAGAAAAAGCCGCACAGAGAGATTTTGATTTAATTGTAGCAGCAGGTGGAGACGGCACGATCAATGAAGTCGTCAATGGACTAGCACCGCTTGATAAAAGACCAAAATTAGGAATCATTCCAGTTGGAACGACAAATGACTTCGCAAGAGCACTTGGAATTCCAAGAGAAGATATTTTAAAAGCAACAGATGCCATGATTGATGGTGTAGCAAAGCCGCTTGATATCGGTAAAGTCAATGGCCATTATTTTATTAATATTGCTGGCGGCGGCCGGTTAACAGAGCTGACATATGAGGTGCCTAGTAAGCTGAAGACAATGCTTGGACAGCTTGCTTATTATTTAAAAGGCATGGAGATGCTACCTTCCATCCGCCCGACAGAAGTCGAAATTGAATATGACGGCAAATTATTTCATGGAGAAATCATGCTGTTTCTTGTTTCACTAACAAACTCAGTAGGAGGCTTTGAAAAGCTAGCACCAGATTCCATTCTAGATGATGGGATGTTTGACCTAATTATTTTAAAGAAGGTCAATCTAGCAGAAGCCATTCGAGTGGCCAGCCTTGCACTTCGAGGCGAGCATATTCATGATAACAATGTCATCTACGCAAAAGCGAATCGCGTCAAAGTAGATGTAAAAGATAAAATGCAACTCAATTTAGATGGTGAATACGGCGGCATGCTGCCAGGTGAATTTGAAAACCTGTATCGCCATATTGAATTTATTATGCCAAAAGCAACAGCTGAAAAAATAGGGTAGAGATTGAACTTGGTTCCTTATGGCGACCAAGTTTTTCTTTGCAAATGAGGTGATAAAATTGGTGAAAATGAAACCCCCAGTTCAAAAGAATGAATACTATAATGTAACCTTCGAAGACTTAACGCACGAAGGTGCAGGTGTAGCGAAAATTGAGGGATTCCCTGTCTTTGTACCGAATGCCCTTCCTGACGAACAAGGAAAAATAAAAGTCACACGTGTCAAGAAAGGATTTGCTTTTGGACGACTCATGGAGCTGACAAAGGAAAGTCAGCACAGGCAAGATGCGCCTTGTCCCATTTACAAGCAGTGCGGCGGCTGCCAAATTCAGCATATGAGCTATGAAGGCCAGCTGCAATTTAAACAGAAACAAGTAAAGGACGTATTAGAGCGGATCGGCAAGCTTGATATGAGCCGTGTAAAAGTTCATCCTGTACTCGGCATGGAACACCCATGGAATTACCGAAACAAAGCACAAGTTCCAGTTGGCGAGCGAGAAGGCGGACTTGTTGCAGGGTTTTATCAGCAGCGTACCCATGAAATCATTGATATGGAAAAATGTTTGATCCAGCAGTCGGAAAATGATGCAGTGGTACAGGCAGTAAAAGACATATGCAATGCGTTCGGCATAAAAGCATACAACGAAGAGCGGCACAAAGGCTGGCTGCGTCATGTGATGGTTCGCTACGGTATCGCAACTGGTGAAATGATGGTTGTTTTTGTGACAAGAACGACTGATTTTCCGCAAAAGCAGCAGGTGATTGAGCAGATTATAGCACGCTTCCCGCACGTTCGGTCAATTGTGCAAAACGTGAATTCAAAGAAAACAAATGTCATTTTCGGTGATGAAACGACCGTTTTATGGGGAGAAGAATACATTTATGACACGATTGGCGACATCAAATTTGCTATTTCAGCCCGCTCGTTTTATCAAGTGAACCCAGCCCAAACAAAGGTTCTTTATGATAAAGCCCTTGAATATGCAGAGCTGCAAGGCGAAGAAACCGTCATCGATGCGTACTGCGGAATCGGCACGATTTCCTTATTTCTTGCACAAAAAGCAGGCAGAGTATATGGCGTTGAAATAGTGCCAGAAGCGATTGAAGATGCAAAACGAAACGCTGCCTTAAACGAGATCAACAACGTTGAATTCGCAGTTGGCGAAGCAGAAACCGTCATCCCGAATTGGTACAAAGAAGGCATCAAAGCAGACACCCTCGTCGTCGATCCGCCAAGAAAAGGCTGTGATGAAGCACTGCTTGACACGATTTTAAAGATGAAACCAAATCGTGTTGTTTATGTTTCCTGTAACCCAGGGACGCTTGCTCGTGATTTGCGTATTCTTGAAGATGGTGGATATGTGACAGAGGAAGTGCAGCCTGTGGATATGTTTCCGCATACAAATCATGTGGAGTTGGTAGCGTCAATGTCTAGGGTGAAAGAGTAAGGATAGTTGAAGTGTTGAAGAATAAGGTTTTTCAGTTATTTGGGAGAAGTTATTTACATCAAAATATCAAGTAAATCCATGTGCAACAATTGCTCCCGAACGCTAAAACTTAGGGTTGAGTTGACAGAATAGATGAATGGTATAAAGCGTGATATATTTAGACTAACCAACATTGCTTAAAAGGAACTTAATGTTGGTTAGTCTAAAATTTTATTCGTGTTATCTTTGAACAAGAAGGATTAGATACTGCTGATACGGATAGTGAATTAATGATTTCAATTATCGAATCCATTGCACAGGTAGAAAATGAATCTCGAAGTGAAAATATTAAATGTGGATATAAACACCATGCAGCCCAGGGAACTTCTAAGCTTTACAATCGAAAATGTTATGGCTATGAAAATGACACAGATGGACAGTTGATTATTAAAGATGATGAAGCTGAAAATGTACGATTAATTTTTGATTTGTACTTACATAATAGCATTATTGGCATAAAAAAAGAGTTAGAAAAACTAGGAATCAAACCGCCTACTGGAAAAGAGGAATGGAGCAAAAGAACAATCGATGTCATGTTAAGCAATGAGAAATATATGTGTTGTAAGATTGCTGAACTCTGGAGAACATGAAGTACATTATATATCTGAAAATAACCATCCAGCTATTATTAGTAGTAAGTATAGTTCGAAAACAAAGAGATAATAAAGCATGGAGGTATTATAATGTCAGAAACAATGATAACAGCTCTTATTAGTGCAGGTGCAACTTTAACAGTGACTATAGTTGCTCTGATTGTAAATGTTTATATAGAAGTGATTAGAAGCAAATTTGAAACACATCAAAAAACACTTCAATCCAAAAAAGAAAATTTAAGTGATGTTTATAAAACATTAATTTCTATTATTAATCGTTATCCAAGTTCATCACCGAATGATATTCTGAAACATGTTGAGTATTCTCCAAATTATTCAATGGAATACTATGATGCTGTTCTAAGAAGTCTAGATTATCAAATTGAAGATTATAAGAATCAATTAAATACTGTAAATATAGATTATGAACGAAAAAGTGATATTGAAATTCAAATATCAAATCGGGAATATGCAAAAAATAAGATATTAGAGAATAAAGAGGAATATTATGTTGCTAGAGATAAGTATAAGCTTTTTTGTGAAGGTGATAAAGTAGCATTTGATCTTTATGCAGGACAAGAGGTACGGAATCGTCTTGTAGAATTTGAGGTGGTTATTCATAATGTGTTTATATCGGGGCGAAATGCAGGAGAAGATAGTGATCCGATAAATAATATTATTCATATTTCCCGTAGAAATCTAATTGATAGTATGAGAAGTGATCTTGGTATATAAGATTAATACTCAATAGAGTGAAAAGAGAGTTTAAATTAATTATTTTACGAGCTCATGTCAAATATGGCATGAGTTTTGTTTGTGTTAAATTGACTGGAAATTCCTGTAGTTATAAAATGAAATAAAGGGTGTTAGGAGGCAGTAAATTATGTTATCAATAGCTAGAAAGGATTTGTATGAAAAACTCTGGTCAATAGGAATATCGAAAACAGCAAAAGAATTAGACGTACCTTATAATAAGCTCAAAAAAGTGTGAGTTGATAATGATATCCCATTACCAACTCAATCATATTGGAGCAAGTTTTACATGGGAAATGAAAAGACACTCCAACCAAAATTACCAAATAAAGAAGATACCAACATGATTTATATTGATAAGGAGAAAATGCAGAATTCTATCCCAGCACCAAAGAAGGTTAGTATAGTTGAGAAAAATAAAAAAGTTGATAAAAACCAAGAAGTAAAAACGGACATTTCTACAACGACTGAGAAAGAAAAAAGCTATTTTTCTTATTTAAAATATGATGAGGATAAGTTGATAGAAAATTTATAATGCTTTAAAAATCAATAAAACACTATCTGTTTATTTTTGAGTTATAATTCATAGAAAATTTAGGAGGTAATAAACAAAGATGATTAAACATGCGAATAAATTAAAGACTTTTCTCGACTTAATGGTGAACCCAGAAAAAGAAACTGAAAATGCAATTCAAGACTTTCATACTTCCGGGGGGAAAATAATTTTTCGAGTTGATTATAAAAATGTTGATATTGCTTTGAAAATAGCAAGTTTACTAGGTGAAAACACATCAAATTATAGTATCCAGCTATTTTGTTTCCCCGGCACTGACGATATAGATTTCATTCAATTTGCAATTTCAGAAATTCATGAGCCTAAGCTACTGAATTTTTTGGAGGAAATGCCCGAAAAGTGGTCATAGGGCTATTCATTTACCATCTACTTCCATTTTATTTAATTACAAATGTACATATAAAAGGAATTGTGAACAAGCCAAATTACCTTAAAATCCCCTTAATTTAGTCAATTCCCTTTCAATTTAACCACGATTCGACTTTTTGTCATTTTCATATGTAAACATAAATTGCGGTTTGTTTTCGGTGTGGAATTATTCTGAAAATGATAATATATGTCATTATAGGGAATAGAAAGGAAGGGGTAGGGTCTTATGGAGAAAGTGCTTTCTTCTCATGTCGGGTTGAAAATTAATGAATGGTATTATCACATTCAAAGATTTAACGTACCGGATGCCGAAGCATATAAAGAAGAAATAAAATCTTTGCTCAATAATATGGAGGAAAACCAAGATTTATTATTATATTTCTCACTCATGGAGTTCCGACATAAATTAATGCTGGATTATTTGAATCCATTGGAAAATGGAAAAGAGCGTGCCGATATTAGAGAATTAGCAATGAAGATAAAAAAGGATCAAGAGAAGTTAACAGGATTACTTGATTATTATTTTAATTTTTTCTATGGAATGTATGAAATTGAAAACTATGAATACCTCAATGCCATTACCTTCTACAAACGAGCAGAAAAAAAGCTTTCTCTTGTAAGTGATGATATTGAACGTGCCGAATTTAATTTCAAGATTGCAGAAATCTATTACCACATGAAGCAAAACCACATGTCTATGCACCATATAGCCCAAGCAATAGATTGTTACAAAGAAAAGAATACTTATACTGTTAGGCAGATACAGTGTTCTTTTGTTATTGGATTAAATTATATTGACATGGGTTGCCCCGAAAAAGCAACGCCTCATTTTGAATACGCACTAGAAAAAGCTGCTGACAACTCAACAAAAAGATTAAAAGGATCGGCGCTTTATAATATAGGGTTGAGTTATTTCCACAATGATGAACTATTAATGGCTATTAAATACTTCAATGAATCTATCCACTCATTTAAAGAACAAGGATATGAGCATTTAAATAAGATTCTTGATCCGATGGTTATGTTGACAAAATCATACTTTAAAACTGATCAAAATGATTTAGGGATATATGCCTTAAACAACGGGATTGAATTAGCTGAAAAATTAAAAGATGACATATTTATAAATACATTCACTATATTGAGATCATTATATTTAGAAAACAATGTTAGTCGTATAAAAGAAGCAATGGCTTATTTGGAATCAAAATCTTTTTATGCGAATCTTGAAGATTTATCGAAAGATGCAGCGAAGCATTATAATAAGGCAGGAGATAAAGAGCACGCAAACGAATTTTATGAGAAGATTCTTTATTTCCAACACCAAATTAAGAGAGGGGACTGTCTTTATGAAATTTAAGTCAGTAACAGCCGTATTAATAATTGTCAGTGTGTTAGGTGCTTTTAGTTATGTTTCGTTAAATCAAACTCATAATGAAGCCCAACGGGGGCATACAACAAGTATCGGTTATTTTGCTTAATTAAAAAAGCCCTTTTCGGGGGCTTCTTTTTTATTTGAACCGCCATTCCTTTTTCTCTTTATCCCATGCCAGTTCATTTCTTGACACAAGATTTTTAACTACTTTTCTTATAGATTGTTCGTCTTTACCTTTATTATTTTTAGGTCTTCCATCGAGGTTTTTTTTCTGAACCTACTCATATTTATTATAGATGATCCTGTATAGCTTCCTTTCAAGATCATTCATGAAATCACCACTTTAGGCTATTTTATTAGAATATCTTTTTTATTAGTTTGCCGGTTGCTTTCTCCGCTGCTCGTTGCATGATCCGTTTTCCGCTTGTTCCTTTTTGAACGGCATTTACGTCACCAAGAATTTTTGATATTTTATATAGTGCTGATCGTATTTTGTTAATGTTCATTTTGTGCTCCTTTTGCGTCTGTCCGTTATAAAAATACTCCCCCAAACTTCCCCCAAAAGAATACTTTTAATTGCAAGACTTTGCAATGGTTGATTATAGTTAGATTTGATGAAAGCCTGTTATAATAGGGTTTTCAACATCAAGAACGGGTGTTTGCATTGTGCCCTTAGTAAAGTATATAATGATAAAAATTGCTGAAAGAATTTATATATGGACATGCCCTTTAGGCGCTATGTCATGAGAGGAATTGGATGAAAGATGAGTAAAAATTTCTGGCGTGATTTACCACGGCCATTTTTTATATTAGCACCAATGGAAGAAGTGACAGATGTTGTGTTTCGTCATGTTGTGAGTGAGGCGGCGAGACCGGATGTGTTTTTCACAGAGTTTACGAATAGTGAGAGCTATTGCCATCCTGATGGCATTCAAAGTGTGAAGGGGCGTTTAACGTTTACGGAGGATGAACAGCCGATTGTTGCTCATATTTGGGGAGACAAGCCTGAAAACTTTAGACAAATGAGCATTGGAATGGCGGAATTAGGATTTCAGGGGCTTGATATTAATATGGGCTGTCCTGTTCCGAATGTCACACAAAACGGGAAGGGCAGCGGATTAATTCTTCGTCCTGACGTTGCAGCAGAGCTGATTCAAGCTGCGAAAGCAGGTGGATTACCTGTCAGTGTGAAAACAAGACTTGGTTTTACAGAGGTCGATGAATGGCATGACTGGCTAAGACACATATTGGAGCAAGACATTGTGAATTTATCGATTCACCTTCGCACAAGAAAGGAAATGAGCCAAGTGGATGCGCATTGGGAGCTCATTCCAGAGATTAAAAAGCTTCGTGATGAAGTAGCACCACATACCCTTTTGACCATTAATGGTGATATTCCTGATCGACAAACGGGCTTAAAGCTCGCTGAGCAATATGGAGTGGACGGTGTGATGATTGGGCGCGGGATTTTTCATAACCCATTTGCTTTTGAAAAAGAGCCGAAGGAGCATACGAGTGATGAACTGTTAGGGCTATTAAGATTGCATCTTGATCTTCATGACCAATATTCATCACTAGGTTTGCGACCATTCAAAGCACTGCACCGTTTCTTTAAGATTTATGTCAAAGGATTCAGAGGAGCGAGCTTCCTAAGAAATCAATTAATGAACACATCGTCAACAGATGAAGTGCGTGCAATGCTAGATGAATTTGAAGCGAGAAATCAAGAACAATCATGATGAAAAAAGAGGAGGGAGGGCCCTTCTCTTTTTTCTTTGTAATAGGACTATTAAACTAGTTCAAATAAATGGTAAGATGAGATAGAAATGACATTTGGAGGTATTTATATTGAAACCATTCTGGGATAAAGACATAGAAAGTGAAGAAACATTTAAGAAAATGAATGAAAAAGGAATTTTAGCAGCTGAAAAAAAGCTAGGTGTCATGCTGCCGGATACATATAAGAAGCTCATCCTTGAACAAAATGGCGGGTATACCCTGCATAACGCCTTTCCAACGGACCAGCCAAATGGATGGGCAGAGGATCATGTACAGTTCAACCATTTAAGAGGAATTGCCAAAGGCGAAGGCATCATGGATAGTGATTATTTAATAGAAGAATGGGAATTGCCTGAGGGGCTTGTGCTTATTTGTGGAGATGGACATACGTGGATTGCATTGGACTATAGAGAAACAAAAGAACATCCACTGGTTCATTACTTTGATTTAGAATATGAGACAGATTTCAAATTAGCGGATTCGTTTGATGAATTGATTGCGAGGCATTATACCGCAGAAGATAGCGAAGAAGATGAGATGTCAGATGAAGAGTGGCAGGCTGAATATGAAAAGCAAAATCCACCTCTATCAAAAGAAGAAGTGAAAGAAATATTGAAGACTCGAGACCCTGAGGCACTTCAGAATATTGTATTTTTTCATGTAGAACAAATTGATGATATCAAGTGGTTTTTTTCAGAAGTAGAAACTTTTATGAACTCCATTCAAGACGAAAATATGTTAGTAACTGCTGGCTGGGCGCTCAGTACGATCCTTACACTGAATGCTGTGGTGATTAAGCAGAATGACGATATTTTTCAAAGTGCATGTCGTTTTGCGGAGCAATTGAATCAATCAAAAATAGAAGAAATGCATGAAATCGCTTTTAGTATATCATTATGGTTGGAATTTGATTTAGAAGAGCAATAAGGCTCTCTTTTTAATGAGATATGATATTCATAAATAGACCCCCTCACCAACAAGGGGGTCACCAATTCCTTACTCTGCACTCTCCTCAACTTCACGGCTATCTTCTGTTTCACCAATATAAATTGGGCCGTTTGCGTGGTCGACTCGGATTGGCCATTCGTATGGGACTTGCAGGCGTCTGGCGATGGCTCTCCAGAATTTTGTGGAATCGAGTTCGAATTCTTGGAAGTCTTTTAATAATTCTTTGTAAGATGAGCCATCAAATTGAATGTACATGTCTTGCAGGCGCATGAATGCGACATGTCTCACTTCTAGTGCTGCCGCAGCTTCCATTTCTTCTTCTGTTGCTTCTCCAATGATCGTTCCTGCGGGTGGAAGCATTTCATATACATTAAATTCCTCTTCTTCATGGGCTGCATTGTGCTGTTGATCTGACATTTTCTTCACTCCTTCTACTATTCATCATTGCTACACTTCTATTATCGGAAGAAAATGCGAAATGTGGAATGAATTCAGGAAGGAGATGCACGATACTTGCTTTTTTTAAAAGAATCTTTTATGATCAATTACAGATATAAAATGTCTATAATAGATAGAAAGGAATCATCTGATGAAATATTCTAAAGCGACCAACTATGCGCTGCATACGATGGTGTTTTTAACTCTTGCGCCAAAGGGCAAAGCGATTGGTGTTGAGCCTCTTGCTAAGATGCAAGATCTTTCACCTACCTATTTATCCAAAATTTTAACAAAGCTTGTGAAGGCGGGATTGATTGAATCAACGCCTGGTGCAAAGGGAGGATACACCATTAACAAACGAAAGGAAGACATTTCGTTTTTAGACGTCATTCAGGCTGTAGAAGGGCAAACGAATTTATTTCGCTGTTCCTTAGAACATGAGTCTTTAATGCCTCATGATGGCTGTTTGATTGAACAAGTCATGCAGGATGTTGAAACAAAAATGCAAGAAACCCTCAGTCAAAAACGTTTAATTGATATTGCGAGTCAAATTGAGCAGACAGAAAAAAATCCATTTCTCAAAATGTGATTTTTTTGAACCTATTATAGATATAAAGAGTCTTTAAAATCTTTAATAAAAAGGAGAGGTTCACATGTTAATAGATTGTGCCATTATCGGAGGCGGACCAGCTGGATTAAATGCAGCACTTGTTGTGGGAAGGGGCAGAAAACAGGTCATCGTGTTTGATGACGAGCAGCCAAGAAATCGAGTGACACAGGAATCGCATGGTTTTATTACAAACGATGGAATGACACCGTTTGAGATCAGAAAAGCGGGAGAGGCAGATCTTCAAACCTACCCTAATATACAAATCAAACGAAGTAGAATTGTTGATATACAAAAGAAAGAGGACCGCTTTACGTTACTGACACAAGAGGGGGATACGGTTGAATCGAAAAAAATCATATTGGCAACGGGACTTCAGGATATGTTGCCAGAGATCAAAGGGATTCATGATGTGTATGGAAAGACGTTGTTTAACTGTCCTTTCTGTGATGGGTGGGAATTAAAGGACAAGGCACTTGCGCTCATTGCAGAGAATCAACGTGCCTTGCATATGGCTAAGCTTCTCTCCAATTGGACAAAGGATTTGATCGTGTTTACGAATGGACAACAAGTGTTAGCTGAAGAGGAAAGGGTACTTCTTTCGGCGCATTCTATTCAAGTCATTGATATGCCAATTGTGTCGATCGAAAATGACAATGGGCAGCTGTGCTCTCTTCAACTTGCGAATGGTGAGAGAGTAAAAAGAGAAGGCGGATTTGTCGCAAGTGATTTCAAGCAATCAGCCCCATTTGCCGAAAAGCTTGGCTGTCAAATGACGAAGAATGCGGGTATTGAAACAGATATCCTTGGACGCACATCCGTCAGCGGTGTATTTGCATGTGGTGATAATTTAGGCGGTCCTGCTCAGCTAGTTCTTGCAGCAGCTGCTGGCAGTCAGACAGGAATGGGCGTGATTCATGAGCTTGTGCAAGAGGAGTTTCAGATTGTTGACAAAGGGCTAAAATGATCTTTATTTTAGCCCTTTGTCTTCTTTTCAGCGTGATAGAAAACCTTTGCAGTCTAGGAAGGACGAGTACCGGAGCGGAGCGAATTTGACATTCGTGAGCACCGGCACGCAGACCTGCGGGCGAATGCGAGGGTTTGTCTACACGCTGAAACATCTCTATGAAAAGAGATGTTTAACGATGAGCGGTTTTTCGTTTTGATAGGACGTGAGCTGTCCATTCGAGAAGAGCGTAAATCACAAAGAAAATGAGGATCCAGCTGCTGGCATCGACCCATACATTGGTGACATGAATAATGTTCGCCTGACCAAGTCCAGCCTGTATCCACATGGTGATCAATGCTGTGAGGAACACGTGTAAAAACCATTTGGATTTTTTCAATTGGTCACACCTCCATCTCTTTCCATCATATAAGAAATGACAGATGATTTCCAATTGTTTTTCTATAGGCTTCAATATTAAAATAAGAAATAAAACCAATGGAAGGACATCACATGAGCCATCAAACAGATATGTTTTTAAAAAATAATTTTCCTGATCTTTTACTAACGCCGTCACTTTTTTACCAATGGCCCTTTGGGCTTCGGTTTGAAGTGGCAGATTGGTCGATAGAAAAGGAAGCGGACGTGTTAGAGAAAGCAGGGGATCGTGCTTTTGAGATTGTGAAATATGCTTTTCATCCAGGGGACGACATACTGCTTGTGACAGATGTGTATACAAAACATGCACATGAATTAACGAAACGTAAGCTCCTTGTCTATCAAAAATATGTCCACCGGCAAGTGCGTAACCGATTACGTCACGAGCCTTTGACCTATGTACGACCAGAGCTAGAAGAAGCACTGAAATTAGAGAGATTTACACTCAATTGCCAGCTGCAAGATATTCGATTGCGCCCGCTTCTCCATGCCATGTGCCAAGAGGATTTCTATGCACCGAATCAAATCATGAAAGGAAAGCTTGATTATGAAATTTATCTCATCAATTTATCGAAACAGATGATTTTTCACTTATATGATGATCGAGGCTGTGATCTCATTGCGGCAGATCCTGAACGCCTACGCCCAGTCTATGAAGGCTTACCGCACTGGCTATTAGACTATGATCGCGCTCAGATGGACAGGCTGTTTGCAGGTAAATAAGAAAACCGCACTTTCAACAAGTGCGGTTTCTTATTAAGCTTCTACTGTATTGAAAAACTGAGGTAAATACTCTTTGTGTGCTTCTAGCATTTCATCTAGGATGCTTTTTGCAATGGCATCTGATGGGACAAGCGGGTTGATGGTCATTGCCACAAGTGCTGTGTTGTAATCGCCTGTAACGGCAGCTTCAGCGGCTACACGTTCAAAGGATTTAATTTGAGAAATCAGTCCTTTCACAGCGACCGGCATTTCACCAACAGCGATTGGTTTTGGGCCGTCTTTTGTGATGACACAGTTAAGTTCAACCGCAGAATCATTTGGAATGTCGCTGATGGCGCCATTATTGATCGTGTTCACAGGCTGAATGTCATGCTTGTCGTTATAAATCGATGCGATCAAGTTACAAGCCGCATCACTGTAGTAGGCACCGCCTCGTTTTTCAAGCTGTGGCGGTTTGATATCAAGATCAGGGTCTTTGTAAAGCTCGAACAGGTCATTTTCTAGTGCACGAACGACTTCTGCACGAGTCCCTTCGTTCGCTGCTGCTTTCTTTTCTTCAGCCAGCATATCACTTGTTTTGTAGTAGTAGCGGTGATAAGGGCAAGGAATGACGCCAAGATCTTTTAAGAAATCTGCATCCCAAGGAATCGCATGAATATTGTTCATCGACATTGTGGAATTTGGATCTGCCATGTCTTCGATCACTTGATCCATGATGCTTTTGCCGTCTAAGAACACGTTGAGTCCAAATACCATATGGTTTAATCCAGCAAAGCTGACTTCGACTCTGCTTGCGTCTACATCCAGCCCTTTGGCGATTCCCATGCGAATGCCGATTGGCACGTTACATAAGCCAACGACTTTGCGGTGGTTTGAATAGCGAAGAACTGCTTCTGTGACCATACCGGCAGGGTTCGTGAAATTCACAAGCCATGCGTCAGGGCATAATTCTTCAATATCTTTGACAATATCAAGAATGACAGGAATGGTGCGCAGCCCTTTGAATAAGCCGCCTGGACCATTTGTTTCCTGACCAATGACATTATATTTTAAAGGAATGCGTTCATCCTTCATGCGTGCTTCAAGAAGTCCGACACGGAATTGTGTTGTGACAAAATCAGCGCCCGCAAGCGCTTTCTTACGGTCTAATGTTAAATGGACGTCGATTGGAAGTCCTGCTTTTTTGACCATTCGTTTTGCAAGGTCTCCAACGATCTCAAGCTTTTCTTTTCCTGCTTCAATATCGACGAGCCAAAGTTCGCTAATCGGAAATTCATCGTACCGTTTAATGAATCCTTCCACAAGCTCTGGTGTATAGCTTGATCCTCCGCCAATTGTGACAACCTTTAATCCTTTTGCCATGTTCTGCACCTCCGAATAATGTAACGCGCAATGTTATAATAGAGTGAAGCCAATTCTTTTTCTTTTGTTTGTACATCTATAGCTTATCGTGAGAGTATCTAGTGCGTAAATGACTTCAGCGTCTTTAGGCAAGGGTGTCTCATTTAGAGATTTGTTACATAGGAGAAACGCCTTGTGACATGTTGTTGGAGAAAGGGGAAGTCAGATGTTTTCAAGTGAGGTCATTTCCAGCTTTAATGAACTAGAAAGCGCTTTATACCGATACATCATGGAAAACAGTGAAAAGGTCGTGTATATGAGAATTCGGGACTTGGCAGATGCTGCTCATATTTCCACCTCGTCTGTCCTTCGCTTTTGCCGAAAAGTGAATTGTGAAGGCTTTTCAGAGTTTAAAGTAAAGCTCAAAATGTATTTAGAATCAGAGCAAACACCTTCTTTGAAAAGCACCCAGCATTTTCTATATGAATTTATAGAACGAACACTCAAAGGGGACTTTGAGGAGAAAATCAAAGAGGCAGCAAGGCTCATTGCCGAAGCAAAAAATGTGCTGTTTATCGGGACTGGCAGTTCTGGCATTTTGGCGCAGTATGGGGCAAGGTACTTTTCGAGTCTTGAGAAATTTTCATTTTACATCAATGATCCATTTTTCCCGATGAATATGCAGTATTTAGACAATAGTGTCACCATTGTGCTGTCTGTATCAGGGGAGAACCGTATTACGATCGATCATATTTCGAAGTTAAAACGAGAAGGAAGCACAATCATTAGTATTACAAACAATCAGCACTGCACGATTTCGCGAATTTCTGATTTAAATATTGCCTATTACGTCACAGATGAACGAGTGCACAGAGCCAATATCACCACACAAACACCGGTCGTGTATATATTAGAAACAATGGCCCGTGAGATGTTTGCGATGTTAAAAGAAAAGTAAAAGAGCCGCTTCATTAAACAGCCGCTCTTTTTTTCTGTCTCATAAAAGCAAGGATGGCAATCCCGGAACAGACGAGCACAAACAGACCGCCTAACAAATACACAAACCGCGCTCCGAATGCATCTGCGATGACCCCAACAAAGAAAATAGATAAACCGACAGATACTGAAGAAAGGACGTAGTGAGCGGAATACACCTTTGATAAATCACGGACTGGCGTTTCCGTTTGAAGAATGGTTTGCTGCGAAACATCCCGGATTTGATAAGCAGGCCCCATCAAAATACAAAGCAATAAAGCAAGCCACGGAAGGCTGTTCAATGCAAAAAGAATGGTAAGGACTGCATAGATGAATGAACCTGCTGCCATAAAGAGGAGCAGCTGCTTTTGAATGAAACGACTCATCCACGCAGCCAAGAGCCCGCCTATAATGGCGCCAGTATAATAAGCAGCATTGATAAAGCCCCACCAATCCTCACTTTCCTTTAAATCATGTGTGACAAAGGCAAGCGTAATGGCCCCGATCCAAACAGCACCCGCTATATTTTCACAAACATCCATAAAGGTCAGGGTGCGAACGGTTTTATTTTTCCAAATGACCGTCCAGCCGTCTTTGAAACTGTCCATCTTATTTGCTTTTCGATCTACGTCTTCTTGTTTGAGAAGAGGAAAAACGGGCATGAACAATAGATATGACAACACAATCATGAGACAAGTAATCCCCAGTAAATAAAATGGACCAATGAACAAGACGAGCATTCCAGTAAACGAATAGCCGGCGATTTGAACCATTTGATGAAAAATGGAGGCTGTACTGTTCGCTCTCACAAGCTGATTTGCTGGCACAAGCATAGGCATGATCGCTTGTAATAAAGGACTGATGAATCCACCTGTAATAGAAATTAAAATGAGCGCACCAAACAGCCACACCATATGCTGCTGAAAGAAATGAAATTGTGCTGTAAACACGATGGTCATCCCAAGACGAAAAAGAGGGAGCCACTTCAATAGACGATAGGCTTGAAAGCGATCTGTCAAAACAGGGGAGATGAGCCCAGCCAATAGCTGGCATAGCGTTCTAATCAGCGGAAATACTGCGGCATAGGCAACAGATTGTGTATCTTGATAGATGACAAAAGTGATGGTCATCACAAAAAGAATATCACTTAGCATGAGAAGGCTTTTACTGCTTGTATAAAACCAAAACTTGTTTCCCATATCAAACCGGCTCCTTTTCAAAAACAAGTTCAGTATAGCATGGGGATGAAGTGCCCAGAGGCTTTGCATTGAAAAATACATCTTAAGGATGAGATGATTGTGATAAGCTAAATGAAAGACACCGTAAGGAAAGGGGTTCAATCTAGTGAGAAAATTACCGGCACATCACTTTTTGGACAAGCTCGGCATCCCATATGACATCAAAACATTTTCTGCCGAAACAGAAAAAGGTGCAGCTAATGTAGCGGCAGCCCTTGGTTTTCGAGAAAGACAAATGATCAAAACATTGTCTTTGAAACAGGGGAAGGGGAGCAGCTGCTTGTGATGGTTGGCGCTGACCAGCATATCAAATCAGGAAAACTAAAGAAAGCGGCCGGCTCCCGTAATATCAAAATGGCTGCACCGGACACGGTTCTTGAAGTGACGGGCTATCGAATTGGTTCGATTCCGCCATTTTGCTGGCAGCCTGAAGGCTTCCGCACGATGATCGAAGCTTCGCTATTAGAAGAAGAGGTATTAGGAGTTGGAGCGGGCGAATGGGGAAATGAAATACTGATGACACCAGAACGATTAGTTCAAGCAGCCAAGGCTGTACCGTTTGACATTGTTCAGCCATCTGAATAGAGAAAGTGCCTGTTTCTTCAGCAGGCACTTTTTTAATTTGTTGCAGGAGTTGTAAACGGACCAATGTCTTTCATTTGCAGGAAGGCATTCACCGTCTTATTTTCTTCAAGATCATTCGCTCGTTTGCAGATAACAACAGGTCTGACGATTTCAATTCCTTCAATGTACACGCGCCCAATTTCTTTCTGTTCGAGACTTTTGTGAACAGCATCACGTGGAACAAGGGTGATGCCATAGCCTGCTTTGATCATTTGAATCGCTTCATGGACACCGCTGAATTGTAAATCAACGGTCGGTTTTTTAATTCCTTTAGAGGTAAAGAGAGAAAAGAGCTTTTCTCTTGTGGAACTGCCTTCTTCGCGCATTAAAAAAGGTTCATGGCTCAGGCGTTCAAGCGGGACGGTTTTTCCGTTCAATGGATGGTCCGCTGGGACAATAAAATCATAGCTTAAATGAGTCAAATGGGAGATGAGAATCTCCTCGTGGTGCAAATCTTCAATCACAGCGATGGCCACATCTGATTGATATTGAAGCAGGCTCTCTATGACTTGAGCGGAGTTTCCACTTTTTAATTCAATTTCTGTCTGTGGTGATGCTGTTTTAAAAGCAGCAAGCCAATCAGGCAGCAAAAAGTTGAGCGGTACGTAGGTAGAAGCGATTCGGAGTCTCCCTTTTTTTCCGCTTTGTAATAGTGTGATCTGATATTCTACTTCCTTTTCAGCTTCAAACACTTGCCGGGCGTAAGGATACAGAATTTTCCCCGTTTCCGTGAGTGTAATTCCCCGGCCATTACGTTTAAAAAGGCGAAAACCGATCTCTCGTTCAATGCTCCTTAATTGAGCCGTCACAGCTGGCTGTGTCAATGCTAACACGTCTGCCGTTTGTGTGACGCTTTTTGTCTCTGCGACCTTTGCAAAAATTCGGAGGGCATGTAAATTCATTTTTGCACCACCTATCAATTATTTTGATGATTAAATCAAAAACATTCATTAGATTTATTATAAGGCATCCCTTATCGTAAAGGTAGCGAAGGAGGCAGGGAAAAATGGACCGTCGTCAAAAGCAAGTCGTCTCAATATCGCTCATCACAGCGTTTGCACTCATTGGAGATTCAATGCTTTATATTGTTCTTCCGATCTATTGGAGAGAGGTTGGTTTATCTTCCATTTGGGAGGTCGGATTACTGCTGTCGATCAATCGATTCATTCGCATCCCTCTAACGCCTGTCGTTTGGTGGCTATACCGATATGTGCCAATGAAGACTGGCGTATTGATCGCTATCTTGATAGCCTCAGTGACAACGATGCTATATGGTGTCAGCGGTTTTTGGCTGCTGCTGATCTGCCGCTGCGTATGGGGATTGGCATGGACGTTATTGCGTATGAGTGGAATGCGGTTGATTGCTGAAATGGATGAAGGCTCACAAGGCCATTTGACGGGTCTTTATAACGGGCTTTACCGCCTTGGCAGTTTATTTGGCATGTTATTTGGCGGGCTATTCGCAAGCTTTATCGGCTTTCAAGCGATGACGCTCGTCTTTGGTTTACTCTCATTGCTAGGCTGCATTTTTTATGTGTCTTTGGATGAGATTGAAAAGGGGCAAGGCAAAGAAGTGTATCATGGCATCAAACAGAGGGGGTTTGCACGAGATGTAGTGAAAGTACTGCTGACTGGTATGCTTGTAGCACTAGTGATACAAGGTTTATTTGCTTCAACACTGAGTCATGTGATTGAAGCAAAGATCGGTCAGGATGAATTTGCTCTTTTCGGTTATGTGATAGGCGCATCTGCTTTAAGTGGAGGGATTCAAGCGATCAGATGGGGGTGGGAACCATTTGTCGCACCAAGAACAGGCAGATGGTTTGATAGGCTTGTGCTCAAGGAACGAATGCTTTGCTGGATGTTTCTTTCGTTTGGAGGTCTCAGTATTCTTGCAGTCATGCTGGAGGTAAGTGGCTGGTTTCTTGTTATGTTGCTTTTGATGCAGCTGCTGTCAACGATCTTAACGACGTTAACGGATACGCTTGCTTTTCAAAAAGCCTCTACTCAAACAGATAAGAATCGTTTCCTTGCAAGCTATTCCTTCGTTCAAGATATTGGTGCTGCTTTAGGGCCTTTGTGCGGATATACGATGATTCAATTTTTTGGATCGAGCAGTGTCTTCTGGCTGATGATCATCATAAGCTTAGTGCTTTTAAGCATGTGGGCGAGAGGCGGCCGGCTACATGTCTCTTCTGATGCAGCGTAAAGAGCCATGCTGACGTGATCGCTTCAACATGGTGAAATGGTCAATTCACGTATTTGATGACAGCCATTTCTTTACCGAAACAGTGCCCTTCATTCACACAACCTAAGCTTTCATATAAGCGGTGAGCAGCGGTATTGTCAGGATGATAGCCGACAATGATTTTATCTGTTTTTGTCAGACGGCACATTTCGTCCAGTAGCTGTTTAACTGCGTCCGTCCCAATCCCTTTTCTTTGCTGCTTTTCATCAATCATGATGCGGTAAATCCAGCAGCCGTCTAGTTCTTCTTTTTCGGTACGAAACATCGCAAAACCGACCACTGAGTCATGGAGATAGATGGCATAGCACTTCAGCTTCGTATCAAATGCTGCTTGAGCAATGGAAACAGCGTTTGATTCCATGTAGAGCTGCTGCTTTTGACTAAGTGTCAGCTGACAGCATTCATACCAGTTCTGTTCATTTACTTCTTTTACATAAACGTATTCTTTTGTCATGTTGTACCCCTTTCGTAGGGGATACGCTTACGATAATAGGCGAACCCCCTGATTAGATAGAAGAGAAGATAGTGTATATGTTCTCATCATGACCGCCTCCTTTCATGTCTTTCTTTATGATCACATATGTACAAAAGCTGATATAAGCATAAAAAAACTGTCTCATGCAGCTGAACGCAAGAGGCAGTGATGTTCTCTTAATCTATGTCTGAATCGTATGTTTTTTGCGTCAGCTGGCTGACGACTTCTTTTAAGCCATTTGGTTTATGGAATTCAACAGGTGTGCTTCCTTTTTCGAATACGATTTGGTCTGCTTCAACCAGCACGACATATCGATTGTTGACCTTCGCAATATGGATCGAGTGGCCAAAGTCTGCTAGAAGACCTTTGATTTCCGTTTCCCCTAGACGCATTTTCATCGTGATATCAGGGGTTTGTTCAACAATGTGTGAAGCTGCTAACGTAACCTGTTCTGTATCAAGTCGTTCCCTGATCTCTCGTTTCTCACTCGCTTCCCATATTTCAAGGTCCTCTTCAAATTGTTTTAATTCTTCACTTTCATCCTGTAATGTTTCAAATACTTGTTCCTGCACCATATTCATGACCTGTGATTTCATGATTTCAGGCATTGATTCTCCGTATTCAACGAATTTTAGAAAGTCCTCAAAATAACGGGCGTGTGAGGACTGGTGAATTTTCACTTCTGCTTCCTCTGTCATGCCCTCTTCTGGCATAAACGGATATTGAATTGATTTCATGTTTTTTGTTGTAATGGCCATTTCGACTTTTCGAATCAAGGTAGATGTATCTGCGATAGAAGCGACTTTCTGTTCAAAATCGCATTTCATGATAAAGACAAAGGAGTCATCGAAATACTTTTTAGGAACCGCAGACGCAACTAAAAAAACGCCGCCTCTGACAGCACTTGTATCTAAATACGTGCGAACAAACTGTTCACTGCACTCATTAAATATTTCTTTTGAATCAGCAAATCTCGTCTGATGAAATAAATTGTAGTTTGGATTTGAATCGAGCTCATGGCCCGGTTCTACAATGAAACGGCCGATTTTGGTCGGTACTTGTTCAGATTTAGGGTGTCTGTCCACTTTTCGTTTGACGATTTTTTTCAGCTCTCCGTCTAAAAAGTCCTTCAGCTCACTTTGTACAAATTCCTCTTGGTCTAATGTTTGATAATGTTTAAATCGTTTATTTGCTTGTTCATCTTTGCCTTCGACTTCAACGACAAAGAATGATAGAAAACGAATCGTAAAATCCATTAATTGGTCACCACTTTTTCTTCTTCGGATATGTTGAGTATAGAAAAAGGAGTGAAAATCGTCAACGAATGGAGAAATATCGTGTCATTATTTCCCGAGAAATGTTTATTGAAAAACACTTGATAATAATTATCATTCTTGATAGAATGGTAAAAGAAAAGAAGGAACCTGCCAGTTCCTTCATCTTAGAAAAATGTATTATTTTGTTTCAAATGTTTCGCAATCAGTTTCTGCATTGCGAGTCACATCAGTCATTGTGCTTTTACCAATTTTAATTGTAGAAGCTGTACAGCTGTTTTCAGCCCAAAAACGGCAAGAGTTCACCTCACAAAGTACGTTTTGTGCCATGGGAATTCACCTCCGTGATTCATATTGAGAATGAAGCAAGCTGCCACTTGAATTCATTCAATCTAGTAGTCTCTTTATAGAAAGAGGCTGTTTGTGCTACTTATGCACATGTTTATCATACCATCTACCCTGAAAATATACAATTTAAACTTCGAAAGAGCGAGAATACAAATCTCGCTCTTTTTTATTTGTAAAAATAGTTAAATGCTAGGTTGCACCATCTCTCATTTCGACATATGAATAGAGTAGATTCAAAACCTGATGTCGGACAAAGTATGAGAATATATGTACTAATTTCCACATAAAGATAGGGTTTTCAATCAAAATCTTCATAGAGAGATGAGGGGAGAAGATGAAAGCAGTCATTCTCTGCGGAGGAAAGGGAACGAGAATGAGTGAGGTCACACAAGCGCTTCCTAAACCACTTGCTATGATCGGAGATCGGCCTATTCTATGGCATATTATGAAAATCTATCAGTATTACGGTGTAGACGAGTTTATCTTATTGCTTGGATATAAAGGAGAGAAGATCAAAGAGTATTTTCTCGACTACGACTGGCGGAATCACAGCATGCAGCTGGATATGTCGACAAGAGAAATGAAGCTTTTAGAGAAATCAGAAAGCTGGAAAATCACCTTTTTAGATACGGGCGAGAATACGATGACAGGCGGACGTTTAAAACAGGCGCAGGACTACATTGGTGATGAGACATTTATGATGACGTATGGTGATGGGCTCGCCAATATCAATATGTTTCATTTGCTCAAGCTCCATCAAGATCTTGGGGCAGCTGCCACTGTCACGGGAATTGAAAAGATGTCACAGTACGGGACGCTGAAGGTGTATAACGGGATGGCACAATCCTTCTCTGAGAAGACAGACAGTATCGGGATGATCAATGGAGGATTTTTTGTGTTGTCTCCAAAGGTATTTGATTATTTGACAGACGATGATCAATGCGTGTTCGAAGCGGAGCCTCTTCAACATCTGGCGAATGATGGAGAGCTTGCGGTTTATGAGCACCACGGGTTTTGGACAGCAATTGATACGTATAAAAATCTGAAGGAAATCAACGGCATGTGGACAGAAGGAAAACAACCATGGAAGGTTTGGTGACGGCATGAGCGGATTTTGGAATGGCAAGAACGTATTTGTGACTGGATGTACAGGGCTGTTAGGGAGCTATCTCGTCAAGGAATTGATTGATCAAGGCGCCAACGTGACAGGGCTTGTGCGTGATCAAGTGCCAAGATCGAATTTATATCAAGGCAGTCAATTTGAAAAGATGAATGTGGTGCAAGGCGCATTGGAGGACATGCAGACGATTGAACGTGCGTTAGGAGAATACGAAATTGATACCGTCTTCCATTTGGCGGCCCAAGCCATTGTGGGGGTCGCAAATAGACATCCTGTTTCTACATTTGAAGCCAACATTTTAGGTACATGGAATGTGCTGGAGGCGTGCAGAAGACAGCCGCTGATCAAACGAGTGATTGTGGCTTCAAGTGACAAAGCATACGGTGATCAGGAGCAGCTTCCATATGATGAAGAGATGCCGCTTAACGGGAAACATCCGTATGATGTATCGAAAAGCTGTGCAGATTTGATTTCTCACACATACTACAACACATATGGTCTTCCGGTTTGTATTACGCGATGCGGCAATTTATACGGAGGCGGAGATTTGAATTTTAACCGAATTATTCCGCAAACCATCCAGCTAGTTTTAGAGGGAAAGGCACCGGAAATTAGAAGTGACGGCACTTTTATTCGTGATTACTTCTACATTGAAGATGCGGTCAAGGCCTATTTGCTGCTAGCTGAAAAAATGGAGGAAAAAAGGCTGGCAGGAGAAGCCTTTAACTTTAGTAATGAAATTCAGCTGACGGTCCTTGAGCTCGTGGATAAGATTTTAAAGGCAATGGGAAGCGATCTGAAGCCTCGTATTCTGAACCAAGGAACGCATGAGATTAAACATCAATATTTATCGGCAGAAAAAGCGAGAAAACTGCTTGATTGGAAGCCTGACTACTCCATTGATGAAGGTTTAGAAAAGACAATTGAATGGTACCGCGAATTCTTTCAAAAATAGAGGTGTAAATAGATGAACAGCATATATTGTACGGTTCTATCAAGTGGAAGACTTTATCAAGCCATTGCGTTTTTTTTATCGTTGAAGCAAGTAGAAGATGATGCTGTCATCAAGACGTTATGTATGGATGATGCTGCATTTGATTTGCTTCGTCAAATGAATTTCCCACATGTCGATCTTGTTCATGTACGGGAGCTTGAAACGCCGGAGCTGCTAGAGAAAAAAGAGGAACGGGATGCGTCGGAATATTGCTGGACATTAAAGCCGATGTGGATTGAGAGGTTATTTGAACAGGAGAAGACGGAGGAAGTGACATATCTTGATGCGGATTTGTTCTTTTATGAGAGCCCGCAAGTCATTTTTCAAAACCAGCCGGATGCCTCTGTTTTACTCTCGAGAGGGGATATTGTCATTCCAAGCTTTGATCCAGAGGAAGTGAAAATGCTTCAGAAGCTTTTAGGGCGATATAACTCGGGCTTCCTACACTTTAAAGGAGATGAAGCCGGACGGAAGTGTCTCAGCTGGTGGAAAGAAGAATGTCTAAAAGAATGCAAAAATGCACCGGGAGAAGGCAAGTTTGGAGACCAAGGGTACCTGGATCATATGCCGATGCTGTTTGAAAAAGTAGAAGATATTCAAACAAAGGGCGTCAATATTGGTCATTGGAACTATGGACAGCATTCCTATCGGGAAGAGAATGGGCGTATTCTGCTTGAGGATGGGAGCCCGCTCATTTGCTATCATTTCAGCGGCTTTCGAATCGTGAGTAAGGATCATATGCAGCAAATCCATGAAAACGGGAGAAATGACTTGCCATTTTTCCAAGAAGCCTATCGGGAAGTGCTTATTCATGTGATTGAATCTGTGGAGCGAGTCAATCCAATGTTTAACGGCTATGCCAAACTGGAGGGGGATGACGCATGAACAAAAAGCCAAAGGTAAGCGTCATTATTCCGAGCTATAATGCGAAAGAGCGCTTAGAAGGTAGCCTCTTTTCCTTAACGCTTCAGGAAACGGATATTCCATTTGAGGTCATTGTCGCCGATAATGGGTCAACGGATGGCACGATGGAAATGCTCGGAAAAATTGAGGTGAACTTTCCGTTCAAAAAGGTGCGTATCCCTGTCAATCAAGGGATTGCCAAGGGACGCAATCATGCCATTCGCGAGGCAGAGGGAGACCTGCTGATTTTCCATGACAGTGATATGCTGGCAGAGCCGCAATTTATTCAAAAGCATAGAGAGGCGCATGCTGATCAAGAGGATCTCGTCATTTGCGGTGTGTGCTGGAAGCGGATCTATCGTTATTTTTACACAGCATTTGATAAAGATCACGTGAAGCGATTGAAAACACAAGGGCTGTATCAGCTGGAAATGAAGAACAAAACGCTTCTCTTATCAATGGAAGAAGTCGAAAATGGTGCATTTCTAGAGAAAAGCTTCGATTTGCAGTCTGAGTTTATTGATATCCTCAAAGACATCTTGGACATGTACCACTATGATTTAAGTTCTTATGAGCTGCCGTGGCGCTTTTTCATTACAAATAACTCCTCAGTAAAGCGAAAGCATGTCATGGCACTGGGGATGTTTGATGAAAATATCGTTCGGTACGGGTTTGAGGATTATGATTTAGGGATTCGTCTGCATCAGCTTGGCCTATCATTTGAACTGAGAGAGGATATCATGAGTGTGCATCAAGAGCATCCAAGTAATTTAACGTCATTTGATGACGTCAAATATAATATTTTGTATATGTGCGAGAAGTACAACAATATTGATTCCATTGATGTCCATTTGGCATTCTCTGGCCCGTTTTCTCACACCGTGACAAATGACATCGTGAAAGAAATTCGTCACCTGCGTGAGAATCCGTCATTTGATGGTCTGTTATCTTATTTTTTAGAGCTGCTTCATTTGATCACAGAGCGGAATGTAGACATCAAACGTGATCAAAAAGATGTGCTGACAGCAAAGCACTTTCCCTTGAAAAAGCTGTCAGAGACTGCGCAGCTTGCAAGGCAGGAATATGGCTGCACGGTTCTTGTGGAAGCAATTCAAGGGCTGACGAAAGAGCTGTTATGCGTTGATTTGTTTCAAGTGGATGTGTTGTAGATGGCATCCTATCATTTTACAACCATTGTGTCGAATACCCATGTATTTAAGCTGCTCGCACTGATTCATTCACTTGAACAAACCGCCCATTCATTCAAGCTGTCTGTTTTATGTGCGGACCCTTTGGCTTACAAGGTGTTAAATCAGTTTCCTCGCCCGCATGTCCAATATGAACAGCTTGAAGACATTGAAGATGATTCGCTGCGAAAGGCAAAAGGTGATCGTACGTTCCATGAGTATTGCTGGACGTTAAAGCCTGCCTTTCTACTCAAAATTCTTGAGTCCTCAGATGCGGATTATCTCGCTCATTTGGATACTGATTTGTATTTTTATCATGATCCAGGGGCGATATTTGAAGAGAATCCACTCGCTCATTTATTTTTGACGGATCATATGAATTCCAAGCGATTCTATCACTTTTATGAATTGTCCGGCCGCTTTAATACTGGTTTTGTAGGCTGTCGTAACACAGACGTTGCCAAACAGGCGGTAACGCAATGGAAAGAAAACTGCATTGCGCACTGTACAGTAGAAATGGATACGGAAAAAAAGACGTATGGAGACCAGCGGTATGTTGAAAGATGGATCGATGATTTTGAAGGTGTCCATGTGGTGACATCTAAAGGGGCCAATGCGGCGATTTGGAATATTGAAAACTATAAGCTTTCCATTGTGGAAGGGGATATTTACCTCGACGAAAATCCTCTACTGTTCTATCATTTTTCTGCCTTTACGATCATTGATGAGAATACCTTTAATCTCAATTGGTATTACTATATGAAAGAACAAAAGCTGGTGGATCATCTGTATATTCCGTATGCCAATTTGGTTCATCAAAAAATTAAACAGGTGCAAGAGATATTTCCAGAATTTCAGCAAGGGTTTATTGCGAAGAAGCATGTTCCCGACACGCATTTTTATGAGATATGAAAAAACCGCTCATTATCTGAGCGGTTTCAGCGTGTAGATAAACCCTCGCATTCGGTGTCAGTCCTGCGTGCCGGTGCTCACGAATGTCAAATTCGCTCCGCTTTCCTAGACTGCAAAGGTTTTCTATCACGCTGACAAGAAGACAAAGGGCTAAAATAAAGTTCATTTTAGCCCTTTGTCATCAATCTGAACCGCTCATTAACTGAGCGGTTTTCAATTTTATGATTCATTCCATTTGGAGATGGTGTGATCACTAGGAAGTAAGACGGCTAAGATGCCTAAAATCGGTAAAAAGGCAGCACCGATCATGGTAGGAGTTAAACCGAAGGCATCAATGAATGAACCGAGGGCAACCGATCCGATCGCACCCATTCCAAACGCAAGCCCAACTGTTAAACCAGACATTGTGCCAATTTTCCCGGGAAATAGTTCTTGAGCATAAACGACTGTGACAGAGAAGCTTGATGTCAGAATGACCCCAATTAGTCCAAGTAAAACATAAGCAAAAACAGGTCCGGCAAATGGCAGCAGCAGGGCAAGTGGAAAGGATGCCAATAAGGAAATTAAAATCACGGTTTTCTTGCCGAAGCGGTCTGCAAGCGGCCCGCCTAAAAATGTCCCGACTGCACCTAGAATAAGAAATAAGAAAATATAAGTCTGTGATTCTTTAATCGTCAATCCATATTGTTCAATCGCATAAAACGCATAGAAATTCGAGATTGCATTCCCATACCAAGAGCGGGCAAAGATGAGAAAGACGATAATGCCAAGTGCCGCGAGTGCTGACTTACGGTGAATATCAGACCTTGGAGCTTTCGCATGTGCTTTCTTCGCTTGTGCTCTAATGGCTTGAAGCTTCGCAGCGTACCATCTGGAAATATAGAGAAGGAAACCGACAGCAATCATTCCAACAATCGTAAACCAAGCCACTCCTGGCTGACCGAGCGGGACGAGCATTAATGCAGCGATAAGTGGTGCAAAGGCTTGACCTGTATTCCCGCCTACTTGATAGATGGACTGGGCAAGTCCTCGTCTTGGGCCAGCTGCCATGTTGGCAACACGTGAGCCCTCTGGATGGAAGATCGCAGAGCCGAGTCCGATAAAGACAACGCAAAGCAAAATGGTCGCAAAGGATGGGGCAAACGCAAGTCCGAATATACCGACAGCACTTGAGAATAAAGCAACAGGAAGTGCATAGGGCATCGGCCGTTTATCTGTGTACCACCCAATCGCAGGCTGCATCACGGAGGAGACCATATTTAATGTAAAGGCAATCAGCCCTAATTGTGTAAAGGTCAGCCCCATTGAGCGTTCTAAAATAGGGAACATGGCAGGAATAACGGCTTGCAATGTGTCGTTGAGCATATGGCAAATACCAATGATCAATAAAATGGGATAAACCGTTGAGCCGGTGACAGCTTTTTGGGGTTTATCCTTTGCACGAGCAGCAATAGCCAATGAGACTTCCTCCTTTCATCCAACTGTTTTCTTTTTGCATTCCCCTCATTTTATTCATAAGGTGAACTATAAAACAATAGTAAATTGTCATGATTTAGAAAAAAGAGACACAGCGCTTGATTGATAGCGTGTGTCTCTAAAGGATTATTGATAAAAAGAAGCGATTACAGGTTTCATTTTTTGAATGACAAGTCCACTGCCGCCGCGGTTTTTCACACCTTCGATCATGCCGACGAGGACGTAATCTTCTTTTTTAGGATTAAACGCAAGTAAAAATCCATTTTCAGTGCCATCTGTTGCACCTTGTTTGCTCTTCAGCTCTGCCGTTCCAGTTTTAGCGGCGATATCTGCTCCTTTGATTTGTAAGGAGTGAGCTGTACCGTTTGGATTGGTGACGACTTGAGTCAGCGCGTCTTTCACCGTGTTTGCTGAGTCTTCTTTGATGATCTGCTTTGGTGATGCTGTTTTTTCATCTTGAATCACTCGAGGATAGACAAGCTTGCCTCCGGTTGCAAAAGGAGAATAGGCATGTACTTGCTCAATCGGTGACATGAGTAATTCACCTTGACCATATGCCGAGTCAGCGAGTAGGATGTCCGATTGAATGCCATCGTTCGATACTTGTGCTGGTTTCATTGTAAATGGCATGTGTAAGTCTTCGCCAAACCCAAAAGTTTTCACTTTTTTCTCGTAGGTGTCTTTACCAATTTCAAGTGCTTCCTGTCCGAAGTAAATATTGTCAGAGTACACAAGGGCATCGACCATATTCACTTTTTCTTTGGCGTGCACCCGTGTAATTTGATAATTTCCCCATGATTGATCCTTTTGCCATTTCAGTCCATGAATGGTGCGCACTTTATTAGGCTTTGTGACACCTGTTTCCAGCCCAATGGCTGCTGTAATGGTTTTGAATGTGGACCCTGGTGCATACCGGCTCGCATATCGAGCTTGGAATGGGAGGTCCGGGTTTTCACTGTATGCCTGATATTGCTTAGGTGTTATCCCGTTTGTCATGAGATTGACATCGTAGGAAGGGGTGCTGACAAGCGCTAATAGATCACCAGATGATGGATTCATGATGGTGACAGCCCCTTTTTCACCTTTCAGCTGCTCATAGGCTTTTTTCTGTAATGAAGCATCAATGGTCAGCTTCACTGTTTTTCCGTCTTTTCGGTCTGTTTTTTGCAATGTCTCTTCAATACCTGTTTCATCATGGACAATGAGAATGCTGCCACCATCTTGTCCTCGTAAATTTTGATCGAATGTGAATTCAAGACCGGTTTTGCCAATGATTTGATCAGCCTTTAATGCTGGATTCCTTTTGATATCATCCGCATTTGCTTTTCCGACATAGCCTGTTAGATGAGCAGCGGCTTCGTTATATGGATAGTAGCGCATTTCCTTCGATTGATAGGTGACGCCGTTTACGTCCTTTGGAATCGGCATTTGCTTTAACATAGATTTCAGCGGAACAAACGTGTCGTCTGTGACCCATGTTTGTTTCAGCTGATTTTGAATCAATTCTTCATCTATATCAAAAGCTTTGCTGATCTTTTTCATATTGCGTTCTTTTTCTTTCCCTGTCCCGAGCTTTCCTGGGATGATGCCAAGAGCGTTTCCACCAGTTGTTTCTGCTAAAGTACGGCCTTTCCGATCCACAATATTTCCGCGTACAGCAGGATCTGTTTTTACTTTGATGGTATCTCCCTTCTCCATTTGCGGGAAGATGAGATTTGGCTTCCAGTCCACTTTCCACTTGTCATCCTCTTCGGTGAGAACCCCCTTGTATGACAGCTTGTTCAGCTTTCCAAGAGACGTTTTCATCGTGACATCATAGGTGAACTGATACCCATTTCCTTTGTCCTGTTTTTCGACTTTGACCTTTGATACGTTCAGATCATAAGCACCAATTCCATTAAAAATATTGTCGTATTTTTCGGCTAGTTGTTTTTTGGAGAAGTCATTGGCTTTCAGAGACGCACTCGTTACCTCATCTGCCAGCTTCGCAAAGTCTTTCTTCTCCATGTGTTTCGTAAAGGACTCGGCCGCCTGTAACGCCTCTTTTTCTTTTGAGAGAAGAGTATCTTTTAAGAAAAAGAAAGCAGCAACAATCACGATAATGCTAAGAATGGGTATGATGACTTTTTTTTGTTTCCAAAATGATTTTCGTTGATCTGTATACAATGAAAACACCTCAATTTTTGATTAGATCCTCTATATTTTACAGTTATTGCGTGTGATTTGTATAGTTTCTCCTATGAAAATAGATCAAGTCGTGGTTTAGGAATGTGAATAATGACAGTAAGTTTATCTAAAAGATATCTTCATTTTTTCTTATGATTTAAAGGATTTCTTTAGAAATCATCGAATGTGGAAATTTAGAAAAAATTTTAACAAGCGTTTTCATTAGGGGGGATTGTGATCGTTTATAAAAAAGTGAATTTGACTGGACTTGTTCTTGGACCAATGCTCTTCTTGTTGATTCTTTTTCTCATACCAGAAGATGAATTGACTTATGCTGCGAGAGTGGTATTAGGCATTACGGCTTGGACTGCGACGTGGTGGGTGACAGAAGCTTTGCCGATACCAGCAACCTCTTTATTGCCCATCATCCTTCTGCCAACACTTGGCGGGCTCTCTATGGAGCAAGCATCAAGGGCTTATGGAGACCCGATTGTCTTTATGTACATGGGCGGATTTATGATCGCAATCGCAATTGAAAAATGGAATTTACATAGAAGAATGGCATTACATATTTTAAAGATCATTGGCACAAGAAGTGACCGCATTGTATTAGGTGTCATGATCGCGACTGCTTTTTTATCTATGTGGATTTCTAATGCAGCTACAGCACTGATGATGCTGCCGGTGGCATTGGCTGTTATTAAAGAGGTCAAAGCGAACGAAATCTTATCTGGTGCATCTCTTGATCGATTCACCAAAAGTATTTTATTATCGGTTGCTTATTCAGCGTCAATTGGTGGTTTGGCGACACTTGTTGGGTCAGTGCCAAATGCTGTTTTTGCTGCGATGTCAAAAAAGCTGTTAGATCGGGAAATTATGTTCTTTGAATGGTTTTTGTTTGGTTTTCCCGTGGCGATTGTTCTTCTTATTCTCTTATTTCTGTATTTGACCAAGATACAGTTCAAGGTAGAGCACACAGGTGAAATGAGTGTAGCGTTCATACGGAAGGGGTTAGAAGATTTAGGCAAAATGAAACAAGAGGAAAAATGGGTTTTTGCTATTTTTCTCATGACGGCTTTTTTGTGGATATTTAAAATCTTTTTGTTTGGAGGGATCACCGTATCTGATACATCTATCGCCATTTTTGGTGCGATGTTGTTATTTCTCATTCCAGCGACAAATGGAGAGAGAATACTAGAATGGCAGGATATGAAGCAGCTGCCGTGGGGACTTTTGCTTTTGTTTGGGGGCGGGCTTTCGCTCGCTACGGGCTTTGCAGAGACCAATCTAACAGGATGGATCGGGGAAAATTTACAGCATTTAAATGGGCTTTCGTATCTCATGCTGCTGATTATTTTAACAAGCGCTATTTTATTTATGACAGAAATTATGTCCAATACAGCTGTTGCCAATATGATTATTCCGATTACGGTAGGGCTTGGCCTTGCAATTGGCATCGAGCCGTACGGTTTAATGGCTTCGGCTGCTTTAGCTTCTTCTTGTGCGTTTATGCTGCCCATTTCTACACCGCCAAATGCGGCTGTCTTTAGTGCGGACGTGCTGAAAATCTCTGATATGGTCAAGGCGGGCTTTTGGTTAAATATCATCAGTATTGTGGCGATTGTCCTTGCGGTTTATTTCTGGCTGCCGATCGTGCTTAAAAGCTGAACCGATGAAAGATGAGGGGTTTGAACGGATCCGAAATTAATTCCTTTGAAAATGCGTAAGCGATGAATGTCGGACAAATAGCTAGCAGAGTGGCAAAAATCAGGGGTAGGGACAGAATGTTGGAGATGCAAGCGGTTTTGCCGGGACAAAAAGCCACGTAGATGATCGAGATCAAGTGGACTCACCTGCCTCTTTTTCACCAGCAGCTAAATCCATTCAAAGGAAGTACGTTCAGCAAAAAACAGTTTCATTTAAACAAAAAAAGAGACCGGGAATCGGGACTGACCCCATAAGATGAGACAAATAAAAAACACCTTCAAGTTTGAAAACGGATCGTTGTTATCCGAAATAAGACGTGGAGGTGTTTTTTCTATGGGGACAAGAGTGA
>NZ_JBSPZB010000019.1:0-75974 GCF_053851875.1 Bacillus sp. A015
AGCAAGCTCCCTTCTGTCCGCTCGACTTGCATGTATTAGGCACGCCGCCAGCGTTCGTCCTGAGCCAGGATCAAACTCTCCGAGGTATGCAGGATGCATATCACACATGCGCTGCTGCACGATGCAGCGAACTTAGTATGTGATCCTTCCTGCCTCGTCAGCTTGACTGACTACCTATGATGTATCATAGGATTTTTTTATAAAAACTCGAATTAACAGGTACGTTTTGTCTTGTTTAGTTTTCAAAGATCATCTTCGTTATCGCTCAGAGGCGACTTTCTTAATATAACATTTGAGCACCGTGTGCGTCAAGTGTTTTTTAGAAATTCTTTTTGTCAGCTTTTCTTTCAAAGCAACTCAGTTGCTCATTAGCGACGTTTAATAATATACCATCATAATATTCATGCGTCAATATCTTTTTTCACAAAATATCCTCGATGATAGATTTTTTGTCCCTTTGTCTCAATTGGCTCCACTTGAACAATTCCTTTTTCCACAAAGAAATCAATCATGACGCTAAGGTCAGGCGTGAAATACTTAAGATCAGGATGTGCAAGAAGCTCACCAAAAAGCCATATATCCTTCTGTTCCATGACATGACGCAAATGAGCGGCACCAATTTCTGCTTTTGAATGGATCAAAAAATCATTCGCTAAAAATAAAAGTTCCAAACGCTTATGCAGGCTTTCGTGGCTTTCAATCAGTTCTGAATAAAGTTTATATACTTCCGGCTCCATATGACGCACTTGGTTCCAAACCGTCACTTCTGGATGGAAGCCTTTATCAATCACTTCAATACGTGCTAAGTGATGCAGGGCATGCACAATGGAATTATATGCATCAAGGAATTGATTTGACTCAAAAAATGCTTTTCCTTCTATATATCTGCGAATGAGCTTGCCATATTCTAAACCGATTTTGAGCTTGCGGTTTGAAAACGGGAATGTACTTAGTTCATCAATTAAGTTGAAGATATATTCATTTCGATCAAATAGGACTTTTCCATTCAAAATCCAATCAATGATTCGGCGGTTAGTGCCGAGGGTAATCCATTCTTTCAGCTGATCATCTGTGACAACATTTAAAGAAGCTGTTTGGTGATCGGATTCATAGTGTTTGATAAATAACGGCTCTTCCGCTTCTTTTACAATGACAAGAAGTGCTGCATCAAAGTTATCCGTCTCAGAAGATACTTTATGTCTTCTTTCTACTATAATCACAGCTAATGTGTCTGGATGGCTCGCTCGCTCTTGATAAATAGGACGGAGAAGATTTTCCATAGTGATTCCTCCAATACTCGGGTGTAAGGTTCTTCTCTAATGCTATGTATTTCTCCTCATAGAATCAAAATTCCTTCAATACATGAAAAAAGATCATTGAATCATTATAAGCAATTTATTCACAAAACTCTATAACTAATTCAAACAGAAAGGTAAAATGTGCTATATTGGAAATAAGGGGGACTAGGGATGGCGAAATACTCCAGTAAGATTAATAAAATCAGAACATTTGCACTTAGTTTGGTTTTTGTTGGCTTTCTGATCATGTATATCGGTGTGTTCTTTAAGGAATCGATCTGGCTGTCGACTTTTTTTATGCTGCTTGGCGTCTTATCGATCGGATTAAGTACAGCCGTTTACTTTTGGATTGGCATGCTTTCTACGAAGGCGGTACGAGTCGTTTGTCCAGGCTGTGAGAAGGAAACAAAGGTGCTCGGACGAGTGGATATGTGCATGCATTGCAGAGAGCCGCTTACTCTCGATCCAGCATTAGAGGGTAAAGAGTTTGATGAATCCTACAATCGAAAAAAGTCATAAAATAAGCTGACCATTCAACTGGTCAGCTTTTTCATTAATGATTTTCTTTTTTCGCACATTCTTGACAAGTTCCATAGATCTCCAAGCGATGATGACTGACTTTAAAGCCCGTCACATGGGATGCAAGCTGTTCAACTTCATCAAGGCCAGGATAGTGGAAGTCAACGATTTTTCCGCAAATTTCACAAATCGCATGGTAATGGTCAGATGTCGCAAAATCAAATCGGCTTGAGGAATCACCATACGTTAATTCCTTTACTAATCCAGATTCCCGGAAGACTCGTAAATTGTTGTAAACCGTTGCTACACTCATATTTGGAAATTTTCCTTCAAGTGCTTTATATATATCGTCCGCGGTTGGGTGAGTCATAGAATTTACGAGAAACTCCAAGATGGCATGGCGCTGCGGAGTAATTCGAACACCGGTTTCTTTTAGAGCATCTAAAGCGTCTTTTAGTTCGTGAGCAGCCATTTCATCATGCACCTCTCTTCAAAAATATTCTTATATTATAATCTTTATAAATAGTGTACCCCCAGAGCCGAAACTTTGTCAATTACAATCCTCTTTTTTACCTATTCTTCTTTACAAGAAAAAGACCGGCATGTCTGCCGATCTCATCCGGTGATGTGATTAAGCGTGAGCTTTCAATTCCTCAAGCGCTTCTTCTACGTGGTCTTTCACCTTTACTTTTCGCCATTCTTTCACAAGCGCTCCTTCTTTATTAATAAGAAACGTTGATCGTTCGATTCCCATGTATTCTTTGCCAAAGTTCTTTTTCAGCTTCCATACCCCAAAGGCTTCAGACAATTTTTGTTCATCGTCTACAAGAAGCAGGAACGGTAAATCATGTTTTTCTTTAAACTTTTGGTGCTTGTCCTGACTGTCTGGGCTTACGCCAATAATGACGGCATCTAATTCTGCAAAGCTTTGATGACGGTCACGGAAATCGCATGCTTCTGTTGTACAGCCTGGTGTCATATCTTTTGGATAGAAATAAAGGACAATATGTTTTCCTTTAAATTCAGAAAGCTTTACTTTCTCCCCATTGTCACCGGTTAATTCAATATCAGGTACTTGCTGCCCCACTTCGATTGTCATGACACAATCCCTCCAACCTATTTTTTAATTAGCCTATCCAATTTTGAGAGGATATTCAACTAAAGACGCTTGCATCGGCATGTTAAAATAATGATAGACGACGTGATACGTTGAGATAGGAGGCTATTTATGAAATTCACAGAATCAGAAACATTACATCAAGAGGCGCTGGAGCATATTGTAGGAGGGGTTAACAGCCCATCTCGTTCATATAAGGCAGTAGGCGGCGGATCACCCGTGGCAATGGAAAGAGGAGAAGGCGCTTATTTTTGGGATGTTGACGGGAACCGCTATATCGACTATCTAGCAGCATACGGCCCAATTATTACCGGACATGCTCATCCTCATATTACAAAAGCCATCACGAAAGCGGCTGAAACGGGTGTCCTTTACGGAACACCGACGAAGCATGAAGTCACGTTTGCGAAGATGCTGAAGGAAGCGATGCCTGCTTTAGATAAAGTTCGTTTTGTCAATTCAGGTACGGAAGCTGTGATGACTACGATTCGTGTAGCTCGCGCTTATACAGGCAGAACAAAGATCATTAAATTTGCCGGGTGCTACCACGGTCACTCTGACCTTGTGCTAGTGGCAGCTGGCTCTGGCCCTTCAACTTTAGGAACTCCTGATTCAGCGGGCGTACCAAAAAGTATCGCGAATGAAGTCATAACCGTTCCATTTAATGATATTGACAGCTACAAAGAAGCATTAGATCGCTGGGGCGATGAAGTAGCGGCTGTCCTTGTTGAGCCGATTGTCGGGAACTTTGGGATTGTGGAGCCTAAGGATGGTTTCTTGCAGCAGGTCAATGACCTCACTCATGAAAAAGGCGCACTGGTGATCTATGATGAAGTGATTACAGCTTTCCGCTTTATGTACGGCGGTGCACAGGACTTGCTTCAAGTAAAACCTGACCTCACTGCATTAGGTAAAATTATTGGCGGCGGTCTTCCAATCGGCGCTTACGGCGGAAAAAAAGAAATTATGGAGCAAGTCGCCCCGCTTGGACCAGCCTATCAAGCTGGCACGATGGCAGGAAATCCTGCGTCCATTCTTTCTGGTATTGCATGCTTGGAAGTGTTAAAAGAAGACGGAGTCTACGAGCGTCTTGATCAGCTTGGCGCTATGTTAGAAGAAGGAATTTTAGCCCATGCCAAAAAACATCAAGTAGATATTACAGTGAATCGCTTAAAGGGCGCTCTCACGATTTATTTTACAAAAGAAACGATTGTGAACTACGAGCAGGCTGAAAATACGGATGGCGAGATGTTCGCGCGCTTCTTCAAATTGATGCTCACGCAAGGCATCAACCTTGCCCCTTCTAAATATGAAGCTTGGTTCTTAACCATCGCACATACTGAAAAAGATATTTCTGAGACGCTGCAAGCGGTAGATTATGCGTTTGAACAGCTGAAACAATCATAATTGAGTGAAAAACAGACGTGAATTTGTGCGTCTGTTTTTTTATTGACCAGCTCTTGATTGTCAAAAGCAAGCGAATCTGTTACATTTTTTCTCAATACCTTCTTTTGATGTTTTCATGAACTTTCAAAAATCACTTGAATATTTCGGAAGACCGCTGTATATTACTTAGTTGTTTCATCAAAATATTTATAATAAATGACGAGTGATCATCTATTATCAAAAAGAAAGGAATGCAGGGACAAAACCAATGAAACTTGGAGCCCGTATTTTAAAAACTGGTATCGCCATTGTACTCGCGCTTTACCTGGCAACATGGCTTGGGTTGCCAACGCCCGTCTTCGCGGGAATTGCAGCTGTATTTGCTATCCAGCCATCTATTTATCGATCATTTTTAACGATTGTCGATCAAGTGCAAGCTAATATTATTGGAGCAGCACTTGCCATTACGTTCGGTCTGCTTTTCGGCACAGGACCAGTCATTATCGGCTTAACCGCCGTCATGGTCATCGCCATTAATTTAAAGCTGAAGATTGAACACACGATTCCGATTGCACTTGTAACTGTCATCGCGATTTTAGAAAGTGCAGGGGATCATTTCCTTTCCTTTGCCTTAATTCGAACAGCTACTGTGGTGTTAGGGGTACTTTCTTCATTTTTAGTGAATTTAATCTTCCTGCCGCCAAAGTATGAAACAAAGCTGGTTCATCACATTATGGAAAATACGGAGGAGATTTTAAAATGGATCCGTCTGAGCTCCAGACAGTCTACTGATCATTCCACTTTAAAGGATGACATCGATCAAATAAAAGAACGTATGATCAAATTAGATCACATTTACTTGTTATACAAAGAGGAACGAAGCTATTTAAAGAAAACCACGTATGTAAAATCAAGAAAGCTGGTTTTGTTCAGACAGGCAATTATGACGTCTAATCGAGCTCTGTACTTGCTGAAAAAGCTTCATAAATTAGAAAATGAAATTCATTTGATGCCAGAGCATTTCAGGGAAAGCTTAACTGATGAGATTGATTATTTACTATATTGGCATGAGCGCACCTTGATGAAGTTTGTCGGAAAAATGAAGCCGCAGGACGATGATTTTCAAAATGAATGCTCTCTTCGTCTTGAAACATTAACGAAATCATTTATTCAGCATCAGCAAAACCAAGAAAACGACTTGCTCGATTACAATATGCTGAATGTGATGTCCAGCATCATCGAATACCGTGATGAATTGGAACATTTAGATACATTGATTACAAGCTTCCAGACGTATCACCCAAAAGATAGTGAAATTGAGACAGAAGAAAAAGAAGCATAAACAGAAAAGACCGATTTCCGAGAATCGGCCTTAGATTGTTGACAAAGGGCTAAAATGATCTTTATTTTAACCCTTTGTCTTCTTTTTTCAGCGTAGCCTGAAAACCCTTGAATTCTAGGAAGGACGAGCACCGAAGCACAGACCTGACAAAGAATGAGAGGGTTTGCCTACACGCTGAGACCGATTCTTAGAATCGGTCTTATTTTATTTTCTTCATTTTAGGATCAAGTGTGTCTCTTAACCCATCTCCCATCAGATTAAAGCCAAGAACCGTCAGCATGATGGCTATCCCTGGGAAGAATAAAGTCCATGGGGCTTGAACGAGATAAGGCCTTGCATCGGCTAGCATTTTTCCCCACTCCGGACTTGGCGCCTGTGCACCCAGTCCTAAAAAACCTAAAGCTGCCGCTTCAATAATTGCCGTTCCGATCGCAAGCGTCGCCTGTACGATGACCGGCACCATACTATTTGGCAGGATGTGCCGCAGGACGATGCGGCGGTGTGACATCCCAACTGCCTTTGCTGCTAGCACATATTCTTCTTGTTTAATACTCAGCACCTTTGATCGAACCAGCCTTCCAAAGGTCGGGACGTTAATAATCGCTATGGCAATAAGGGCATTTTGTAAGGAAGGACCTAAGATGGAGACGATGGCAATCGCTAATAGAATGCTAGGAAAGGCGAGTAAAATATCAAATAGTCTCGAGATCACAGCATCCAGCACCCTTCCGCCATAACCGGCCATCAATCCAAGCAATGTGCCTAAAATGACTGACCCGAGAACCGAGAAGAAACCAACCCATAAGGAAATCCGCGCTCCATGTACAACTCTTGAAAATATATCTCTGCCGAAATCATCTGTACCAAACCAGTGCGCAGTTGAAGGTGCACTAAACCGCTCACCGAGTGATTGTTCATTGATTCCATAAGGAGCAATGAGCGGTGCGAAGATCGCTAGAATGAGAAATAAAAAGACAATCACACTGCCAATAACCGCAAGCTTGTGCTGAAAAAACTGCTTCATCGATTCAAGAATCAGTGATTGAGAGCGTTCTTTTTTTGGCTTAGGTGCTTGAAGCTCCTTTTGCGCTTCCATGTTGTCACTCTCCCTTCTCTAATATTTAATCCTTGGATCAATAACTGCATACAATATGTCCACGATGAAATTGATCAGGACAAAAATGAGCGCAACAACGAGAATACCTGTTTGAATGACTGGGTAATCACGATAGCTGATCGCATCGTATATATACCGCCCAATTCCTGGCCAAGCAAAAATCGTTTCTGTTAAAATGGCCCCGCCAAGCAAGAGACCTGTCTGAAGACCGATAATCGTCAAAATCGGAATGAGCGCATTTTTCAGCCCATGCTCATAAATAATGAAAAACGAACGTACCCCTTTTGCTTTTGCTGTTCGAATATAATCTGAATGGAGCACTTCCAGCATACTTGCCCTCGTAATCCTCGCAATAATCGCAGCAGGGATTGTTGCGAGTGCTGTACTTGGTAAAATCAAATGCTTGATGCTATCAGTGAATTGATCAAACCGGCCTTGCAAAAGCGTGTCCAGTGTATGAATATAAGTGATTGACTCCACTGGATTCCTCACATTTTCTCGGCCCGTTGTCGGCAAAATGCCTAATTCGATCGAGAATAACCACTGCCCCATTAAGCCTAACCAGAAAATCGGCATGGACACACCAATGAGAGCAATAAACATCGCGACATAATCAAAGAAAGAATGCTTAAACCAAGCACTAATGATTCCAGCATTCACTCCCACAAAAATCGCCAGCACCATCGCAAAAAATGTTAGTTCTAACGTCGCAAATAAGTAAGGCTTCATTTCCTGGGCAATAGCTGCTCCTGTTCGAATGGAAGTCCCTAAATCACCTTTTAAAAGGCCCAGCATGTAATGGCCGTATTGAACGTACCACGGCTGATTCAAACCAAGCTGGCTGGTTAATTGCTCTACTGCTTCTTTTGTTGCCCGCTGCCCTAAGATGACCTGTGCTGGATTCCCCGGTATAAACCGAATAATCGAAAACACGACCAATGTCATTCCGATCAGTACTGGGATGAGCATTCCTGCTCGTTTCATACAATAAGCAAACAAACAGCTTTCACCGCCTTTTGATTTGTTTGAATAAGGGGGATAAAATTCTCCCCCTTATTTGCTTATTCGAAATACACGTCAGTCAAAGCTTCTGAACCAGTTGGGTGCGGCTGGTATTCTTTTAAATCACTAGATGCTGCGAGCATTGGAATTGAATGCACCAATGGAATCCAAGGCGCTTCGTCATGGATGATCTCCTGCGCTTTTTTATACAGTTCATTTCGTTTCTTTTGATCTGTGTCTGTTTGCGCTTCAATTAAAATGTCATGCATTTTATCATTTTGAAAGAATGTATAGTTGTTGCCGCCAATGCTGTCTTCGTCCAGTAGTGTGTAGATGAAGTTATCAGGATCGCCATTGTCTCCTGTCCAGCCTAACAAGAACACATCCGCTTCCCCTTTACTTGCTTTATCTAAATAAGTCGCCCAGTCATATGTCACAATTTCTGCTTTGACGCCGACCTTTTCAAAGTTTGACTGAATGACCTCTGCTACCTTCATCCCATCAGGCATATACGGACGCGGAACAGGCATTGCCCAAAGCTTGATGCGAAAGCCGTCAGGGAAACCTGCCTCTTTCAATAGCTCTTTCGCTTTTTCTGGGTCATATGGATATGGCTCTATGTCGTCATTGTAGCCTTCTAAAGAGGGAGGAAGCGGATTTTTCGCTGGTTCAGCAAGTCCGCCATAAAATGACTCAATGATGGATTCTTTATCAACTGCATAATTGAGCGCCTGACGAACCAGCTTGTTATCAAGCGGCTTTCTCGTCACTGTCAGCCCGATATAGCCTACATTCATCGATGGTCTTTCAATGAGCTGGAGGGCTTTGTCCTTTTTAATGCCATCTAAATCAGACGGATTCACGCCATCCATTAAATCGATTTCGCCTGTTTTCAGCGCATTTAAACGAGCAGAGTTTTCTGGAATGGAGCGGAAGATGATTTGATTCAGCTTTGGTTTATCCTTCTGCCAGTAATTTTCGTTCTTTTCTAAGACAATGCGGTCGTTTTGCTTCCACTCTTTAAATTTAAATGGTCCTGTACCAACTGGATTTTTACGAAATGAATTGCCGCTTTTTTCAACAGCCGCAGGACTTGCGATGCCAAATGGTGACATGGCGATGTTTTTCAGAAACGTCGCCTGCGGGCGTTTTAGTTGAAATTCAATTTCATGCTCGCCTTTGACGATGATGTCTTTAATGACATGCCCCTTATCTTTTTTATAGCCGCCAAACATGCCGTAGTAAGGAAATTTTTCTGCATCGCCATTCATCCAGCGGTCAAAGTTGAATTTGACTGCTTCTGCGTTAAAGTCTGTGCCATCGTGAAATTTCACACCTTCTCTTAAGTAGAACGTGTAGGATTTCCCGTCCTTTGCAACATCCCATTCTGTAGCTAGGCCAGGATGGATGGTCGTGTCTTTCTCGCCGTAATTCAGAAGCTTTTCAAACAAATTCTCTGTGACCTTGAAGGTTTCACCTTCTGTCGTTGTAATCGGATCAAGTGAAGTGGAGTCTCCTCCTCTGCCGAATACGAGGGTGTCTTTTGTTGCCTTTTCTTCTGATGTTGGTGCAGACGAACATCCTCCTAAAAATAGCGCAAGTGCCAGCACAAAAATGAAACTACTGAATAACCATGTCTTCTTCATTGTGTTCCTCCTTTTGATATAAATAGCAGGCAGCTGCGTGGCCAGTTTCCTCCTCATACAAAGAAGGAACAGCTTGCAGACATTGTGCCCACCTTTTCGGACACCTTTTGTAGAAAGGACAGCCGCCTTCTACCGCCAAAGTGGACTCTTCTGCTTCCACATCCTGCGTCTCTAGCACGTGATCCATATGTGGAATGGATTTCAGCAGCAGCGAAGTATAGGGATGAAGCGGCTTCTGAAATACGTCTTCCGCAGGACCCATCTCTACAATGCGGCTAGCATACATCACAGCAATCCGGTCGCTCATATACCTGACAACGCCGAGATCATGAGAAATAAACAGATACGTAAGAGAAAGCGTCTTTTGCAATTCGAGCATCAAATTCAGAATTTGTGCTTGAACGGATACATCTAACGCCGAAACGGGTTCATCGGCAATGACAAGGCTTGGATGGGTGATGAGTGCTCTAGCGATCCCAATACGCTGCCTCTGTCCGCCGCTGAATTGGTGCGCATAGCGGTCTCCATAGGATGGATCAAACCCAACAATGTGCAGCATCTCTTTTACCCGCTTCAGCCTTTCTGCTTTCGCCCCGTGTTTATGAACAATAAGTGGTTCCTCTATAATATCTTTGATTTTCATTCGTGGATTTAAGGAAGCGTATGGATCCTGAAAGATCATTTGAATGTCTTTTCTTAAGGAACGCATGTCTCGTTCTTTCAGAAGTGTCACTTCTTGGCCTTTCATTTGAATAGAACCTGAAGTCGGTTCAGTCAATCTCATTAAGCTTTTGCCAAGCGTTGATTTTCCGCAGCCAGATTCGCCAACAATGCCAAGCGTTTCCCCTTCCTTCAAATGAAAGGACACTTGATTTAACGCCAAGGTCGTGTGTTTATTTTTAGAAAAAAAAGCTGATGTCTCATAACGTTTTGTCAGCTGATTCACTTGCAAGAGTGGGTGACTCAGAGTCTTCTCCTCCTTCCATTAGAAAACATGCCACGCGATGATTGTGTTCAATGGATTGTAAGGCTGGGTCGTTTTCTAGACATTGCGGCATTTGATATGGACAGCGTGGTGCAAATTGACAGCCGGACTGGATGGCTCCAGGCTTTGGTACGTGACCCGCAATAGAGATGAGCTTTTCTTTTTTCTCTTTAAATGATGGAACAGAGGCGAATAGACCTTTCGTGTAGGGATGCAGAGGTTTTTGAAAAATACGGTCAACGGTTCCTTCTTCTACGATTCGACCGGCATACATAATCATGACACGCTGGCATATTTGCCGCACGACACCTAGATCGTGGGTAATAAATAAAATAGCGGTGTTCATCTCTTCGTTTAACTTTTTGATCAAACGAAGAATTTGTGCTTGGATGGTGACATCAAGTGCAGTCGTCGGTTCATCTGCAATCATGAGCTTTGGGTGACAAAGCATGGCCATCGCAATCATCACACGCTGGCGCATGCCGCCTGATAATTCATGTGGATATTTTTTGAGTAACGATTCTGCTTGTTTCAGTCCAACCGTCTGAAGAAGATTGACCGCCTTGATTTTTGCTTCTTTTTGGCCGATTGCCTGATGTGTGAAAAGAGCTTCTGTCATTTGCTTGCCAATGGTCATTAATGGATTCAGAGAGGTCATTGGCTCCTGGAAAATCATCGAAATGTCATTTCCCCTCACCTTTCGCCACTGTTTCTCCGAAAGTGACAGCAGGTTTTGACCTTCGAATTGAATCTCACCCGTTGTTTCTGTTTGCTGATTCAGCCCCATTAATGACATCGATGTGATACTTTTTCCGCAGCCAGATTCGCCAACAATGCCTAAGGTTTCTCCTTTTTGAATCGAGAACGATATGTGATGGACGATCGGCACTCTCTGCTTTTTTTGCTGAAACGCAATGAATAGCTGTTTGACATCTAGCAACACGTCTTGTTCTTTCACATGTTCACCACCCCGTCATACTTTTTAAAATTGTATTGAGACAAGCTGGGAAATATGTCATGTTTTTGACAAGCATAAAAAAGCCTATCCGCTAGAATCGGATAGGCTTCTACTAATTTAATGTTTGAATGGTAAATAGATGGCGATAGTGGCTGTCTCGGTTCATTAATTCTTCGTGTGTTCCTTTTTCCACAATCTCACCTTGTTCCATAACGACAATTTGGTCGGCATGGGTAATGGTCGATAAGCGGTGCGCGACAATAAAGGTTGTGCGGTCCTTCGCTAGCTTTTGCATCGCTTCTTGAATATAATGCTCACTTTCTAAATCAAGTGCAGACGTCGCTTCGTCTAAAATGAGGAGCGGCGGATTTTTGAGAAATACCCTCGCAATCGAAATCCGTTGTTTTTGACCGCCTGACAACTTCACGCCCCGTTCTCCTACCTTTGTGTCATACCCTTCAGGAAGAGACATGATGAATTCATCGGCATTTGCCGCTTTGGCAGCCGATACGATGTTCTCAAAAGACGCTTCCGGGTCTCCAACAGCAATATTTTCTTTAATCGTGTCGCTGAATAAGAACGTATCTTGCAGCACCATTCCGACTTGATTTCGGAGGCTTCTTGCTTTGTACTCTTTAATATCAATGCCGTCAATTTCAAGTGACCCGTTTGTGACATCATAAAATCTTGGAATTAAGCTGACGAGCGTTGACTTCCCTCCACCGCTCATTCCTACAAGCGCAATTGTTTGTCCTTTTTCTACTTTTAAGGAGATATTATGTAAAATCTCTTCCTGTGTATGTTCATAGCGAAACGACACATTTTTAAATTCTACCTCTCCTTTTAAATCGTTGGCTTCTTTTGCATTTGGCCGATCTGTTACCTCATACGGCTCATCGATAAACTCAAAAATACGATCCATGGACGCAACCGACTGGGTTAAAGTCGTCGATGAGTTAATGAGACGGCGAATCGGGTTGTACATCCGGTCAATGTAGCCGACAAAGGCAATCATTGTCCCAATCGAAAGCGATCCATTAATCACGGTGTAGCCAGCAAATGCAATGATGAGCAGCGGCGCAATGTCTGTAATGGTATTGACGACTGCAAATGTTTTGGCATTCCAATTTGTATGGTTGATCGCTTTGTTTAAGAAATTCTTGTTTTCACCGTGAAAATTCTCTTGTTCATACTCTTCAATCGCAAAGCTGCGAATGACTGGCATTCCTTGAACTCGCTCATGCAAATGCCCTTGCACCTCCGCCAGCGCCTGTGACCGTTCTTTTGTCAGCTTGCGAAGTCGTCCGTAAAAATACTTCACAGCTATCGCATAAAGCGGAAAAATAATGACAGATACGATGGTGAGCTTGAGATCCAGTGTACACATAATGGCAATGACAATAAGGACGGTCATCAAATCAAGCCAAATGTTCATCAGGCCTGTAATGACAAATTCCTTCGTCTGCTCCACATCGTTGATCACCCTTGAAATGATTTCACCTGTTCTCGTGTTGGCATAATAACGGAGGCTTAGCTTTTGAATGTGCGAGAACAGCTTTTCCCGAATATCAAACAATACCTTACTGCCTGTCCACTGCGCATAGTATTGTCTGTAGTATTCAACCGGCGGTCTCATCACTAAAAATAAAACGAGCATGATTCCCATAATGATCAGTAGAGATGATGTCTTTTCTTCAGCCGACCCCGAGCCTTGGATGACATCATCAATGACATACTTTAAGAGCAGAGGCAAGGTTAAGGGTATCGAGAACTTGATCATTCCGATTACCATTGTCAATGCAATCTGTTTTTTATACGGTGTAACAAAAGCCATGTAGCGTTTAATGACCCCCATGTAAATCTCCTTCCCAATCTATCAGTGCCTCTTATCCGTACGCAGTCAAAAACCTGTTAGCTTATGTAAAGCCAAACAGGTTTTTGCTGCTCTTGCTTATTTTGTATAATGCAAAAAACGTTCATACCACATATCCACAAATTCAGGAGCAAACGGACCTTTCCGCTGGTGAATCCAATGCAGTAATGTATTCAGATGCTCTCTTAAGATACTATCGATTTCTTTTGGATAATTCATCTGCCTCTTATGATCTGCATATTCATCCTCATCCAAAATATTGTACGTCATGTCTGGAAAGACTTTGACATCTAAATCGTAATCAATATACTTAATTGCCTCTTCGTCTGTCGCAAAAGGAGAGCTAATGTTGCAGTAATAATATACCCCATCATCTCTAAGCATCCCAATTACATTAAACCATTGTTTTGCATGAAAATAGCAAATAGCCGGCTCTCTCGTCATCCATGTACGGCCATCGGATTCAGTCACCATTGTACGGTCGTTTGCACCAATGATACACAATTCCGTTGCTTTCAGAATGGTGGTTTCATTCCAAATCCTGTGGATCAAGCCATTATGTTTATAGCTTTGAATTTGGATGGTTTCTCCTTCCTTGGGATAGCCCATATTTTCTCCCCTACTTTCTATAACAAACAAACCTAACAGTCCAAAGACCTAATTTCCCAACTAAACATGTCTCTATTATATTATACCGTTACATAGTTAAAAAATGAAATGAAAAAGCCATTCAACCCAATTGAACGGCACACTCTCTTACATCACGGTTGAACTCTTCTCCATCTGTTTATATGAATTGATGACCTGTTCTGTCTGTTTTGTAAATAATGTTTGGACTTTTAGCAGTTCTTCTCGTTTCTGTTTGATTTGGTCATGAAGCCTATGCCGCTCTTCCTTTTTTTCATCTTGCAGCAATCGTTTTTCTGTTTCTAAGCACATGTCGAGTTCCCCTTGTACATCGAGCAGCTGGTCCATGAGCTGCATTTGCTTTCTTACAAGCTGATCGAAATCAGACATCTAACTCCTCCCTTTTCACTCAAATCCATTTTTTGTATCTATACCATTTCTTGAAAGGATGAAGAAGTCCTTTGACTGTTTATGTAGAGGTTTTACAGGTTTTGTCGGATGGTGGTGACAGGCAAAAAGAAAAGCACTTCATTCGTAGATGAAGTGCTTCTCTCTGTTTCAGTGATTAGCTGTTTTGTTGTTTGTTTTGCTCAGCTTTTTGGTTGTATTTTTTTACTTGCTGTGCGTCAGTCTCGCTAGCAAATTCAGTACCATATTGACCTTGAGCAGCAGCTTGGTTTTGTTTTTTCACTTGTTGTGCGTCAGTCTCGCTAGCAAATTCAGTACCATATTGACCTTGAGCAGCAGCTTGGTTTTGTTTTTTCACTTGTTGTGCGTTTGTTTTGTTTTGTTGTTTATCCATCATTATCACCTCCACGCACATTAATTTGTGCAGAAGGTATACATCCTATTCATGATTTTTTTAAACAAGCAAAGAACGTCCGCCATCCACAATAATCGTCTGTCCTCTAATCATGTCTGCCTTGCCTGATACAAGGAACTCCACGCTGTCGACCATGTCTTTAATTTCCACCATTCGGCCAGCAGGGGTGTTTTTCTTCGCGTCTTCTAAAAGCTCTTCTCGGTTCGGAAAGTGCTTTAGTGCATCTGTATCGATCGCGCCGCCTGATACTGCGTTCACGACAATATTTTTTTGTGACAATTCAACGGATAGGTAACGCGTTAAAGCTTCTAGTGCCGCTTTAGAGACGCCGACCACTGTGTAATTTTCAAGGTAGCGGATGGAGCCTAGTGAGCTAATGCTGACGATATGTCCGCCGCCGTTTTTCTCCATTAATTTTGCCGCTTCTTGTCCGCAAAATAACAAGGCTTTCGCATTGATATTCATTGTCCAGTCCCAATGGTTTTCTTCAAGGTCCATGATTGGGCGCTGAACGCCAGATGCCGCATTGTTGACAAATACATCTAAACGGCCAAATGTTTCATCGATTTGCTGAAACATGTCTTTGATTTTCTCAGGCTGGCCTACATTGGCTTTTACGACCAATGTTTTCACGCCCATCGCTTCAATTTCCTCCGCTGTTTCAAGTGCAGCTTTTTTGCTTCTTGCATAGTTAATGACAATGTCATATCCTTTTTCAGCTAGGCGAAGGGCAACTTCTTTACCGACACCTCTGCTGCTGCCTGTAATTAATGCACATTTACGTTGACTCATTATGGTTCATCTCCTGATTTGAATAGTTTTCGTTCATTCGCTTCACACTAATAGGAAAGTTCCTATTAGGAGGTTACATTCATGTATGTCGGACGCGAGTTAAGCCAGCTTGGCATGATGTCCAAGGATCAATGGAAAGATACTGAGCTTGCTTACTTTCATCATGCTTTCCAACAAATTTTACCTTATTTAAACGAAGAAGGGCAATCTAAGTATCGAGAAATCATTTCTGAAATCGAAAACCGCGGGGGTCTGCACAGGAATGAAGCCGATTACACCCACGGTACAACAGTTAAATATGACTAGGCTGCTCAAGTGCCATCTTCCATATTTTTTGATGTGAGACTGGCAGAGCAAATGCCTCAAATTCTTCTGTTGTGATTTTTTTTAACACAGTGTCATCAGATACAGAGGTCACACGTCCAAAGAAAACAGAAATATTCCAGATGAGGTGGGTAAATACGTGCTGAATGGTGCCTTCTAAATCACCAAGCTCCGCTTGTACACCTGCCTCTTCTTTTAGAAATTCAAGCAGCTGCTCTTTTTCCGTTTTTCTTCCCTTCACGGTTTCCAGGTTAGGGAATTCCCATAAATTCGCAAGGAGGCCTGTACTTGGCCGCTTATGAATATATAGGTGGCCTGCATCATCAAATAAAACCGCTGCTGCCATTGATTTGGCAGTAGGCTTTTTCTTTTTGCTTTTCACTGGCAGCTCATGCTGAACGCCTTCCTCTAAAGCCGAGCAATGCATGTTTACAGGGCAAATGAGACATGCAGGGGATGTTGGGGTGCAAATGAGCGCACCTAGCTCCATCAGCCCTTGATTGAATTCAGACGGCTTTTCCCGGGAAATGAGCTGATCGACAGCAAATTCGAACGTGTTTCTCGTTTTTGGTTTTGCAATGTCATCCCATATCGATAAGATCCGGGAAATGACCCTCATGACGTTGCCATCTACCGCAGGGTACGGCTTGTTGTAGGCGATGCTCAGCACTGCACCACTTGTATAAGGGCCTACACCTTTGAGCTTTGAAAATTGCTCTTTCGTATCAGGGACGACACCACCGTAGGATTCATATACTTCTTTCACAGCTGCCTGTAAATTACGCACTCTTGAGTAGTAGCCAAGACCTTCCCATGCTTTCATGACTTTTTCTTCATCGGCTAAAGCGAGATCCTTCACCGTCGGGAATTGCTCCATAAACCGGTGGAAGTACGGAATAACCGTATCCACTCTCGTTTGCTGAAGCATCACTTCTGATACCCAGACGCGGTATGGATCTTGATTTTCACGCCATGGCAGTGTCCGTTGTTCTTTTTCATACCAATCAATTAAATCATGCTGAAAGCCCGCAATATCTTTGCGGTCCAGCTTTTCTTGAATGTCTTTCATCTTTATACTCCTTCTCATTGAACCAAGGGCTAACGTTCTGAAAAGAACCTTATTTGTTGTATACTGTTTGTAGATACGTTAACATGTTACATTAAATCAAGACAAAGCAAAAGTGATTTTGCACATAGTCTTGAACGAAGACGTATACTTTGTATGATTGTTCCTAAGCATGACAACTAGGAGGTAATCAATTGGATACTGGTACTCATATAGTAATGGGCATTTCACTTGGGGGACTTGCACTTTTAGACCCAGCCGTCAGCGCAGATCCACAAATGGCACATGCCGTGATGATCGCGACCATTGCCGGCTCCCAAGCACCAGACATTGATACTGTGCTAAAACTAAAAAACAATGCGGTTTATATAAGAAATCACCGGGGATTTACTCACTCCATTCCGGCTGTACTGTTCTGGTCGTTGCTGATTCCGGCTGTGCTTTTCCCATTTGTGCCGGGGGCGAATTTACTTCACCTTTGGTTATGGACTTTGTTAGCCGTCGTGCTACATGTGTTTGTCGATATTTTCAATGCATACGGCACGCAGGCCATTCGTCCATTTTCGAAGAAGTGGATAGCACTTGGGATCATTAACACCTTTGATCCGTTTATCTTTTTTACACACCTTGCCGCCATTGTCATCTGGGCCATTGGCGGACATCCCGGCTATACGTTCATTACGCTGTATGCCGTGATTTTCTGTTACTATATCGTCAGGGTTATCATGCAGCTTCAGATTAAACGTGAGCTGCGTGCACGATTTGATGAGATTGAGGACATTATTATTTCGCCTACAATGAAGTTCAGACAATGGCGCATTGCCGTGAAATGCAAATCTTCTTTCCATGTCGGTCGCAGCATGAATGGAGAGATCGTCATTTTAGACACATTTAACCGTGTGCCGGTCCCTGATACTGAGATTATGAAAATTGCCAAGCAAGATGAAAACATTTCAGCCTTTCTCTCCTTCTCCCCTGTCTACCGGTGGGAAGTGGATAAATACAAGGATCATTATGAGGTCCGGTTCATTGATTTGCGCTACCGCAGCAAAGGTCACTATCCTTTCGTCGCGATCTGCCATATCGACATGGACCACCAAATCAAAAATTCCTATACCGGCTGGATTTTCAGTGAAGAAAAACTGCAAAAAAAATTAAGACTCGGCTCTGTGTGAGCGAGTCTTTTTTTGTGTTGTGTAGGGCTTGGCATTAGAAGGAAAGTACAATATTTTGATTATTCATTCGTGTAGATTTTGAACTGAATAGGCACTTGAATTTAAATAACTCGCAGAAACTGTGTTCTACGCACTCATGTAGAGTGCGACTGCGATTTCCGCCCTAATTGTAACATTTTTCAGGGAATGATTGTCAAAATCATCAGGATTCTAACTAGAATTTTGTTTTCCCCACTACAAAATATACATTTTTTCTCATTTTTGTCGAATAAAAAGGTGCGAATGCCCCGGGGATTTTATGTTCACCTTACATTCGCACCATCACCCCCCTTTTACAACTTCGTCATATATTCCACAATAAACTCCCAGAAGCCAGGTCCCTCTTGGTAAATCAGCCAGTCTACTTTTTCGATGAGTTTGATATAGAGTTCTTGTTCGAGGTCTTCTCTTTCTTGATATGCCGTGTTTTGTAGTTTCTTTTTGATCATGGGTGTGAAGGTTTCAATGAGTTCTTCCATTTCTCCATTGGTGATTTTGTCTTCGTTCACGGACATCTCCCCCTGTTTCTTCTTTTAGTTTGTTGAGTGCTTTTTTGTGAATGTTTGAGATGTTTTGTCTTGTTTTGCCCAGCCGGTCGGCTATTTCCTTCATCGTTTGGCCTTCGACATAAATATGGGTTAAGACCATTTTTTGTTTGTCTGTGAGCTGCTGGTAGGCCTTGTACAGCCTTTGATCTTGCAGGTGCTCCCCTAGGTCTTGCTGGTTGGAGAGCACGGCTTCATACGTATCTGTTTGAACAGGGTCTTTCACTTCTTGACGATCAGGATGATCCAGTGTGAGTGGAAAACGCTGCTGCTTCTTTTTCACTCGTTTGTCAAAGTCGACTGAAAAGATGCGGATCATTGTGGAGATATACTTGATGATGCGGATCTTCTGGTAGAACTGCTTGAACTCAGAATCTAGCTTTTTCGCATTTTCTTCGTTTGGCTCTTCCATGACTTGCCGGAGCAGCTGCTCGTTTTTCGGGTTGCTTAAAAACTGCTGAATGAGCGGGTGATCAATGATTTCCTTCCATTTTACTTTTAATAACAGCCGATAATCCATGTGCATCCTCCCCTTTGTTCCCTCTATTTGAATTAAGTGGACAAAAGTTAAAAAAAGTAAACTTCATGAAACGGGTCTAATGGTTCATTTTCTCCCGCTTTGCTTTCCTTTTCCTTCTTTCAGACCACCTATATAAAAGACGAGCATCAGCTGGGAGGTGAGACAAATGGAGAACTTTTTTTCAGAGGAATGGCTGAAGCAGCTCGGTCAGGCTGGCTTCCCCGCCATTTTGACGGTTTACTTGCTGACACGCTTTGAACGAAAGTTTGATGAATTAAGCAAGCTCATCCAAACATTAGTTGCTGCACAAAAAAATGATGAATCAGATTGACATCCACTTGATTGATTTCACCTTATGAAAACGAGGGCGAAATGAGAGGCCTTTTATCACCTCACACAATACGATGTTGAAAGGGGATTTTATCATGAGTGAAAAGCAAAATGGTGTACCACAGCCAATCCGAGGAGAAAAAGGAGCAACGGTCAAAATTCCACGAAATCTCGAGCGAGACAGACAAAACCCAGATATGCTCACGCCGCCGGAAACAGATCATGGAACGGTCTCCAACATGAAATATTCTTTTTCTGATACGCACAACCGTTTAGAAAATGGCGGCTATGCACGCGAAGTAACGGTTCGTGAATTGCCGATCTCTAAAAGTCTTGCCTCTGTGAATATGCGGCTAAAGCCGGGCGCTATTCGTGAGCTGCATTGGCATAAGGAAGCGGAATGGGCGTACATGATTTATGGGGAAGCGCGGATTACATCGGTTGATGCAGAGGGACGTAATTTTACAGAGGATGTGACAGAAGGTGATTTGTGGTACTTCCCTTCTGGCTTGCCGCACTCCATTCAAGCACTTGAACCGGGAGCTGAATTTTTGCTTGTGTTTGATGACGGGTCTTTCTCAGAAAATAGTACCTTCCAAGTGACCGATTGGCTTGCTCATACGCCAGAAGAAGTCGTGCTCAAGAACTTCGGACTGACAAAGGAACAGTTGAACAAGCTGCCAGAGAAAGAGAAGTATATTTTCCAAAAAGGTCTGCCTGGCTCTCTTGAAAGTGACAAGGTGAAAACAGCGCAAGGAGAAGTCCCTCATTCCTTTAAATATGAGCTGTTAAAACAAGAGCCGATTACTTCAAGCGGCGGACAGGTCTGGATCGCAGACTCAACCAATTTCAAAGCATCTAAAACGATTGCGTCTGCTCTTGTCAAAGTCGATCCTGGTGCCATTCGTGAGCTGCACTGGCATCCAAATACGGATGAATGGCAATATTTCATTTCTGGAAAGGCACGAATGACGGTATTTGCTTCTGACGGACATGCAAGATCCTTCAACTATCAGGCGGGAGACGTGGGATATGTACCATTTGCGATGGGGCATTATGTAGAAAATACTGGGGACGAACCGCTTTATTTCTTAGAAATCTTCAAGAGCGATCATTATGCAGACATTTCACTCAACCAGTGGCTTGCGGCCACACCGAAACAGCTGGTGCTAGACCATTTAGATCAAGGCGAAGACTTCTTAACATTGCTTTCTACAGAAAAACATCCTGTCATCGCTGCACCTAAAAAAGAGGATTAACGCATACTTCCTGCAAAAAGGTCTGTCCTTTTTGCAGGTATTTCATGTAAAGGAGTGATTGTTTACATATGCAGCAATCTGTTCACGCTTTATGGCAAGGGCTGAAATGGCTCATGGCAGCCTCTGCTGTCTGTTACATATTTTTGTTGTTTTGTGTGCTGTTCTTTCATTTGACTGGTGCTTTTTATCAATCGATTTTATCGATGCTGCTGTTTATGGGCATTTATGTCGTGCTTGGGATATCTTTTGAACATGTGGAACATGTGCTCGTGCGGTTTGCCAGAAAGTGCCGGTCCAAAAAACGATCGATCGTTTTCTATGCCATTTCACTTCATCTTTTGTTTATTTGGGGAGCCGTCTATTTATCAGATGAATTGGTGGGCGACATTTGGCTGTCTACCTCTGAGGAAATTCTCTTTGCTCTAAGCCTTTGTTTGTTTCATTTTTTGTTTGATTATGCTGCGTTTCCGTTTGAGAAAGAGACGGAGTAATCTGCGGCCTTTAAGTGCTTTCTAGTGAGAGCACTTCTTTGATTTGATGCATATGATGGATATCGTGCTGAATGAGCCCTTCGAAATAACTCAACAGGGTCAGTTCGGTTTGACCGATAAGAAAGGATTCGTTCCAGCGAGATGCTTTGATTTTCTTCATTTCTTGAAGTAATTCTGTTCTGACAGCAACAAATCGTCGAATGGTCTCGCTTTTTACTTCCTTTCTCGCCATTTGGGCTGACTGCTGATTCATTTCGTGCACATCAGGTCCTTGAGGTAACGGCCGGTCGTTCCAAAATTCCTTTAGACGATCATGTAAAATAAATTCATCCCACGGAACCAAATGGGCGATGATTTCAGCGATGCTCCACTTTCCATCAGCAATGGCCCTGCGCCATTTTTCGTCTGTTACATCCGTTAACGACTGCACCCATTCAATGGATTGTTCATAGTGATTGATTACAGTGTCTTTGTTCATTTTTTGTTATCCTCCTGATATTTGTTTGTATCCATTTTATTTAAAAGAAGATGAACAGAAATTGAAGGGTTTTATTCTTGCGAAATCATTAATAACATATTATCATATACTTTAATTACCAATTAAACAGATGGAAAGGGGGAATTTTTTGATATGTTGACCTAAATGAAAATGAACCTATTTTATTTTTTTGCACCAAAATAAACCGACCGGTCTGTTTGTAAAAGAGGAGGAAAAGGTGATGAGGAATAAAAATGTGATCATTATCGGCAGTGGTGTAGCAGGATTGGCTGCCTCTTTATTTTTGAAAAAGGCTGGAATTGAAAGCACTATTTACGAGAGTAGATCAAATAAATTAGAAACAGGTGCAGGTTTTTTACTGTCTCCAAATGGTGTAAAGATTTTGGACGAAATAGGGTGTAAGGATGAAGTGATAGCAAATGCAGCAGTGATAAAGAGGATCCATCAAATAAACAGTGAAAATGAAGTGGAAGCTATTTTCAACAATTATAGCGAAAAATATTATCATGCCCCTTTACTGAATGTCATGAGAGACCAAATCATCAAATCACTTTTAAAGGAAGTTCGCCGTCAAGAAATAAAAGTGAAATACAATAAAAAGTTAACTTCGGTCAAACAGACGTCTCATTCCGTTGAGGTTCTTTTTGAAGATGAAACCATGATAACAGGCGATATTGTGATAGGAGCAGATGGGACTTTTTCGAAAACGAGAGAAGCTGTGGCATTTAACGCCAAATTAGACTATAGCGGTTTTTGGGGACTTCAAGGGATATCCTATGTGAAGGATTTCGTATTGGATGAGGCAACAAGTTATTTTTACAATGATGGAAACTTTCAATTCATTTTTGGAAAAGCGCACCCGACAAATAAAATGAATATTTTATGGCAAGCTTTCTCTCAGTGTCCTGAAAAGTTACCTGCAAAACATTTTGAGAAAGCCAGTAAAGAAACCATTCGAAAGTTATTATATAAACAAATGGAACATTGGAACATTCCTAAACACCTTTCTGACATCATCGATCATACAGAAAGGTTTTTTCCACGAAGTATCTATGAAATAAAGGATCTTCCTGTGTGGTCAAAAGGACGAGTTGTTCTTGTAGGTGATGCTGTGCATACGGCAAATCCTTTTGTTGGTCAAGGAGCATCGTATAGTCTAGAAGATGCCATGGTATTAGCAAAAATGCTTAGAGATCATGATTATAGAGATGCGTTCTATTATTATGAAAAAGATCGAAGAAAGAGGACAGAAGAATTGAATGCATTATTTCAGCATTTGAATATTCAATTCGATATTGATAAAAAAATGAACGAATACCATATTGAATGGGAAGAAGAAATATACGTATGAAAATGCTAGACGATGATCAGGTGTTTTTTTCTATGACACGATGAGATGGAAGATAAAAAAACACCACTTATCAATTAAAAGTGGTGTTTCTTGTGTTTTCTACGTGCATAAAGGATTGCAGCTATCAGACTGATCAATGAGATCAATGCGAGAATTCTGATATAAGGCGGATAGTAGGTTAGCACAATCTCGTTTTTGCCTTTTTCTATTGGAAAACCGATAAAGGCGTAATTGGCTTGTTCAATATCGGTCTGCTGACCGTTTACTGTGAGCTCCCAGCCTTTTTCATATGGAACAGGCAGGACCATATAATCATCGCCGCGCTTGTTATCATATGAAATCGTAAAGCGGTTGTTTTCGAGCTTCACCTGCTGGCTGCCATCATCCTGTTTTTCTTTTTCATATGCCTGCTCTAGGATACGGTAAGGTTCATGATACAGCTTTAATTGACTGAACTCATACGTCCCTTTTGGCACTCGAATAGAGAGGATCTTTTCAGCAGGGACCCGAATGGTCACTTCATTTACGCCTGTTTTGTAGATCGATGTATTGCTTTTTCGTGATGTGACGTAGTCATCAACAGACAACTGAAACCCTTCGTTACGGTCTGTCCGCTTCACATAAAAGCTCACATACACATCCCCAGCACGGGCCATATCATCTGGAAGGGTGATATTCAGGCCGCCCGTTTTTCCGTATACATCAAGCACACCATTTTCATACACCGCTTGTTCAGTATGAATGGTTGTATCCTTTACTCGATCGGGTGAGTGCTCGATTTCAGCGTTTCCTTTTTTGTCTAAAATCACGCCTTGCAGCATCGCGTGTTCTTTATCAAGCGCTGAGGCGTGCTGTAGAGATGCTTCTGAATAGACGGTGCTTGTTGTTCTTGCAAATGGCAGCGGCCGTGTATTTTCATACACCTCATAATGCTCGCTTTCCAACATCGGCTTGAAATAAGCTGGCGGTGAGTAAGACATCGCTTTGTCTCGCATATAATACTTGCCGTAGGTCAGGCTGTATAAATTCGCTCGGTCACCCATTGTCGCATAACGGCTGACACTTTCTCGTCCCATATCAATTTGCAGGTCATTCCAGTAGAAATTGAGCAAATGCTGATTCAATATACTCGAATACACACTCATACCTTGAAAGCCTTCAAATAACGGGGTATTGTTTCGCACACCATTCATCCAATCAATTCGGGCGAGCGGGTCTTTTGAGCGGCTTTGAATTTGCTGAATGAGCTCCATTTGCTCAGGGCCAGCATACGCCTCACTCTTCATATACGTATCTGATACTTCATTGATATTGCTGCTTTCAGATAAATAAACCTGTTGATAAATGCCTGCTGTCAGTAGGCTAACGACAATGAGTACAGCTGAAAAGAGACGAAGGTGCTGACGTTTTTCAGCATGTATCCAAAGGAAGAACAAGCTAATCACAAGCAGTCCTATGCCTGTAAATATAACGACATCCATATTTCCCATCGCTCGTTCTGACAAGAATACAGTGAGAAGGAAAACAATCCAGGCACCTAATACCGCTCGCTTTTTCCACTTCCACTCTATTTGCGTGAAATGCTTCATGGTGATCGCAACGACCGCACCAACTGTAAAGGCGAGAATGTATTCAAATCGGTACTGCGGTGCAGAAAAGCCATTAAACACGCTCGCCATCTTTGGACTGTAGTGAAAAATCATGAGCAGAACACTGATCGATGTGAACATGAAAAACCACCTGTTCCGGTAAAGCGGAACGAGGAACAAACAAATGAGAAAAATGACAGGTAATATATACACCCTGCTTGTAAACAGCAGATGATCATGCAGCTCGAACCAAGGAATCGACTGTTCATAAGGCGGTCTTATATTATTGAGAAAGCCGTAAACAGATGGGATAAAAAAGGCGGCACTGATCCCAAAGGATAGCAGCGTTGAAATCGCAAGGGTCCAGAAAACCTTCCAGCCGCGCTCCTCGCTCCGAAGCTTGATCATATATCTGAATACGAGATAAATCGCTAAAAAGATAAAGTGAATATAAGCAAAGTAAAAATTGTTGATCAGCATGAGGCTGCAAGCCACAATAAACCAAGCCGGCTTGCCTGTTTTGAAAATACGTTCAATCCCAAGCACAAGCAGCGGGAGCCACATCATGCTGTCGGTGAAAAATTCCCAAAACGTTTCATGTCGAAAATACACAATAGACAGCCCATAGATCCCGGCACCAGTCAGTGCGCCAAGTCTATTTTGAACCAGCGAAAAAAGAACGCGATACGCAATAAAAAGAATCAACGTCAGCTTGATCACGCTGATCCAAATCACAGCATTTGCCCAGAAATGAATGTCCGTTGACTGAATGAGATGAAGCGCATTCATTATCCAGACAACAAGCACTGTGACCATAAAGACAGTCGACGTTGTAAAATAATAGCCTAATTGTGTGTATGTACCGCCGCCTAGACCAAATTGATAGGAATAAAAGAAGTTTCCTTTGACGTATTCGTCATAAAGCAGCTTTTTAAATGGGAGCATTTGAGAAATGCCGTCCCCATCTCCTGTCATATATCGGCCTTGCGTATATTCATATAAGAAAAAGGAGTGTCCTAATAGAGCGAGAATGAGGCACATTCCAATGATTATCCATCTACGTTTCATCATCTAAATCCTTTCCACAAAAGATCCGCTGTTCTTTGAAACAAAACAATCCAGCAAGCGAATCGTGCTTGCCGGTTATTTGACTCCACGTTATTTAAATAACTGCGTTAACACTCGGTCTTGTTCTTTTGAGCTTGTCTCTTGTTCCATGACATTTGATTCTTGGATTAAATAATGCGGCCTCTTTTTCGTTTCATAGTAGATCCGGCCAATGTATTCTCCAATCACGCCTAGACTCAAAAGCTGGACACCTCCGAGGAAAAGCACAGCCGATATTAAAGTGAAATAACCCGGTACCATAATGCCCGTTCTGACGATTTGAATAAAGGTGGCCACGATGTAAATCAAAGAGAGGAATAAGATCAGTATGCCAGTATAAAAACAAATACGCAGCGGGCGGTTGTTAAAGGAAATCACACCATCAATGCCATAGTTAAATAATTTCTTCAGTGACCATTTTGTATCACCATGCTGTCTTTCGACATTTTCATAATAGATGACCTTTTCTTCAAACCCAATCCAGCAAAAAAGCCCTTTCGAAAAACGATTCCCCTCTTTCAGCTTCAGCAATGCGTCGATTGCTTGGCGTGAAATTAAACGGAAATCTCCTACACCATCACGCAAGTCTACTTCAACCACCTTGTTCATGATTTTATAGTACATCGATGATAAGTAAGAGCGAAGCTTGCTGTCTCCTTTACGGTTCCGTTTGGCAATGACTTGATGGTAGCCTTCTTCATACCCTCTGACAAAATCCTGAATCAAATACGTCGGGTGCTGCAGGTCGGCGTCCATAATGATCGCAGCTGCTCCCTTTGCATGTTCAAGCCCTGCCAAAATAGCGGCTTCCTTCCCGAAGTTACGCGAAAAGGAAATATATTTGACCTTTGCACTTTTGCGAGAGAGCTCTCTCATATATTGAAGCGTATTGTCTTTGCTTCCATCATTAATAAAGATGATTTCAAAGTCATAATGAAAATCGCGAAACTCTTCCTCGAGTGCCTCAAAGATTCGTCTGATGTTTTCACCTTCATTGTAAGAAGGAATTATAACAGAGAGCAATTCCCGTTCCATATCGCACCTTCTCTTCACTTTTTTCACATAGTCTGTTATGTTCATTATTCCTTTTTTGTCAGAAAACGAAACCCTTTTTTATTATCCATAAATTACATGTCTCTTTAATCGTTTCATTATATCAAAGTTTTATTTCCAGTGATTTTCAGCAAGATGAATTTAATGTAATTTTAAGTTTAAACATTGTAAAAAGCCTGTAATTCCTATCACAGACTGGGTATTGTTTCATAAAATTGTTTTTACTTTTATATATTTTCCTGTTTTTTGAAAAAGATGAGTAGAAGTGAAAAGGACAACTCTTTTAGTGCAGAAGCCCTTTGTGGTTTTGTTGCAGATGCTCGTTTGCCTTTGATTGTTTATTTTGAAATAAATGCAGCTGAGCACCGTAGCTCTCAATCCATTCTTGGACAATCCGTTCTGTCGTTTCCTGTCCTTTATACTTGCGGCCTGCCTTTGCATAGGTCGTTTCAAAATCACTCCAAAGCAGCTCTACCCATGTACGTGCTTCTTCATATGTCAGCATATTGTTTTTTTCCATGAGTTGTTCTGTTAATCGCTCAAAGTATTGTTCCATGTCGGTTCCTCCTTCATCTAGCAGAAAGTGCCTTTTAAAAAAAACCTCTTTTTTCATATACTACCCTTACGTCTTCAAAAGACGCAAATGATTTGTATTGTTTGGAGGGAATCGATATGCGCAATAAAGCAAAAGGCTTTCCAAATCAAGTGAATCACAAGTTTGAAGGCGAACCAGGCGCCACAGATGCTTATGCGTCTAAAAGGCCGAATGGTGAGACGAATACACGTCCACAGGAACGTATGAGGGCATCAGGGAAACGCTAATTTTTCCAAAGGGAGTGCTTGAAATATGAGTTCAAATGGGAAATCGTATATGGCAGACTTTGTTCAACTAAGGACAACCGCTTACCCTCAACCATGGGCGAATGCAAAGCATTCTGCCTCTCAGGTCAACGGAGAAACGCAGCAAACGCAGCACGACATCGTACTTCAGAACAACGTCCGTAAACAGCGTTCGAAGTAAAGAAAAGGACTGATCCTCAGATCAGTCCTTTAGATTGTTGACAAAGGGCTAAAATGATCTTTATTTTAGCCCTTTGTCTTCTTTTCAGCGTGATAGAAAACCTTTGCAGTCTAGGAAGGACGAGTACTGGAGCGGAGCGAATTTGACATTCGTGAGCACCGGCACGCAGGACTGACAAAGAATGCGAGGGTTTTTCTACACGCTGATCCTCAGATCAGTCCTTTTGCGTAAGCATTGAAATCGGCAGGGCATCTTCTTTATTTGGAGCCGACACTCTGTACCCCCAAGCAAACACCCCGTTTAGATATTCCACGTAAAATTGCTCGTCTGTGTCTTTGATTTGATAGGTCGTCTTGGTCTGAATCAAGGCTGGATCTAATAAATAGGCTTTGGCCATATCAATTTTTCGCTCTAAGACGGCGTATTCATTCACAATGCCTAGCTGCTCAGCCTTTCTAGCTTTTTCAGAAAGGGCTGCAATCTCCTGCTTTAATTCATATTCTGTCATCTCACTATAGCGTTTTTCCATCTGTTATTCCCCTTTGTCTAACACGTGATCAATTGTATCGAGATCAAAGCCTTTTCGGTATAAAAATTGCTTCACTTTCATCTTCTTTTCAAAAGACCCGTCATATCCTACCTTGCGCTTTGCCTTCTCGAGCATATACAGGAGGGCTTCTTCTTCTTTTTCCTCTTCTTGTCCATCATAGGCTTCTTGAAGGGCTTTATCAATGACCGCAAACGAAAATCCCTTTCGCTGAAGCTGGAGCTTGATGCGCTTCTCGATCTCTTTTGCAGAACGATTCTTTTCTTTTCTCGCAAGCTTGAGAACCTGCTTGACGGCTTCCTCCAGCTGTAAGTCATCAGGATATTGCGATAGCGCTTGTTCAATGGTGTCATCGTCTATGCCTTTCAGCTTTAATTCTTTTTTCAGGACGGACGGCCCTTTGCTGTTCGTTTTCCGGTGGGTGCTCACATATGCTTCTGCAAATTCAAGATCATTTACATACTTATAATGCTTTAATTTGTGTATAATTTCACTAATAGCAGGTGCTGGTATTTCTTTTTTCGTTAAATAATCGGTGACTTCTTTCACTGATCTCATGCGGTAAGATAAATAATCGACGGCCTGCTGAAATCCCTTTTTGACAGAATCACCGAATTGAATCTGAATGATATCTGCTTCGTCCAGCTCTTTCCCTTTTTTCAAATCGTGCTGGACGAGCACATCTAGATCAACGCTAAAGGCGTACTTTTCATCAAGAAAGATGTTCACGCGCTCTGTATTGTTTTTCTGAGCAGAAATTTTTGTAATATAGGGCATCCTGTAATCACTCCTTTTCTAAAACAGTCAGGATGTTTCTTCTGATTCAAAATTGTGAAAGATATAGGTATGTATATGAGAGGAGAGATGTCAATTGAATATCGCCATCACCGGAGGAACCGGTTTTATCGGCCAGCACGTCACAAAGGTGCTCGCAGCTGAAGGACATCATCTATATATTTTAACAAGAAATTCAAAGGAATCCGAACAAAATCATTTACATTACGTGCAGTGGCTGACAGAAGGTGCTGCGCCTGAACATGAATTGCCTGCCATCGATGTATGGATTAACCTTGCTGGAAAATCCATTTTCACACGCTGGACAGACAAGGCGAAAGAAGGCATTCTCTCTAGCCGTCTACAATCAACACAAGAAGTGAGACGCATTATAGAAGCGCAGGAAACGAAACCGTCCGTGCTCATTCAAGCAAGTGCTGTCGGTATTTATGGCACTTCTAAGACAGAGGATTTTACGGAGGAAGCCCCTCCAGCCGATACAGATTTTTTAGGTCATACGTCAAAGCTTTGGGAAGCTGAGGGTCAAAAAATGGAAGCTCTCGGCATCCGTACTGTCTATACACGCTTTGGGGTTGTGTTAGGAGAAAAAGGGACACTGCCTCTGATGACCATGCCATACAAGCTGTTTGCCGGTGGAACCATCGGCTCGGGGTCACAATGGGTATCGTGGGTTCACGTGGAAGATGTGGCACATCTCATTGCCTTTGCCATCCGTCATGACGCGGTATCGGGTCCACTCAATGTCACGTCTCCGAATCCTGTTCAAATGAAGCAGCTCGGACAAACCATCGCCTCCGCCCTTCACCGTCCCCACTGGCTGAAGGTGCCACCCTTTGTTATCAAAACGGCACTTGGCGAAATGTCATTACTTGTTTTAGAGGGCCAGCGTGCCCTGCCGAAAAAGGCCCAGCTTTCTTCTTATGAATTTTTGCACCCTGAGCTAAAAGAAGCGATTTTATATTCAGAGGAATAAAGTTTGTCAAAAACACCCACCCTATGAAGAAACGATATGAGGGGGCCAATTTGATGAAGAAAAAAGACCACCAACCAACTTCGAAGCTGAAGAAAACCCAGGAAGTCCTGTATCAGCAGGAATTCAAAAAAGCGGAAAGAGTAGCAGAAAAAAGAAGCAAATAAGACGGATATTCCACTCCAACAAGCACATAACTATAGTGATCTTGTAAAGGAGGAGAAGGCTTTGAAAAAAGACCAACACAAAAAATCTGTCCAAGAAATCGCGGCACAAGAGACGGATGGCGAATTTGTTGAATTTTCCAAAGAACTTGCAGATCCAAATGACGTAAAAGCAATGGCACGTATGAAAGCAGCCGATCAGCGCGCCAAAAAACAATAAGTAAAAAAGCAGACCCTTTCAAAAAGGGCTGCTTTTATTTAATTTCAGTAAGCAGACTTGATGCCTTCTGACGTGATTTTTCCTCAGGGACTTCTTCTGGATAACCGATGTGAAGGATGGCTGCAAAACGCTCGTTTTCCTTTAATCCCATCTCCTGTTGAAAGCCTTTGTCGTATAAAATGCGGCCACTCTTCCATACCATACCGATCCCTTGATCCCAAGCGAGCAACTGGAAGTTTTGAATCAAAGCGCTCACTGCGGCAAAATCATCATTTCTCACCACTGGGTTCTCGTCTTCCTTTAATACGACAAATAATAGCGCTGGGACTTTTGAAAAGTAGTCTCTGTATTGAGTAATCTTTTCTTCCTTTGCATCTGGGTTGTTGCGTTTAAAGAAAGCAATGAAGCGCTCAACAAATGTCGCTTTTGCTTCATCAGTTGTCGCGTATAGAAAGCGCCATGGCTCAGTGATTTTATGATTCGGTGCATAGACCGCATCCTCTAATAATGGCTGAAGCTGCTCAATGGTCACTGCCGTTTCTTTGAATGTTCGAATCGATCGTCTATATCTGACAGCGTCTCGAACCGTTAACGCTTCTGTTTGTTGTTTCATGTTTGGCATATATGTCATCCTTTCAATCAATTTTAATTGAAATTGATTCTCATTCACATTATAAACATCATCACGTGTTGTTGCAAATAGAGTATCCCTCCCCATCTGCTAAAAAGTTGTTTGACTTTTTCAAGTAATGTTACAATCATATTACGTTTTAAACAAATTTTGAGAAATCCGCCAAGATGATGAAATGATTTCAGGTATTCCCATTTCGTCTGATTCGGTCATTTTTTCAAAAGGCTTTCAACCCATGATTGGAAGGGAGGCTTCTGGATGGAATGAAAATCAATATTGGGCAAATCATTAAACTCTATCGTTATAAACAAAATATGACCCAATCTGAATTGGCAGAAGGAATTTGTTCTGTCTCTCATTTAAGTAAAATTGAAAATGGCTCAAAGGAGGCCAATCAAGATACGATCAATCTGCTGCTTGAACGGCTTGGTATCAGCCAAGAAACGCTGTCGCAAAAGGCGCGTCACCTACTGTCTCTCTTGGATGAGTTTCAAATGAATATGTATTTCTATGCACTCGATCAGGCTGAACAAAATGCAGAAATGATCATTCAACACGAGGAACAGTTCTTTTCGCTAGATTTAGGAATTCAGTATCATTTGTCCTTATTTCAATTTTATTTATTAACGGAAAAACAGCCGCTTGCCTTAAAAACACACCGCGTTCTCAAAAAGTTTGAAAAAACCTTTATTGAAACGGAAAAAGAAATTTTTGAATATCTAGATGGCATCCATCAGATTAAAAATGGTCAGCTTGAAGAAGGGCTGAAAAAACTTGAAAGCTGCTTTTCCTACGCGTCTGTTGAACAAAGTGACCTGTATTATCACTATGCAAAAGCACTTGGAAATATGGGACATCTTGGTGATGCGCTTGAAGCCACACATCAAGCGATGGATTTATATAGACAAAAGAACAATTTCAAGCGGATCATTCACTGTACACTCATTCATGGCGTGATCTCACTGGAACTAAAAGCTTTTCAAACAGCTAAGAAATATTTAAAAGAAGTGATTTTGCACACTTCCCTTCATCCTGATGCCTATATTAAAATGACGGCTTATTTTTATTATGGGGTGCTCTTAAAACGTGAAGGTGATTTCTCTTCAGCTGTGCCTTATTTACTAGATTCACTCAATTACTTTAATCAAGAACAGATAGAAGATCGTTACTGTGAAACGCTATATGAAATTGCGACATTGTATGCTGAATATGATCGTAAAAAGGCGCTTCCTTACATACACGAGCTGTTAAAACAGCCTCGTATTCAGCCAAACTGTTTATATATGATTAAAATATATAAATTGATGATTGAGGAGAATCCTCATGATTTGAAAACATATTTAGTCGAAGCAGCCATTCCTTATTTTGAACACAATCAGCTACACAGTGAGTACTTGTTTGCTCTTAGAACCTTGCTTTCCTATGCAGCTTCTGAGCTTGACGAACGTGCGTATATGTCCTACACGGGGAAGCTGCTTGATCATTTAGCGTCATATGTTCCCTATTACAAAAAAGCATGACCTTCTGCCGATCGAAGGTCATGCTTTTTGTTGATCTGTATCAGGACGGGTGACTTGTTCAACAGAATGAATATACCGTTTTCTCGCAAAATAATCATACGCATGTTGTCCAAATCCTAGCCAAATGCTGAGCACAATGAATGGGACCGTTCCCCATAATGCAGGGATGTTACAAGCAATACGCAGCCAAGTATAGATCCCTGAATTTTTCTGATTTTTGGCTAAGGAAATAGACACGATTCGTTTTTCTGCCTTCTCTTCACTTATTTTATTCAGCCTAAGCAGCTGTGAATGTCTAAATGATTCAAAGTATATACGGTTCTTCCAATCGAGTGATTTTAACAGGTCAATCGCTTTTGCACATGAAGGACTTTGTCCATCATAAAACACAAGCAGTCTAAGTGATTTGATGGAACGCTGTTCTCTTTTTTTTGATTCAGCGAGCTTCTTCTTTTCTTGGTCGAGATAAATGATTTTTTTCATAGATTGATCGCCAGTCCTTTTCCGTCATTTGTTTTTTTAGTTCGTTCAAAGGAGATTACAATTAGATTACTATAGTTGCTGGGCCTCTTGTATTGGGAAAAAGCAAACCAACGTGCGTTATATGAGCCTTTAGATAAGGGCAAAATTGATGATTTCATGGCATATATGAGGTTTTTCAACTAAAAGTGGTTGGGAAAATCGTGGTGCTTTGCGGTTTTCTGCGGTATTTGATAGAAATCTGCGGTTTTTCTACAACTTTATGCGGTGTTTTGTAGGTAAAACGCAAAAACAAGATAAAAAAAGACTACTTCCCATTGCGGCGAAGCAGTCTTTTGGTTTATATTTTTTCCAGAACTTCTACTATTTCTTTCTCAATATCTTTCCATAAGAAACGATCTGTCGTATAGTGATGTGCGGCTTCTTTCGCAAAAACTTTAAATACTTCTTCAAAGTCAGGTGCATCCTTGTCCGGTTTTTTCTCGTCGACAAAGCGCTGCGCTTCTGCTGAGCGAGGTCCCCATTTCCCCACTTCATTCCCATCCTGATCAATGATGACGATAATCGGAATAGATCTTGCGGTCCCGTTCGTTAAATACTGATCCATCAGGTCTAGATGCTCGTCCCGAATGAAATAGCGCACATCAATGAGTGCTTCACTCGCGATACGCATGAAAATCGGTACATTGACCATCGCATCCCCGCACCAATCCGCTGTGATGACAAGCGCTCTGAGCTTTTTCTTTTGTAGCCGTTGAAGCAGCTCTTTTTCTTTTTGATGAATTGCGTACTGGTTGTACACCGTGAGCAGATTTTCACGGTTTTTCTCCATGTTGTGTACATATGTACGTTCAGCTAATCCCTTTGTAAACCATTCATTCAATGTCGTCATTTTAACATCCCCCTTACCTTTCAACTTTACCACTTTTGCTATTCCTTTGTCTAAAAAAACCTTCACCTAGTGAAAGGTAAAGGTTTTTGATTTATTGACGCCGTTTCCGATTTGGGTCCATCCCAATCAGCTTGGTGACAAGCACCATGGTGACAGCTAGTGACGTATTCTTTTTATACGCTAAATATTTCCCGTGCCATTCGGGTTTATATTTCTGTTTAAACGACCGTAATCCGCTGAAACTATACATATACCTGACGTTATTGTAGATGACACTTGCCAAACGTTCTGTGAGGAACGACTGATGGAACGTGCCGACATTTGATAAAGGCGCCATTCCCATGTTAAAGGATTTATAGCCTTTTTCTTTCCCCCATTGAAAAAGGTGGATAAACAGCGCATCCATCATTCCGTTCGGTGCATCATCCATATGACGCATTAAGTCGATGGATATTTCTCCTTCTTGGTACATCGGCATTAATGACACAAAGGAAATGATCTGTCCCTTTTCATCTTTTAAGATCGCAATCGGTGTTTTTTGAAGATAGTCTTCATGAAAGTAGCCGAGAGAAAATCCTTTTTCTTTTTTCTTTCCAAGCCAGCTGTCAGAGATCTGTTTTAAGGTAGAGATAAATTCATCTGAAAAGGGGGGTTCCACCATCTCAAAGGTATAGCCTTCTCGTTCAAACTTATTAGCGACAGCACGTAAATTTGATTTTTTCTTACCTGATAGAGAAAACGTCTCTAAGTCGACCATGGCTTCTTCCCCAAGCTTAAAAAAGTGAAAGCCTAAGTCATGATAGAGAGCCATCCCTTCTCGTTCTACTTGGTAAAAAGCGACACGATAGCCTGCTTTTTCCGTCTGCTGCAAAAACTCTTCAAGTACAAGTGGATAAGACGCTTTACGTCCAGATGGATCTCCGAGCACAATGACGCAGCGGCCAATTCGGCCAAACTGTAGCATCGCCTCTCCATCACTTGAGAAAAACAGCTTTTTGTCTCCTAAAAAGCCAAGATGACTGAGGGCATTTCCCCCCTTTTCTTCTAAAAACGCTTTTAATTTTTCTTCCTCTGCTTCTTCTCCAATTGGAAATGCCTTTTTATTAAAAATCAATTTACTAATGAAAAAGAAAAGCGGTACACCGATTAAAGCAATCATGCTTGTCATCGTGATATGCCGTTCATTATGAACCCAATAGTCCTTGCTCAAGAAATGCCCGATTTTTGTCCAAATAAAGTTGCCAATGACATTATAGTTAAACAAAACGAGTAAATATCCGGCGGCAGCCGCCACAAACTGATACAAGGAATACGGCGCCTGCTGCTTCACAAATTGATGTCGAAGAGAGAAAAACACCGCCATGATGACTGGCAAAATAAAGATTAGACTCAGGTTAAACCCTTTTAACAAAGTAAACACAAAGCCGCCAGCTAAGGCAATCATCGTCAGCACGTAAGATCTTTTTGTTCGTTTATACACTTCTATGGACAAAATCATCAGAATGATCCCAAACATTAAAGAAAGACCATTAAATCCCGATAACAGAAAGCGTGGAATGCTGGTAATCACGCCTAAACGATCAACAGGAAGCACAACAGAAGCCATAATGAGCAGGCCGCTTCCCAACGTTAAAATGGATAAAGATCCGTACAATAAGCGGATTAATAGGGCGCGGTGTAAGATAATTAAGACGTTCGTTGTTTCTACGGCAGATGCCATTCTTGGGTTGCCTTCAAGACGTCTAAGCGTCGTTCCGGTTAAATCATATGCAGCAAGACATAGTCCAAGAATAAACGGGAAGATCGAGTATACGAAACGGTACAATACTAGCGCCGTCAGCACCATCTCTTGGTCAAAACCAATGTATTGCATGCTGAGTAAAAAGATCAAATCAAATGAACCAAATCCACCTGGAACCATACTGATTAAACCGCCGATTGATGCAATGGCAAACACACCTAATACAATACGGACATCGACGTTCATCCCCATTGAGACGACAGCCATGTACATGACAAGACCTGCTGCCAGCCATTCTAAAAACGATGCGCCAATATAAGCGTAGATCGGGTGCTTCAGTCCATTTTCACCGCTCTCAATCGAGCTTTTTCGAACTGAGGCCATGATGATGTAAATTGGCACAATACAGGCAAAGATAATGACAAATGCCCATAGCCACGGCTCCTGACTAATAATACTTTCAACAGGCAGAACCCTGACCAAGATCAAATCACTGAAAATAGATAGGCCCAAAAGGACAGAGGATGTCAAAAGGGCAATGCCTTTCAGCAGTTTTTTCGTATCTGTTATGTACTCTTTGTATAGAAGCGTTCTGAGCCCTGCTCCCGATAAGCCGCCGAAACCAAGTACACTGTTAAAGGAGTTCGCAATCCAAGAAATGCGAATCGTTTTCCAGCCGCTGATTGGCATATTAAGGCTTCTTCTTAAAATAAAATCATATAAGGACATCGATAAAACCGCGACAAGTCCAAGAAAGACAAGAATAAACAAGTCCATTCGATTCAAGCTGTCAATAATATAAAAAGTCTTTTTAATGGAAAGGCCGCTCAGCTCCTGCTTGGCGACAAAAATTAAGACAAGGATAATCACGATCGGAAAGAGCATTTTTAAGATCGTCATACCCGTTTTTTTGTTCCACATGTTTTTCCCAACTTTCTAGGTTGCTTCATTTATTTCAACTGAACATTATTATACAACAAATACCACTTGATTCATGCAGTTTAACATTCAAAAGCTTGATGATACTTTCAATTAGAAGGGAAAATCAGTAATATAAAGAAAAGAGCCGCTTAAAGGAAGTGAACAAGCGTGGAATATAATATTCATGACACCACCGTACTAAACGAGGAAATTCTATCTCCTGAGGAAAAAAAGACATGGGTGCTGTATATGAAAGTGCTCACTGCTGCAGGACTTGGAGATGTTTCTGAATGGATGAAGCTTGATATGAGTATGCCTCAAATGAAGGTGCTCATGCTGCTCAATAACCATGGCTCTCTCAAGGTATCCGAAATTGCTGAAAAAATGGGGGCTTCTTTGTCCAATATGACTGGACTGCTTGACCGTTTAGAACAGTCTAACTTTGTCGAGCGAAAGCATTCTGAGCGTGACCGGCGAATCATTGTTGTAGAACTGACAGAGGAAGCCAAAAATATTTTCAGAAGTATTTATCAAAAAGGACACGAAAAAATTAAAAATTCCCTGCAACGGCTCAATGATGAGGAAAAAGAAAAAGTCAATGAAGGTCTAGCCATTTTAGAAAAGGCACTACGTCCCGAGCGTGGCTAACAGTAGAAAAGGAAAAAAGACGGTCACTTGAGATCCGTCTTTTTTATTTCTTCTACTTGTCGATCTGGGGTGAAGAGATATTGACGAATGACTTCCCTGTCATCCCATAAGAGATAACCTACACCGATGATGAGAAAAAAGATGCTGATCCACGTCCCGCCAGGCAGCAGATTTTCAAGTTCTTCAATTATTCTTTCTGAGCCTAAGCTTTTACTATAGCGTATCTCGAACAGAACGTATTTTGCTATATAAAACAATGCAGCCATACAGATAAACATAGCGCCGACAATTCTTCTACCAGACATATTGCTACTCCTTCAACTCCACTGATTTCTTTTGATTAATTCCGTGATATGGGCAAGATGATGCTGTGAATGCCAGACGTACATTCCTGTTGCATCATATAAAGACACCGTTTGTTGATCGGCTGGATGATAATAAGCAGTGCTAAAGTCTTCCTCTGTCATCCCGCGAAGCAATGCTGTCCCCTCTCTCAAACCCTTCTAGCACAAATTTACCAATCATCTTCCCTTGCTCAAGCGTTTGATGTGCCTGTTTCAAATTGGCGGCATTGATCGGGCTGAGTACCTTTGTTAAGGTATGCGTTAATTTTCCCTGTTCAAATAACTCGCTCGCTTCAGTTAAAAGCTCGTGCTGCTTGATCATATCCGCTGTTTCGTACATAGGCCGTGTGAACATGAATTCCCACACAAATGCAGCACTTTTGTTTTTGAGCAATTGAATGTCTAGATGGTGCTGATTTTCAACAATGGTACAGATCGTGCCTTGAGGTTTAATGGCTTCTGTCATGCCTTTAAAATGCCCGTCTGTATCATTTAAGCATAAAATGAAATCCACTTCGCCAACCCCTTTTTCCTGAAGCTGCGTGAAGAGCGGCTCATGATGGTCAATGATATGATCGGCCCCTAATGACAGACACCATTCTTTTGTTTCTGGTCTTGATGCGGTGGCGATCACAGTTGCCTTCGCCAATTTGGCCAGCTGAATGGCAATCGAGCCCACACCGCCTGCACCACCGATGATAAGCAGTGTCGAGCCTTCTGCATTTCGCTCGACATGCATCCGGTCAAATAAAGCCTCATATGCCGTAATTGTTGTAAGGGGCATCGCTGCCGCTTCTGCAAAAGAGAGATTTGCAGGCTTTTTCGCAACAATTCGCTCATCCACAAGCTGGTACTCACTATTTGAGCCTTGACGCGTGATATCTCCTGCGTAGTACACGTGGTCACCAGGCTGAAACAACGTACACGCTTCGCCTACTTCAACAACCGTTCCGCTTGCATCATAGCCAAGAATTTTCAGTTCTTCTTCCTTCTGATCCTTCGGTGACCTCACCTTTGTATCAACTGGATTCACCGACACAGCCTCTACCTTCACCAATATATCCCTGCCAGCTGCTTGAGGCTTTGCTACCTCCTGATCAATCAGGCTTTGCTCATGCTCAATCGGCAAGTACTCAAATAGTCCAACTGCTTTCACTCGCTCGCACTCCCTTTCTCCATGCTTCTTTTCCACATTTTATCATCATTTTCTGATGTTTATAGGTGGATCAACAGAGCGATTGCACATTTATGACCTCTTCAAAGCCTTTCGCTCCCTCACCATATAAGAAGGACGAGCCTTTTTCAAAGAAGGAACATAAGTGAACCAGCTCTTGGACTTAAAGAATAGCTGGACGTAATAAAACTGAATGTGATGCAGGGAAAAGATGATCAATAGAAAAATAGTAAACGAGAGGGTAAAGGTATCTGCCCCTCCCTGTATCCATTCGCTGATCCAGAGAATGACAAAACCGATCATCATGAGCTGTTCGAGCCTTTGCACGATCTGGACAAAGACATGTCCCATCTTGGATAGGTCGCCTGACTGACGCTTTCGGATGTGTCTCGATTTGTAAAACCACACGATACTTGCGACTAGATGATGAGTTATAAAAAGAGCGATCAAAACAATAAATAAAGGGGATGGCACAAAAAGGGCTTTTGCAATGAATGGAATCACCAAAGAGTACAATGCGATAAATGCGTATCTGAATGATAAGAGAAATAGTTGTTTTTCTGTGTATGGTTGCATGTGTTTCACCTCTACATGTACTACGTCTCATTTTTTAAAAGGTTCCCTTTGCCTATCAAAAAAGATGCCCTGAAAAAGGCATCCTTCATGAATAAAACTTAAAATGCGGCACTTAGTACGACAGGACCTTACGGAAGCTGGTTATCCTTTTTTGGTTCAAGGGTGACAGCCACGGTATCCCATGATTCGCTTGCTTCTTTTTAAGGTGGAGGGCTCCTCTCGCCTGATAGAACCACATATACACTTTGTCATGCCCTCTCATTTCATAGATCGCTGCTGTCCCATACTTTGTTTGAACCCATCTTATGAGCTGAATTTTTTCTCGTTAGTTTTTGATCATAATGCTCAGCCAAATATTGCAAAATCATTTCGATTGAATAATGCACGTTTTCAGTGTATGGCTGAGATTGGTGGCGGAAGATGTGTATCATGTCTTCAAGCCATTTCATCTGTTCTTGTATACTTTTACAGGCTTTGATCTGTTTGATATAGGAAAAAAGCAGGGAAGAGCCTTTGACAAGCTCACCATTATCAGGGAGATCATCGTGATTCAATTTATAGATCAATTCATTTTGCGCATTACTCGCTAAGGTGTATTGTTCAAATGATACAGTATGGATGACCACCTGTGCGTGATCTAAAGATTGCATCATCACAGCGATATCTGACCGAACAAACACACTGTCTTTTGCATTTAGCTTATATTCGATTCCTTCCATTTCAATTCTCACAGCCCCGTCAGTTGTCAGGATCACAGGTGACGTTGTTTGCCAGTAGACCGTTTGTTTCATCGAAAGAAATCGTTGACCGCTTTCTTTCATATAAAGAATTGTATCTGTATGAGACTTCAATTTTGCTTCCTCCTTCCATATGAAAAAAGTGCTGCCCGCCCTGGCAGCACTTCAATGTTTGACTGGATGTTGATCAACGAGCTCCAGCTGTTTGTAATTCTTTGTTTTTCTCTTTAAAGCGTTCATTATGGGAAGAGACGTACGCCACTTTTTCGGCTTCTGGTTCGATGTAAAGCTTTGCGCTATTCAGCGCATTTACTCCGTCAACAAACGTACCAGCAATTAAACGAACTTTGCTTTTGTGTGTACATAAGTCGCCTACCGCATATACGCCCGGTAAATTGGTTTCCATCTTTTCATTGACCTCGATCAGTCCCCATTCACCTTGCTTTAAGCCCCATTCTGATAGAACACTTAAATCACCTTTCATGCCATGATTGACGATGACAGCGTCTGTTTCAATTCGCTCGATGTCACCTGTCTCTAAATGCTGAATCGTGACAGCATCAATTTTGTCACCTTGACCGTGAAGCTCTGTCAGTTCATGCGGGGTTAAAATTCGTGCACAAGATGCCTTCATGTTGGCGACGTTTTTCTCATGTCCGCCAAACATGTCACGGCGATGCACAACGGTGACACTTTCAGCAATTGAAACAAGGGCATTTGCCCAATCAACAGCTGAGTCGCCGCCTCCAGAGATGACCACTCGCTTCCCTGCAAATGTCTTGAGCTCCTGCACTGTGTAATACAGGTTTGTCACCTCATAACGGTCTGCATGCTCGATTTCAAGTTTCCGCTGGACTGGGATCCCGTGACCCATGGCTAATATGAGGGTCTTTGTCAAATGACGGTCGCCATTTTCAGCCGTCAGCAAGATGTGATCATTCTCTACGCGCTCGAATTTCGTCATTTTTTGATTCAGCGCAATCTCGGGTTCAAATGTTTTCGCCTGCGTCTCGAGCTGCTGAATCAGCTGTTCTCCTCTTGTTGGCGGCAAACCGCCCACATCCCAAATGACCTTTTCAGGATACAGAAGGATTTTTCCGCCAAGGCTTTCGTTGTACTCAAGTACCTTCGTCTTTAAGTCCCGCATCCCACTATAAAAGGCGGTGTACATTCCTGCTGGACCGCCGCCAATAATGGTGACGTCAAACAATTCAAGCTGATCTGTCATTTGAGTCCCTCCAGTTGTTTTTCATCGTTCGATCTATTTATAAGTGATATTGATTCTCATTATCATATGTATCTATTGTAGTCTACTCTGGTTACGGGAATCAATAGCTTTCTGCAAAAAAGAACAGGACGAGCGCTCGCTCGTCCTGCCGTCCATCATACAATGGTTAAACCAAGGTCCTTTAGTTCAAGAGAAACAAGTCTTGCAATCGCATCTGCTCCTTCTTTTGTAAAATGCGTGCGATCTTCAATGCCTGTTGACAGCATAAAGAAAGAAGTCGTTTTCTCAATGCCGGAAATTTGATAAAACTGAAGACTTGCGGTATTTAAATCCACGAGAAGAACCTCTTCTTCATCGGCTAGTTCTTTCATAGCGGCACAGTAATCAGGGAAATCATTGATATATTCTCCGTCTTTTTCATGAAAACGGCCGACAGGGGTTAATAAAAGCGGGGTTGCCCCTTTCGCTCTTACTCCGTGAATATATTGAGACAAGTAGCTTTTATACGTGGTAAAAGGCTCTGTATGCCGCTCTGGCTTATCCTTCGAAGCATCATTGTGCCCCATTTGTGTGAAAAGCCAGTCTCCCGGCTGAATCTCAGCCAATATGGCATCAAGGCGTCCTTCTTCAATGAATGTTTTTGAGCTTCTTCCACCGATTGCCCGGTTCTCGACTTTGACATCATGCGCCGTATAGCGGTGTAAAAACTCTCCCCATCCTCCTTGAACAGGACGATCTGGGTAAGATGAAACGGTTGAGTCACCAGCTAAATAGATGGTTGTCATGTTCATACGCCCCCTTTGTCATTGAGCCACCTCTTATGAGCGATGCAGACATCCTGGTGGCTGCTGAAAAGATAAGAAACGATCAGCATCGCTACTTCAATCATTCTCTTTTTGATGATCAAAACCCTGCTTACTGGGAGATGTGAATGGGTTAAATATGCGGCGGAAGTTCTATTTTTGTCTCAACGGCTCTCTTTAACGCCTGAAGCATATAGCCAATTCCTTTATATGGAGCCAGCGGATAATTCGCTTTTTGATGAGGATGTAATAAAGGGTCGATCACTTTTCGATATTTCTTTCCACCTAGTATCACAAACTCATCATAGGCGGACAGATTTTTCTCATGAAATTGATGACTCAGCTCTTCTCGTGTCATCTGTTCAGCGTGCGGCGTGCCAAATGCCACATCATAATTTTCATGAACGAAATCATCTGCCTTTAAGAATCCGTGCTTTGCTGATAAAATCAGCCAGTCTGAAAAGAATGTTTGAGCGTAGCTTTTCGTACGCTGATGCAGTGGGCTTAAGTATACAAGGTTCGCCGGCTGGCTTCCTGCCTCTGGATTTACGTCCCATATTTTCTTAGCGCCACATGGAATGATACAAACTCGCTTCACCTGATTTTCTCCTTCCTTCGTCGATACATCTGATACAAGGTGCAGCCTAGCGCTGTGCCAAGTGTATTTAAGAGGATATCATCAATATCGCTGCTTCTTGTAATCATACCAGATTGTGAGAACATCCATTGAAGCACTTCGATCATTGCTGACAAGATCAAGCCGGCTAAAATCGCTTTTTGCCAGCGCATTGTCCGAAAGGCTTGATAAAGAAAAAAACCGAGTGGCACAAATAATAAGATGTTCCCTGTCAAATTTAAAAAGACGAGATTTGGATAGCCGTGATGGTAGGCGTGAAGATTTTGATAAATAGATTGCAAAGGAATAAGATTGACACTCACCTGATCCCTTGGTGCGGAGAAACGATTAGGAAAGACCGTCAAATATAATAAAACATTCGTATAAACAAACAGACAGGCAAGAACCATTTCTGTTCGCAAATAGATAAAGCGTTTGTGCCTTTTTGCCTGTCTGTATCTCATATGTATATATAGCGGGACGAGCAGGAGGAAATAACCCATTGAAAACATAGCGCTCGATGTCATACGGAGTGCTGCCCCTTTCTTACATGATGCTTGACCATATTACAGCTTATTCAGGTCTGCCCGCATCTATTCATCACTTATTCTCTCCATCAATGAAGGAAATGCATATTGACAAATTGTCAGTTTTCCGCTAAACTGACTGACATTCAGTCATTTAAGGTCGGTGATGATATGTCAAAACGAGAAAAGATTATGCTTGCTGCCATTGACGCGTTTAAAGAAAAAGGAATTGAAAAGACGACCATTTCGGATATTGTGAAAGCAGCAGGGGTGGCGCAAGGAACGTATTATTTATACTTCCCTTCAAAGTTGTCTGTCATGCCTGCTATCGCAGAGCATCTTATCTCGGAGATGGTCCCTGCAATTGAAAAGGAATTAACTCAGCATGCGGATGTCCTCGATCAAGCAGATGCGCTTGTTGAATTTATATTTTCTTTTACAAGACAATACCGTGATGTCCTTGCCCTGACCTATTCAGGTTTAGCTGCCACTGAGCATTTAAAGGAATGGGAAGATATTTATGAGCCGATTTACAAATGGGTCGCTGCTTTTTTAGAAAAGGCAAAGCAGGACGAAAGAGTCCGTGCCAATTTAAATTGTCATTACGCGGCGAAGTTCATTATCGGTTTACTTGAATCGTCAGCTGAGCAAATGTATTTATTTACAGAAACAGATACAGAAGAGGTTCTGATTCAAAAACGAGAGGTCAAGCAATTTCTCGTTTACGCACTTGGCATAGAGACACCTTAAAAAGTACAGCACTTGCTGTACGCTCTTTTTTGGCTACAAAATGACGAATCGTCAGTTTTAGGAGGAAATAACATGAAGAAAAGCTGGATGTATGTCGCCCTCACCTGTTTATTCGAATTACTTTGGGTGTTTGGTTTAAATAAAGCAGATGCTGTCTGGGAATGGGCGGTCATTATCTGCCTCATCCCAATTGATTTTTATTTTTTAATGAAAGCCTGTGAGAAGCTGCCGACTGGAACGGTATACGCCGTATTTGCCGGAGTTGGAACAATCGGTACGTCTATGATGGATTATGCGCTGTTCGGCGGTTCGTTTTCATTCGAGAAGCTCTTATTTATGGGGATATTGGTCCTCGGCATTATTGGACTAAAAGTGTCTGATGGTGAGACACTTGAGCAGAAAGGAGAAGCGGTATAATATGGGCTGGTTTTTTGTGTTGTTAGCCTCTGCCTTTGAAATCGGCGGAACCATTGGCTTGAATATGTTTAGTAAGAAAAAGCAAATCACGACAGGCATCCTATTTGTCGGCGGTTTTGCCTTATCCTTTTTGTTTTTATACGCCTCGTTCTCTTCCGTTCAAGTATCCGTCGCTTATACGGTCTGGATTGGACTTGGAACTGCGGGCTCTGTCTTGTTTAATATGATTCTATTTAAAGAGCCGAAAAACATAATTCGCATGCTCAGCCTGCTGCTGATTGTAATTGGTGTTGTTGGGCTGAAGTTGTTTGCGTGATTTAAAACAAAAAGGCAGGAAATCCTCTCCTGCCTATCTTTTTAATGAAGCACGATCTGTTCATTCATCAAATCAATGGCGTAAATTAACTGCTCATGTTCATCTAACAGAAGATATACTTTGAGCGGAGCAGCTGTTTGATCTGTCTGCTGCGTGAATAGCACACAAGTGAATTTTTCGATCCCCTCTGGCAGCTTGCTTTTCAGAAAAGGATGAAGAATAGGAGAGATTCGAAGGGTATCAACATCTTTTAGCCAAAGCTCATCTTGTAACGCAGGATAATGGTCAACCAAAAACTGACGAAACACTTCCAATGTACTCAAGGTAGATATTCCTCACTTTCTTCTATCTTGACTTCAAACTCACCTAAAAATAAACGTAATCAACTCATCATATGATCTCGGCACACGTATTTTCGCATACTACTTGAGACACAATTTCTCTATTCTAGAGATCAATTGTAGATCAACTGTACTGTCACGACTGTTTAGTATATATGACGTTTACTATATCTTCTCATTAACTCAACCACGAATCCAAACGATGGACCTATGATCATATTCTTATCTGTTTTCTTTCGTGATGAAACGACAACTTCCTGCTGAAAAATTCCATTTTTCTTCAAAAAATAGGTTAAATAGACAGAAAAAAGAACAGCTCCTCACTGTTCTTTAAAAAGTCGTAAAGTGCTTTGTCTTCATTACTTCAAATGTCCTGTAATGGAATGACTTCACCACTGGCTGCATCTACCCCATAATGACAATCCAGTTTTCCGCATAAAACATATTGTTTTTGTGCATAGTCATACACATAGATGGGTGTAAGCTCCAAGCACTCTCTCAATTTTCCAAAGGCTTCTTCCTTTGATAGGGTGATTTTATCTGGAGATTGGAATTCATCAAACATCCCACACATCTTGAATATTTGTTGTCTATCTATGTAATTGACTGCCTCAAATGTATAGGCATCAATGAATATCATGATTTTACCTGTAAGCACGCTTTTCTCTTGTCTATTTGCTTTTACTGTTGCATGAATGTAACCATGATCACGGTGGAGAGAAAGTAAGATCCATTCTCCGGTGTCGTTAGGATATTCCTGGCGCAAAAAGATTTGAACTGCTTTCAAACACTTATCTTTTTCTTCTTCTGAAATTGGCATTGTATCTGGTGAAGGTTCAAATGAAAAGGCTTGATCAGCTGAGATGACTTCCTGAATATTTAATTCCTTTATTACAAAAGGTTCAGTTATCGGTTCCTCCCATTCTATGATTTTATTTATATTGAAACAGTGATGTTCGTGAATCGTACTTTCAAATGGAATCGTTCCTGTTCCATCATTCTTAACATACACTTCTTCTAACGCATAAACAGGACGGATTTTATTCTGCTCAAAGGAAGGCCATTCAACCCTTTGCACTTGCTGCTGTGCTAAGCTCTCGATCATCTCAATGGAAAGCGAATATTTTTCAGCTCTCAGCATTTTTTTAGCTAGAAATGGCCCGTGATGAACAAAGTAAATGAGCTGTCCATGTTCATCCCATTTCACCTCAATCATGCCTGAAGGAGTCACTGGTACACCAGCAATTTTTTCTTCGAAAAGAAGTTCCCCTTTTTCCTCCTTTTGTAAGTGGAAATGCTCTCCATAAATCAAATCTGTTTCTTGTTCAATCCATTTGATGACGTCATTGGACTGGGCGCTATCAAACTGCACACCCTCCTTTGCATATGTCTTGCCCATGACAAAAACAGCACTCTCAACCTTTCCCGTATTCAAATTTACTTCTATTACGGCTGTGCCATCTGGGTTTAAATCGTCGTCCTTAGGTTCCGTTTCGTGAGGAGGAAACCACTCCATACACAATTTATAAATGGTTTCATTGAACATATTGACATATCGATAATACTCGTGGTTTTTTAAATGATAATGATCTAAGCCAAATTTCTTCCTTGTCTCGTCTATCAGATGCTGTATCGTTTCATTCATTTGTTTCACCTCGACATGTTAAGTGATTCGTCTTATGGAAGGACAAAGATGACGATAAAGATGAATATGACGATCACTGTTAAGAATCCTAAAGCCATTGCCATCATGTTTGATTCCTTTGTAAAGCCTTTTAATTGGCCTTCAGTAGATCGATCAATTTTTCTAAAGCGAAAAAGCATGGTTACATTCATAATAGCTAGAAACAGAACCAATAAGAAAACTAGAAATATAGGATCTATATCAAAGAATGGATTCGGTATATTTTGAATACTAAATGCCTGAAAGAACATAAGCCCACTCAATATCAATTTCCGAATATTCTCCATTCTCTGTTCTTTCTCCCACTCTTTCCCCAGTTTCTCTTTTTCATAAATAGCTACCTGCTCAAAAATAGGAATGAAAGACTTCGTTGATCCTTTTTTGATAAAGCCTAAAATACCTTGAAGAAGCATGAAAATTCCTAAACAAAAAAAGAAATGTGTAAATCGAATGTCAGAAATTTGAATGATGATAAAAAAGATCACGATCATGATGCCAAATATTAAATTAGAGGCGGCTATTTGTTTTGTTCTCATTTTTTTTAGCGTTGCTTGTTCCATGTAATGCTCCTCTCCGTTTCAAATGTTTCTGATGAGCGCTCTATCTATATTACGAGTTTATTGAGTAAATGTTTCAATATTTTCCCTTTGCATCGCATATTCGGTTTTTTCACAAATGAAAAGACGCCCATCCAATGAACGTCTAATCCTTCGTATCTTACTTGCTGAAACGCATCATATCTTTTCTTGAGCAGCCATTCTATCTTTTATTTGTTGAGCTACCAAGGGTTTAAAGTCTTCCATAGACATCTGCTCTGAAGCCTTTTCTCCATGTTGCCTGATATTAAGCGTTTTTTCTTGCATTTCTGTATCGCCAATCACAGCGATATAAGGCGTTTTTTGCATTTGTGCTTCTCTCATTTTATAGCCGAGTTTTTCATCCCGTTCATCAATTGTTACTCTTATCCCACTACTTTTTAATAGCTGCTGAACTTCCAAGCAGTGATCAAGGTGAACGCTTGAGACAGGTATGATTTGTACTTGTACTGGTGCTAGCCATAACGGGAAGGCGCCTGCAAAATGCTCGATCAGAATGCCAAGGAAACGATCAAGAGAACCAAAAATGGCACTGTGAATGACAACCGGCCGGACCTTTTCGTTTTTTTCATTGATATATGTTAAGTCAAATTTTTCAGGCATTTGGAAATCAAGTTGAATTGTGGCGCACTGATGGCTCCGCTCTAGTGCATCTTTAATATGAAAATCGATCTTTGGACCATAAAAGGCCCCATCTCCTTCATTTAGCTGGTAGTTGACCTTTAGCTGGTCAAGCACATTCTTTAAGGCTGTTTCAGATAGATGCCAAATTGCATCATCCCCTAATGCTTTTTCTGGACGAGTCGAAAGTTCAACTGAATACTCAAATCCAAAAGTTCGATATACGTGATCAACTAATTGGAAAATCTGTTTGATTTCAGACTCAATTTGATCTTCTCTCAAAAATATATGGGCATCATCTTGGCAAAATGTCCTGACCCTGAACAATCCATTTAATGCACCGCTATATTCATGACGATGCACCTGACCAAATTCGGCCATCCTGATTGGAAGATCCCTGTATGAATATAAGTTGTTTTTAAACATGAGCATATGCCCTGGACAGTTCATCGGCTTTAAAGCAAAGCTTGTATGGTCTACTTCTGAGAAATACATATTTTCATGATAATGATCCCAATGGCCTGACTGTTCCCAAAGTTCTTGGTTCATCATAAATGGCGTACTCACTTCTTCATATTGTGCTTTACCTCGCACTTCTCTTGAAAATGACAATTTGCCCTTTTGGTAAATAAAATGGCATACCTGGAGCTTCTTCAGAGAACATAAATAGAGATAATTGTTTGCCTAATTTTCGGTGATCTCGCTTGTTTGCTTCTTCTATGAAACGAAGATAATCAGCTAGATGTTTTGAATGTTGAAACGTAACACCATACACCCGTTGCAATACATCGTGATTGCGATCCCCTCGCCAATAAGCCCCTGCAACACGTGTTAATTTAAATGCCTTCATATATCCTGTAGATGGCAGATGAGGACCACGGCACAAATCTATAAATTCTCCTTGCTGATAAACCGTGATTGTCTCTTGTTTAGGGAGACCTTTTAAAATATCCAGCTTATATGGGTCATTCGCAAACAACGCTTCAGCTTCTTTGTAAGACACTTCGATTCTTTGGATCAGATGATTTTCGTTCATGATGTTTTCCATCTCTTTTTCAATCGCTGCCAAATCTTCTAAACGTAAAGTTCGATTTAGTTTCATATCATAGTAAAATCCATTTTCGACGACAGGTCCGATCCCAAGTGTTACATCATCATACAACCTTTTCACGGCTTGGGCTAATACGTGTGCAGATGTATGACGTAACACTTCAAGCCCTTCTTCCGAATCGAGTGTCAAAATAGACAGCACTGCATCGCTGTTTAGCTCATAACTTAAATCAACTGTTTGATCATTTACCTTTCCCGCCACTGCTTTCTTTCTTAAACTCGGACTAATATAGGAGGCAATTTCTGCGACAGTCGTACCTGCGGAAAACTCCTTCGCCTTTCCATCCGGAAATTGAATCTTCACCATGTTTTCTCTCATGACTGACACACCTTTCATTTTTTTGAAATAAAAAAACACACCCATCCCTCATAGAGGGACGAATGTGTGATCCGTGGTTCCACCCAAATTCCCATAATGCGTATTCGCTTTATGGCTCTGGTGCCGTAACGTGGCGTAGACGATATTGGATACTGTGATTTCCCCAATACAGCTCAAAGGTGGTAAGACAACTTTTCTGTGTTAGGAAGATTTCAGCGTGACTCCCCTCTCTGGTAACCAGTAAAAAATTGCTCATGTCCTTTTCTTCGCTTTTAATTTCTCCATATCTTACATGATGATGGGTAATCATGTAAAGATTTATTTTGTACATTGCTATTGAATTTTATTCTTTAAATGAAATGTCTTGTCATTTCACTCGGGCTATACTCGACTTGATACATAGGAGATAACGCATTCTTCACTTCTTCCGTTATACGCTCCCCTGCATGATTGAACTTCTTTTCCATTTCTACCCCATCTGGCAGCAAGTCTTCTGTCTCTTCATCAAACCAGCGGCCATACTGTATGGCCCAATTCCAGATTTTCGAGAGGAGCGCATCGCTTAGAGGTACATCATCTCTTTCTAAATGGCATTGACAATGTCCACATTGAAAAGGTTCACCACCGTAGGTCCCTTCTATTTTCACATAAGGGTGATCCTCAAACTCGCGACAGCACACCCATTTTTTGAAGTGCTGACCGAATTCTGTTAGTTTAATTGAGTAATAACGCATGGAAGTGCGCCTTCCTATCATGTCAAAAATCCCTTGATCAATTAATGTCTTCAGTCGATACTCAATAAAGTCATCACCGATATACTGTTCTAAATAACCTATCACTTCACCAATTAAGCGTGGAGTTTTGATGTACTCCCCTTCTGACTCGGACTGCTGAACTCGCTTAGCCATTTTCACTAAATAAGCATCAAATTCATCTTCAGGTACGCTGATCGTTTGTCCTTTTTGCCATATCCGCAGTGTATGATTTTCTTTAGCGAATGAAAGCCATTCGTTTTGTAATCTCTCTCTTTCTTCTTTTGCCACTGTGTAAATATGCTCTTTACTTCCGTACAAAATTTTGAATTTTTCAGATGTGATCTCCCCGGCATGTCGAAGGATCATTATTCTTGTATTTGTATTGAACAGCTGGTCAAAAGCAGTCGTTGTATTGATTAAAGACAATTCTATCCTTTTCTCTTTTAATAAATAGATGGCATAACGTAAACCAATTTGCTCATGTGCATTACTGCCTGTCCAGATGAGTATACGACTGCCATCTTTTATATCTTTTATTTGCTGAAGCATTCTGTGCTGATCGTTGACCATGTCGTCAAAATGTCCAAATTCATTTGATATCACGTTACGCAGCCACTCTTTACGCTTCGCTTGTCCTTCATGTTCATGCAAATGCAGAAGGGGTCCAATCGAATAAATGTCATCAAAGGCGATGATATCATCAGCCTGATCTTGCTTCATTTCGCGTAATGCTTGTTTTAAACTACCAGCAGGTGCTGCCCCAAATACGATATGTATCATCATCATTTGTCTCCCTTTATCTTACATTTCATTTCATCTTGACCTATTCATGGTTCTTGCGTCAATTCTATTGAGTCAATTTCATTCAAAAGTATGACATAGAAGATTTTAAAATCCAATTTATTCGCATAGAAAAAAGCCCTAACTCAAATAAGGGCTCGTTGATTTGATTGTTTTATTTTTCCTCCAACATGTGTTTAGCTGCTTCTAATGCTGAAGCTGCTTTAGGCCATCCGATATAAAAACTAAGGTGTGTGATGACTTCAATCAATTCATTCTTCGTTACACCATTTTCTTTGGCTAGATGTAAATGGTATTCCAGCTGATTTAGGCTGCCTGCACTTACTAAGGCTGAAACTGTAATCATACTTCGATCTCTTAGCGAAAGTTCCTCTCTTCGCCACAAATCCCCAAAGAGAACTTTTTCGGAGTACTCAACAAATGCTGGAGCAAAATCTCCGAGGGTTAAATTCACAGTTGGCTTAATTGGTTGATGCATATCTATTTCCCCTTCCATTCATTTCGTTACTTGATCATTTGAGCAAGTCCTTCTCCAAAGGACCAATTCTCCAAGTCCGTCTCAACCAGCATAATGAATACATTTTCTTTCGGTATATGGAGTTGGCTGTATAACTGGTCAGCTATTTCCTTATATAAAGACTGCTTCTGTTCGTAAGTTCTTCCTGAACCACATGTAATATGGATATATAAGAGACGATGATCCCTATCATGACGAAGAAGATAATTGGGGTCATAATAAAATTCTTCTTTCTTATGTGAATGGAACACCTGAAAGTAGTCTTTTTCAGGAACATGAAATTCTTTCATCAGAGCCTTCATGATCGTTTGGCTAATAGAAGCTAAGCTTTCTTTATCGTACTCATCTTCCATATAACTGACTTTTACAAATGGCATGTATGTCAACTCCTCTTTCTGTCTTACTTCATTTTACGTCTCAACACTCGTTTTGTATAATTGAATAATATATAAAATATTATTCATAAAACGAATGGAGATTATTAGAAATGGATTTAAAAGAATTAAAAGCTTTTCAAGCCGTGATTCAAGAAGGGACATTTTCAAAAGCCGCTCAAAAATTGAATTATGCACAGTCAACGATAACAAATCAGATCAAACGATTAGAACAAGAGTTAGGGTTTCAATTGTTTGTGAGAGGATGGGAGGCTGAATTAACCCCTTCAGGGCAATTGTTTGCCAAAGAGATTGATCAGCTGATTCTCCACTGGAATTTTGTATTAGATCAATCTCAAAAACTCCAAAAAGAAGAAGTCGGAACCTTGAATATAGGTGTCATAGAACCAATTGCTATCTCTATTCTTCCTTCAGTCCTTCAAACCTTCAGAAAGCAAAAACCGAATATCACATGCCACTTTATCATCGGTAATACAGATTTCCTTCACAAGCAGCTCCTCAAGGGGGAGATCGATTTTGCTATTGCAGGAGAACCGGCGATGAACCCACTTCCGTTTGAGGAATTGTACAAAGAGGAAATGTCTTTTATCATCGCAAAAAAGCAGGCAGATCAAGTTGGAACGATTTCATTGATCAAGGATCTCTATCAACAACCACTGATCATAGGTGGGGAAAGTTGTTTATATCACATGAAGTTACAAAAGGAACTCTCAAGAATAAATATTGAGCCGTTCACTTATACTATCAGCCAGATTTCAGCGATTCCGCCATTTCTAAAGGAATTCCCCTCCGTCGGAGTCGTACTTTCCTCTACACCATTGTCAGACGAGTTTGTGAAAGTTCCAATCGAAATGGAGGACCCTTTTATTCCTATAGGAATCTTATCTCATAAGGAACCCCATCTATTTCTGAAAAACACCAAGCAGCTCTTGCTTGATCTATTTCGTCAAGAAGCTGAGAAGTGAACATGCTCGTGATCTTGTTCGGAAACAGAAGAAATGTTCCAAAAAAACCTAGATTTCATATCATCTAGGTTTTTCATTGTTTCAATCCATTCATGTTCAGTTTTTATCAGACGTACACATCCCTTACTCCAAACAATCCAATCTTTCAAGGCACTTTAATATGGCTCCGCTTTTAAAAAAATTGAAGATGGCACCATCGCAAAACCGCTCAGCATCACAACCCCCATCATGAGAGCAAGTACACATTGTGTATTTAAATTTGAGACGTCCACGTTCTCCATATCGTTCAATCCCCATTCAATGCCATTTTCTTTGAGGATATCTCTGTAGCGAGTAAGCTCCATCTCTTGATGTTGTTCTGCAAAGGTATAGACATCTTCGATAAAGTGACGGACCGTTTCAGAATCATTCACAAAGGGCATCTGGATTGCGTGTTCAGCTGTTCCATCATTTGCTTGATCTATCACCCATTCACCAATATAATCGTCCTGAAACATAGGTATATAGTTTGTCAGAATCTCTAATTGACTCACCCTCATCCTCCTCCATTTCATCAATATCAAATAATGGTTTATTCTGATCGACACCTCTGTATACGCATCATACCGATTTTGGATAAGTTCACAAAAAAAATTCCGTGATGATCCTACCAGCTAGAAACCAGTATTCAAATCACGGAAAGTCTTTATTCACTTCACTTTTTACACTCTTACCATTGATACGACACACTCCACATGCGCCGTATGCGGAAACATATCCACTGGCTGCATGTATTCGATCTTGTAGTCTTTTGACAAGTATTCGAGGTCTTTTGCTAGTGTAGATGGGTTGCAAGAGACGTAGACAAAGCGTTTTGGTTTCACTTGTTTGACGGTGTCTAAGAAGGTGCTTTCGCAGCCTGTTCTTGGCGGGTCCACGACGATGACATCAGGGCGGAAGCCTTCTTTGACCCATTTTGGCAGCCAATGTTCAGCTGTTCCTGTCACATAGGTCGCGTGTTTCATGCCGTGTTTTTTGGCATTTTTCTTGGCATCATCAATTGATTCTTTGATGACATCCATTCCTCTGACTTCTTTTGCGCCATCTGAGAGCCACATGCCGATGGTGCCAACGCCGCAATAGGCATCGACGAGCTTTTCTTTTCCTGTCAGTTTGGCCGCTTTTTTCGCTTCATCGTAAAGCTTTAATGTCTGCTTCGGATTCAATTGGAAGAATGCACGTGCACTTAGTTCAAATGAGACGTCTCCTAAAAATTCTTGGATGACCATGTTGCCTGCTAAGTGTGATGTCTTATGTCCAAAAATGACAGACGTTTTTTCGCCATTGATATTGTGCATAATGGATGTCACTTCTGGCAGACGTTTTTGAATAGCTTCGGCAATTTCTTTTTTCTTTGGAAATTCAGGTTTTGATGTGACAAGGACGACCTGTACTTCACCTGTTTCAAAGCCGACTCGCACGACAATCGACCGCACGTCACCTTTTCTTGTCCGTTCATTGTAAACCGATACGCCGAATTTCTCTAAAATTTTGCGGACAACGCCTGTTGTTTTGTTCGTTTTCGGATGCTGCACAATACATTCCTTGATCGATACAAGCTTATGAGAATTCAGTCCGTAAAGCCCAGCGATGATGTCGCCGCTATGAGACCGCCCTACTTGGAACTGACTTTTGTTCCGGTAGTGCCACGGATCTTCCATGCCGATCGTTGGTCTAATATCTAGCGTTTCGACCGATAGCTTCGTGTGTCGTTCCATTGATTGAATGACAATATCACGTTTTTCCTTTAGCTGCTGCTCGTACGCCAAATGCTGAAGCTGACAGCCGCCGCACTGCTCGTATACTGGGCATGGCGGCTTCACTCGATGCTCCGAGCGCTTTCGCACTTTTCTGACCGTACCTTCTGCATATTTTGCCTGTACATTTGTTGCTTCAACGACCACTTCCTCACCTGGAAGCGCACCCGGGACAAAGACCACTTGCTTTTTAAAATAACCGACCCCTTCACCATTAATACCAAGGCGTTTAATGGTAAGCGGGAACTGCTGGCCCTTTTGCAGAAGGGTCCCTTGCTGTTTTTCTTTCAATTTCATTCTCTCCGTTCTATTTGAACCTTTATAGGTTGTCCTCATTTTATTCCATCTCATTAGTATATCACGACTTGGACAAAGAGAGAAAATGCCTTTCATTTATTTATCTGTCTCAATGCTTCTCCATAAATAAAGGGAAGCGTAGCTTAAATAAGGCGTCCACTCCTTGCTTAAGGCTGCCATCTCCTCTTTTGTCGGTTTTTCAGGCAGGTCAAAGTGCCGTTTGATGGCGTTTTGAATACCAATATCTGCTACCGGAAAGAGATTTGGTCTTCCAAGTCCATTCATCAGGACATTTTGAACCGTCCAAGGTCCAATGCCTCTAATCGGACGTAGACGTTCCTCAATTTCTATATCCGGCAAATCGTGTAATTCCTCTAAACAAAGAGAGCCGCTCACAATTCGCTTTGATACATCAATGACGTATTCCGCCTTCCGCTGACTGAATTGGAGCTTTCTCAGATCGTCTGTTTCAAGCGATGCGATGGTCTCCGGTAAAGGGTCAAACCAAACACCTTCTATTTGCTCACCGCAGGTATGGACAAACCGTTTCGTGAGCTCATAAGCAAATAAAAGATTGAGCTGCTGATGAATGATGCATTTCATCAAACAATGATACAAATGAAAATCCAGCATGAGCGGTGTCCCCATGTGACGTTCAAAAATCGACGCAAGATTTGTTTGAGAAAAATGGTCATGAACAACGTGTAATTGATGCTCCATTCCAAAAATCCGCTTCACCTCAGAAATGATGGGTTCCTCAGGGCCGTTTGCTTGCACTCGGAACGTGGGCGTTTCTTTTGTTCCTGTGGCTTGAACGACCACCACGTACGGCTTTTGATCCAACCTCATCGGCACTTTGATTTCTCTTTTGTTCAAATCGACTGCCTTTAATGGATCGCTCGATAAACGTCTCAGTACTTGATCAAAGTGATATGGCGGCTCAACCACCAGCTGTTTTTCCCACATGTTTTTCCTCTTCCTTTCTGTAAACGCACGCGGATGTGATTGTTTCATTTTGCGTGAATCATTCTCTATATTGAATACTTTTAAATATAAAGAGTACAAGAATTTATCAGTTATATCTTCCTTATTCTTGGTCATTTTCCTTTTGGATTGATGAAATTTTTAGTCGAATTTAGCTAATATTCGACTCGATTCTTCAACATTTTAGGATCATTTTCCTTAAATTAGAAATAGAACCTCTGGGTGATATCTTCTATTCCGAAAATATTTGTATAATTATGACATATCAAGGAGGTGAACAAAGGAATTAGCGGATTAGGCAATCATTTGTTTCATCTTGCAGGAACATATTTACCTCATTGATTACCGGCTTCACCTAGTTTCACGTTTTACGAAAAAGAAGACCCAAAAAATTCAAAAACAAAGGAGATCCGACCAATGAAAAAAACTATTCTTTCTGTTGCCCTTGCCACTGCTGTTTCTTCAACACTACCAGTATTCGCTGACGCTGCTGAGCAAAAAACTTCAGCACCTGTTTCTACTACGCTACAGCAAACTGTATTAAACAAAGCTGCTGAAGGAAAAGCTGGAACGACAGCTAGTCCTAATGTTAACGTCAACTTCGATGTCCTTGGCATTGCCAATGCAATCGTTAACGCAGTAAACGCAAATGCAAACCGTTCTGGATTCGTTAAAGGCGTGATGGAAAGTACATTCTACGCTGCTGGCGGCAGATATAACGTCATGGTCTTTAACTTGAGCCAAAACTACGAAGATCGCTTTAACGGCGTTAAAACGTTCGCTACTGCCAACCTTGGTAATGTTGTTTACGGTATTTGGGTATTTGAAAGCGGTACATTTAAAAACAACGGCGATGGCGGTTGGGATAACTGGGCATTCAGAGGCTGGTTTGACCGTCAAGATAAATTCGTCAACTTCCGTCGTCCTTAATTCTCGCTTTTATCCATCAATCATACACGCACATGGACCGATCTCAATCATGAGATCGGCTTTTTTTGTGGATAAGATGAATAAGTTTGTGCACGCTGCTTCATGATATAATGCAAGTCTGGAGGGGTGTATATGCTGAAAAAACTTGCAGTGACAAAAAACGGAGACTTGATTGAACATGCAACATTGCAGCAGCTTTCAAGCCCCGATATCGCCTGGTATTGGATTGACTTTCATGCGCCAACGGAAAAAGAAGCAGCGCTGTTGAAGGAATTCTTTCAGTTTCATCCGCTTTCAATTGAAGATTGCTTCCATTATTTACAGCGGCCTAAGCTTGATTTTTATGAAGAGTATTTATTTTTCGTTCTTCATGCTCTCAATCAAAAAACACTTCGTTCAGAGGAAGTGGATCTGTTTGTTGGTGAAAGTTATATTGTCACCTTTCACTTAAAGGAAGCACCATACATTGATCGTGTGATTCGAAAGCTAAAAGCATCTGAACACGCACGAAATAGTGGACCTGAACATCTTGCATACATGCTGATTGATGATCTGGTTGACGATTATTTCCCGATTATTTATCAAATTGAAGACAGGTTGAATGAGATTGAAGATGAAGAAGGTCATAAAACGTATGGCACTTTAATGAACGAAGTATTCGGGATTCGGTCAGACTTGTTAAAGCTAAGAAGGACAATTATTCCGATGAGAGACCTTTTATACCGTATCGTGAACATGAACATGATGAAAAACGACAAAAATCGCCAAGCCTATTTCAATGACATCTATGATCACCTTCTAAAATTGACAGAGATTGTCGAGTCGAACAGAGACATGACAGCAGATTTAAGAGACAGCTATCAGACGCTGAATTCCAATCGGATGAATGCGATTATGATGACACTGACGATTGTGTCGACTATTTTTATTCCACTGACCTTTATTGTTGGAGTTTACGGGATGAACTTTGATAACATGCCTGAATTGCACTGGAAATACGGCTATTTTGGCGTGCTTATTTTCATGGGTCTGCTCGTCTCGGGTATGCTTTTATGGTTTAAGCATAAAGGGTGGTTCCGGATTTTTAAATAACCAAAAAGCCTGCAGTTCCTCTGCAAGCTTTTTTCTATAGCTGCGGCAGATGCCATACTTTTTCAAGCATGAGATCATCTAGGCTTTTAAAGGAATACCCCTGTTTTTTAAGAGCTGTGATGGCCTCATCCAGTGCCTCGGCATTGTCTCGTGAGACGGTGTGAAGTAAATAAATCGCACCTGGATGTGCCTGCTTCATCATTTGATCATAGGCATATTGTTTTCCTTTTTGATGATGGATATGCCAATCCACAAAGGCAGCTGACCAGAAAACGGTTTGGTAGCCCAGCCTCTTTGTTTCCTTTAATACTCTTTCGCTAAATACCCCGCGCGGCGGACGTAGATAGAGGTTATCTTGTTTTCCCGTAATTTTGTACACCGCTTCATTTACACTGTCTAGCTCTTCTTTGATTTCTTTCGCACTTTTTTTCGTTAAGTCTGGATGGTGATAGGAGTGGTTGCCAATGATATGTCCTTCCTCTGCCATACGTTTCACAAGCTGCGGCTGGTCCTTTACGAAATGCCCTGTGACAAAAAAGGTGCCTGGTACTTGATGCTTTTTCAGCACGTCTAAAATCTTAGGTGTGTATCCATTTTCATAGCCATTGTCGAAAGTAAAATAAATCTCTTTCTTTTTTGTATTCCCTAAATAAAAGGCATCATATTTTTTTAGGAGTGTCGTCAGTTCCTTTCCAGCATCTGCTGGTTTGTGCTCTTTGCTTTTAGCAAATCCCCAGTGGATGGGTTTATTAGACTCGGCTGCTGCTTCTGACAGAGGCATTGAAACAAAAAGCACACATAAACAGATCAGCATATATTTTTTCATCTACGTCACTTCCCAGTTTTTCTTTTATTGTGCAGAATATGACCGAGACTCATACGTCCATTCGCCTGCCAATTTAAAGAAAAAAGCCCGCATCCGCGCGAGCTATTCTTCCTTCCAATCTTTTTTAAACCGTTCATATTTCGCTTCTAGATCGTCAATCATCTGGATCAGTCTGTCTATATCCTCAACGTCTGTTGAATCGGGATCTAATGAATCAATCACATTCATAAACATATCTAATCGGTTCTTTAAATAATCAACCTGCTGCTCTTTGCTGTCTGCTGCCTTGCCCATAGATACACTCCCTTTAGCATTTGTTTATAGCTTATCTTTTTTTCCCTTATAAATCAATTGTCTCCCCCCTTGCGTATAACGGTCATGGGGCTTAAAATTAACTGTTGGCGGGTCTTCGTTTGCCCGAATGAAAAGGAGATAGATACCATGAACCAAAAAACAGCACTTCGTCCGATCACACCTGCATACGACCCTTGGGAAGCCTATCTCGATGTGAAGGATTACGGAGAAATGAAGCTGACAAATATTGAACTGACGACGACGACTTTATGTAACATGAGATGTGAGCACTGTGCAGTTGGCTATACGTTGCAGCCAAAGGACCCGAATGCACTTCCACTTGATCTGCTGCTTCGCCGTTTAGATGAAGTTCCGCTTTTGCGCTCACTAAGTATTACAGGCGGAGAGCCAATGCTTTCTCTCAAATCTGTACGGGAATATGTCGTACCTATATTAAAGTATGCCCATGAACGCGGCGTCCGTACACAAATCAATTCAAACTTAACACTTGATTTGGCGCGTTATGAAGAGATTATTCCATACTTAGATGTTCTGCACATTTCACATAACTGGGGCACTGTCGAAGAGTTTGCAACGGTCGGCTTTGCGATGATGGATAGAAAACCAACCTTTCAGCAGCGTGAAAAATTATTTAACCGCATGATCGAAAATAGTCAGGCACTTGTGAAAGCGGGTGTCACAGTATCCGCTGAAACCATGCTCAATAAGCGCACGCTTCCTTACATTGAACACATCCATCGTCAAATCGTGGAGGAGATGAAATGTCAGCGCCACGAAGTTCACCCGATGTATCCAAGCGATTTCGCCAGTGCACTTGAGTCATTAACGCTTCCGCAAATGCGTGATGCGATTCATCAGCTGCTTGATATTCGTGATGAGAACACATGGATGCTGTTTGGCACCTTGCCATTTTATTCATGCAGTACAGATGAAGAAGACCAGCGCCTCCTGAAGCGATTGCGCCAGGAGAAAAATGTCACTGTACGAAATGACCCTGACGGCCGCTCACGGTTGAATGTGAATATTTTTGATGGGAATATTATTGTAACAGACTTTGGCGATACGCCGCCGCTTGGAAATATTGAAACCGATACATTGCAATCTGCATATACACGCTGGATGGACACGAAATTAGCGAAAGAACTGAATTGTCATTGTCCAAGTGTGCAATGCCTTGGTCCGAATGTTCTTGTGAAAAACAGCTATTATCAAGATGTTGATTTTACTTCTCGTACAGCCAGGGGGTAACCGATAAATGGACGATACATTTCTGACAGTGGTCAAGAACAAATACATTGAGATTCTAATTGTTGGGCTTGTTCTTTGGTTTGCCGTCTTTATCATCAACAAAGCCCTTCAGATTTTCTTTAAACGAACGGAGTTTATTGAAGATAAGAAGAAGAAAACGATCGAGAGCTTGGTCAAATCTGTGACGAAGTACACAGCTTCAATTTGCTTTGTGTTCTATGTCATTTCTCTCTTCTTTCATGACTTTGGAAAAATTCTTGCTGGTGCTGGTGTTGCCGGAATCGTCATCGGTTTTGGCGCCCAGACACTGATTCGTGATATTTTAGCAGGCATCTTCCTGATCTATGAACGGCAGATCCATAAAGGTGACTACGTGACGGTGAATAATCTCTTTAATGGAACCATTGAAGAAATTGGTCTCCGTTCTCTGCAAATTAGAGAATGGAGCGGCAAACTGTTAACCATTTCTAACGGAGACATCCGGCAAATTCAAAACTACAACATACATTACATGCGTATCACGGAGTCGGTGTTAATTAGTGCCAATCAAAACCCAGACATCGCCTTTCAAGCGCTTGAATCAGCTTGTGACCAGTTGAATCAAATGCACCATGATTTTCTCAAAAAAGATGAATTTCAAAACGCCATTGAACCCTTCCAGGTTCATGGAATTATGGGTCTCAATAAGCTCAATCGCGGAATAGAAATCACTGTGAAAGGGATGGTCGAAGATGAAAAATACTTCGAAGCCGCCCTCGCTGTACGTAAAGAAATCATCAAGCAGCTTCATGAGCACGATGTCAAATTGCTTGAAGATCTCGTTTATCCTCAGCCTGCAAAATAACCTCATTTTCGTTGTGAGGTTATTTTTTGTGATTGTTTTTTATTAACCAGTTAATTATAATATTATTTAGTTAACTGGTTAATAAAAAGAGAGGATGTTTATAGATGACAAAGGCAGAAGCGATTTTTTTCATCAAGCAAATGTATCAGGATGTATTAACTGAATTAGATATACAAAAGGTGGAGACTTATTTTTCTCCTGACTATCAGCAAGTGACCGATGGAAAGGTCTCCATGCTTGATGAATTTAAAAAGCATCTATCCACATTAAAAGAAATGACAAAACAGCTCAAGATCCCCGCCTTTCATGATGTGTTATTTGATGAAGAGACGCAGCAAGGATGTTTTCGTTACACTGTACATGTCGAGCTGACCAGCGGAGATCGTGGTCTTATAGATGTAATGGCTTTATTTACTTTATTAGACGGCAAGATCATTCAATGTGACGAGCTGACTAGACCTCATGAGAAACATGAGACGCTTGAACAGCTTGGACACATCAGCTAAGGAATTCTCTTCATTTCGGCCCTCTTACTTCTATCCCCTTGACTGATTCATGTATAATAGAGGGCAGAATGATTTCATGCAGCATGGGGACCCTCATACTGTGTATTTACTAAGTGAAAGAGAGTGAATAAGATGGGTCGTAAGTGGAACAACATTAAAGAAAAGAAAGCATCAAAGGATGCCAATACAAGTCGTATTTACGCAAAATTCGGGCGTGAAATCTATGTGGCTGCCAAACAAGGTGAGCCAAACCCAGAATCAAACCAAGCACTTCGCTTTGTCCTAGAACGTGCAAAAACATATAGTGTCCCAAAACACATTGTGGACCGTGCGATTGAAAAAGCCAAAGGTGGTTCAGAAGAGAACTTCGATGAGCTGCGCTATGAAGGATTTGGTCCAAACGGATCGATGGTGATCGTCGATGCCCTCACCAATAACGTGAACCGTACAGCTTCGGATGTTCGTGCGGCTTTTGGGAAAAACGGTGGAAACATGGGAGTCAGTGGATCTGTTGCTTACATGTTTGACCAAACCGCTGTTATCGGTGTCGAAGGGAAAAGCGAAGAAGAAACGCTTGAGCTCTTAATGGAAGCAGACATTGATGTACGTGACATCATGGATGAAGATCAAACGGTCATCGTCTACGCTGAGCCAGATCAATTCCATCAAGTACAAGAAGCATTCAAACAAGCCGGTGTCGAAGAATTCACTGTCGCTGAAATCACGATGCTTCCGCAAAACGAAGTGACATTAGATGATGAATCTAAAGCACAATTTGAGAAACTAATCGATGTATTAGAAGAGCTTGAAGACGTGCAGCAGGTTTATCATAATGTGGATTTAGGGGAATAAGGAAAAGTAGAAGCCATTGTAGTCTCTCGATTCATTGAGCTTCTACAATGGCTTTTTTATTTTTCAAAAAGGTTTACGCCCCACCTATAAAATTGTAACATATGAATAAATTGTTAAATAATACAAATGTTTAAGGGGCTGAGTTTCATTTTTAAAACATGGTGGTTTTCGTATTACGGCTTTATGATCATACCTTTTGTTTCCCTATGCTTGATTTTCAACAACCTGACGACGTTTACTAAGGTCATCCTCTTTCTGTTCATGGGATGGTTTTTCTATAACGCCTTTGACTTTTACATAAGTGAAATGAAAAAGAAAAAAGATCAAACCTATTAGCAAAAAACAGTCAACTCCTCTATTGATAAGAGGAGTTGACTGTTTTAATTCATTCCTTGAAACCCAAACGTCAGATGATCCTGAACAGGAATCCATGCGCCGATTCCTTGTGAGGTCACGTTTTTCACGACGAGTTTGCGTTTATTTCCTTTTAGCACAAGGTACACTTCTCCGTATGTGACCTTCCCTTTTTCGTTAATAGCTGGTGCAAAGGCATGAAGTGATGCTGCTTTTTTCGGAGAAACATGGTAAGACTGATCTCGTTTTGTTCCTGCGCCAATCACCGTGTCAAAAGCGAGCGGCAGCTTTGTTTTTTGGATGGCTTTTTGCATCATCAATGTTTTCACATCTTCTGGACTTGGTACTTTTGCTGTGAGTCCGCCTCTTACTTTTACTTGCTGCTTTTGAACATATTTGCCGATGGCTGTTTTGTTTCCGCCTCTGTTATCAATGTGATTGGTGTTCACTTTTTTGTATTCCCAGTTGGCGACGGTTTCATTTGAATCGTAGCTCAGTGCCCATCTTCCGAGGAAAATGGTCGCACGATATCCAACAGCTAACGGCGTTCCTGAGATGCTGGATTCATTCAGCATTTTAATCAAATGGGTATTTTCAATCGGTACATTCGTTGTTTTAAATAATTCGGCCGTCAGCTCGCTCGGCTGAAGCAGCGGCTGATCTTGTGACGCGTTTGGATACGTATTTTCCTTTGAGATACTGGCGACAGACGATGGTACCTTAAACGGCTTAGCCGCCTCGGCTGGAAAGCTGTATAGAAAACTTAAGGATAAGAGAACAACAAACATGATGCGGGGCATCTTTTTCATATCATCACTCTTTCTCATTCATTTTTCCATAGTATTTTCCGCAAAGACGTCCCTTATCCACAAAAGATTATAAAAGGAAAAATCCAATCGCCATAATAAAATAGGCAGCGAGTAATGTGGCGCCTTCAAACCAGTTCGTATCACCGTCATTTGATAGGATGACCGTCAGTAAGACAGCGGATGCCATTGCAATGAGTTCTGGTAAGGAGAAAATCAGCGGCATCTGCTTTTCGAAAAAAAGAGAGCTGATGACAAGGATAGGCGCCACCATCATGGCGACCTGAAGCGTTGAGCCGAAGGCAATTTCCACCGCCACATCCATTTTGTTTTTATACGCCATGATGATAGCAGAGGCGTGTTCCGCTGCATTGCCGACGATAGCGACAATAATGACCCCGATAAACAGCTCACTCCAGCCAAATTGTTCTCCGACCGTGTCAAATGTATGAACGAGCCGCTCTGAAATGTACGCAACTGCAATCGTTGCAAGCAGCAGGATCACAGTGGCAAACTTCCCGGACCATTCAGGTGTTTCTTCTTCCGTTTCAGATTTACCGTTCACGCTCTCCTGCTTGGCGACATAGACTCCTCGGTGGCTGACCAGTTTGAAATAAAGCGCTGCGACATATATCAAAATCATCACAGTGCTAATTCCAATACTTAAAACAAATTGTCTATCCTCTGCCATCTCCATAGAAAACACTTCTGGAATGACAAACGCCACAATGATGGCAAACATGAGCAAGCCAGAGTTATGCCTTGCATCGTGAACATTGAACTCTTGGCGCTTATATTTTAATCCGCCGACGAAAAAAGACAGCCCTGCCACGAGCAGTAAATTCCCGATGACCGATCCAGTTAATGAAGCAAGTACAATGGCAGTCAGCCCTTGCTTTAAGGCAAAAAACGAAATGATTAACTCCACTGCATTTCCAAATGTAGCGTTTAATAGTCCACCGATTCTTGGCCCCGCAATGATGGCAAGACTTTCTGTGGCTCTTCCCATAAAACTAGCAAGACCAATAATGGCGATACAATAAACGGCGAACATGACAACCTGCGGGAAATGAAGAAAACTGCCAATGACAGATAGCGGAACACCGATTGCGACAATCACAAGAAACAAACGATTCATACAGCCATTCTCCTTTACATATGTCTGACTGTTATTCTTTCGTGAGTGGCGGCATCGTATACATTTAGATTCGCTCGTGTGACATGGTGATGTCGATACTTCCTTTAACGGATTGCACCATGGAACAATGCTTCATCGCAAGCTTCATCACTTTTTCTATTTGTTCATCAGAGGTACTGATGCTTTCAAAGATCATATGTAAGTGGATGCGGGAGATTTTGTTTGCCGCTCCTTCTCTTGTCGTTTCAGGTGTGATGATCAGCCCTTTATAGGATATTCGTTTTTTCCCGCATACATGAATAAGCATTTCTCCAAAACAGCCTGCAATAGCTGAGGTGAACAATTGATATGGCCGGTATCCAGCTTCTTCTTTTCCTGAAATATGTAGTTGTCCATCATCAGTATGTGCCACCCACCGATCATTTTCGTATGTCAGCTTCATTCCTTTTCCACCTTTCTATTGAAACCCCTATGGTTCCATTGTACGATGAAAGCATGAACTTGTAAGGAGCTTCTTATGCCGAGAATTCACTTTATGATTTTAATTTTACTTGTATCCGTATCTGGCTTTTCACAGGGAGCGTTACTTCCTGTTATATCCATTATTTTCGAACATGCGGGCACTTCCCCTACGTTAAACGGACTGCATGCCACTGGCTTATATCTCGGCGTGCTGCTTGCATCTCCTTTTATGGAAGCACCGCTTCGCCGTTTTGGTTTTAAGCCGTTAATCGTCATTGGAGGCGCTGCTGTCTTTTTAAGCTTGTTCAGCTTTGTCTTTTTTGAATCTTATGTCGTCTGGTTCTTCCTACGGCTCATGATTGGCATTGGTGACCATATGCTGCATTTCTCCACACAGACGTGGGTGACCTATGCTTCGTCATCTAGAAATCGCGGGCGGAATATTTCATTGTACGGATTATCCTTTGGACTCGGTTTTGCCGCTGGGCCTTTTTTAACTCCCCTCATTGAAATCAATCCATCATTGCCTTTTATCGTTTCTGGTGCCGTTAGTTTATGTATTTGGCTGCTTGTGTTTGTTTTAAAAAATACATATCCAGATACAGGCGAAATGCAGACATCAGAGCAAACAAACAGTTTGAAGCGCTTCAAAAAAGCCTTTCAATTTGGCTGGGTGGCCTTTATGATGCCTTTTTGCTACGGCTTTTTAGAAACGACGCTCAATAGTAACTTCCCTGTGTATGCACTAAGAAGCGGAGTGACAGTAGATGCTGTTGCGTTTATTTTACCTGCTTTTGCCATTGGAAGCATTGTCTTTCAGCTTCCTCTCGGGATGCTCAGCGACCGGTTTGGCAGACGCCGAATCATTTTATGTGTCACACTCGCTGGATCCTTCTTTTTCCTTTTGGCAGGTATTTTCATTCAATCCGTTTTGGCTGTTGCGATCTGTTTCTTTATTGCCGGAATGGCTGTAGGCTCTACATTCTCACTTGGCATCAGTTATATGACCGACTTATTGCCAAAGCATCTGCTTCCTGCCGGTAATTTAATGTGCGGGATGGCGTTTAGTGCAGGCAGTATTCTTGGACCGGTTCTTGGAGGAATCTTTGTTCAAACGTTTGAGGGGATGAATTTACTTTACCTTGTCAGCATCGTGATTCTATTCGTGTTTTGCTGCGTTCGATTTGGGAGAACGACGGCAGTGGTTGAAAGTACTGCAAGAGCATAGAAGATGTCAAAACATTGATTCAATCGACTCGCACCTCCTATGCCGAACAAAAAGGAATGGAAGCTGGCATCATGCTGAACGAGCAATTGATCAGTATGTTCCGTCTGACGTTTCATAATAGAATAGGCAATATCGGTTATTGGATTGGTCAAGATGCACAAGGTCAAGGTATCGTGACGAAAACAGTGAAATATATGACAGGAACATTTGCTCATGAAGTCGATGGATTTAAAATCTTTTGTCCTGTTGGTCATGTTCGAAGTGAACGTGTAGCGATTAAGGCTGGGTTCCAGCTCGATCCTCACTATCAGCCCAAACCTGATACAGATTTTGTCCTTAAGCGGTATATACGAATGTTGAATCAATAAAACCTCCCCTGCACCTGTGCAGAGGAGGTTGTTTTCATCTAATGATATCCATTTTGCCCGTTCGCACTACCGCTTGTTTTGTGCTTAGGCTGATGGCCTTTGTTTTGTTTTGTGTTGCTTCCGCCTTTTTTCGATTGTTTGGACATATGTGATTCCCCCATCTATCAAGATTGAACTCGTTCGTTCTTCTTTAGGATGCCCTGTTTTCTTTACAGCTTGCCTGGTACGATTTTACGCTTATGTAAAAGCGCATTGAGCTCGCCTCCGAGGATAATCATGATGCCGGTTAAATAAAACCAGATCATCAAAATAATGATCCCCCCGATGCTACCGTACATCGCACTGTAGTTGGCAAACTCGCCTACGTAAAATGAGAACAGCATGCTCACCAGAATCCAGCCGATAGACGCAAAAATGGCGCCTGGCAGAACAAATTTCAATTTCAGCCTGATGTTTGGAGCAAAATAATACAAGGCTGTAAAAACAATCAATAAAATCAGCGGACTAATGATCCATCTCAGTGCTGCCCAAATGGTAAGGAAGGCATCTGACTGCCCGACTAATTTGGCGACGAATAAACCAAGCTCTTTGCCAAAGACAGGCAGCATCAAGGCAAAAATTATCGTAAGAACCATCGCAATGGTTAAGATGATCGATGTTAAACGTACGAGAATGAAGGAACGATTTTCCTCAACTTCGTAAGCGTGGTTAAACGCTCTGACGACCGCATTAATGCCGTTGGATGCAGACCAAAGAGCGGCAATAATCCCGAATGACAATAATCCGCCGTTACGGCTGTTCAGTGTCTCTTCGGCAATGGATTCAATCATCGAAAGTGCTCCCTCTGGCGCATAACTAGAAATGACGCTCAGAACATCCTTTGACGTCAGCGGCAAATACCCAACCAGCGTCAGCACGAAGATGAGAAATGGAAATAATGAAAGCAAAAAGAAATAAGCAAGCTCAGCAGATTTAGCCGGTCCTTCATGCAGCAAAAAGCGTTTAATTAACGCTTTAACAAAACCCATACGCCTCATCTCCAATGATCAATCTTTCTGTTTCGTTCGAAAGTGATCCTTTGTTTCTTCAATAATCTCTAATACCCTTGGGGTTGTTTCCTTTAACTGATTCACCTGTTCATTTAAAAATGATAAATCATCTGAGACCGTTCGCATTAGCTGCTTCGTTTCTTCCATTTTTTCTTTCATGCAAGCAGACATCCTGCCCGGCTCCTGGCGATATTCCCCCAACTTTTGCTGGCAGTCATTCCATTTGTCTTTTAGTGCAATTCTTGTTGGCCGATGAAATAATGTCAGCAATACGCCGCAGGCTGCTCCTATGACAGCTCCTCGAAGCACGATTTGATTTTTCTCTTCCATCTCATCTGATCTCCTTTCAGTTAAAGGTGTTTCTCTTTCTTTACATACGTCAAAAAACGGTCAATTCCTGTTTCAATTAAATCATGTACTTCCTCAAAGTTCCCTGTGTAATAAGGATCTGGCACATCATCTCGATCGTCGTCTTCTACAAAGTCGAGAAGACGGCCAATAAAGTGATGTTTCCCATAGCCGGCTATACTGCGGAGTGCCCCTGCATTTTCAGCATCCATCGCAATGATATAGTCGTATGTTGTGATATCCTCATCCATGATTTGTCTTGCAGTCATTCCTTTATAGCTGATTCCTTTTTCTTCAAGCAGCTTTCTTGTTCCTTCATGGGGAGGACTGCCTTGATGCCAGCCGCCAATGCCTGCTGAATCAATGATAAAGTGCTCGCTAAGCCCTTCATCTTCTACTCGTTTTCTAAACATGGCCTCTGCCATCGGTGACCTGCAAATATTGCCAAGGCACACAAATAATACATGAATCATCCTTCATTCTCCTCCTATCTATTCCCTAAGAGTCCCTTTCGAAAACCTTTCCCCTATCATATCAAGACCATTTTCTTTTGAAAACTTTGCAAGAAAAACTCTCATCGGCATTGACAAATTACACAAAAACAGGAGAAACTTTAGGAGAATTACACAAAGGGGGATATTTGATGGGAATAATTGAGCAGTTTGTCACGACGATGAACAATTTTTTGTGGGGACCTCCCCTGTTGATTTTAATTGTTGGTACTGGAATATACCTCACCTTTCGCGTTCTCTTCATTCAAATTAGATTACTTCCTTATTCTTTAAAGCTCGCATTTTCGAAACAAGACAAAACATCAGAAGGGGATATCTCCCATTTCCAAGCATTAATGACGGCTCTGGCTGCAACTGTCGGCACAGGGAATATCGTAGGTGTTGCTTCGGCAGTTATAGCTGGTGGTCCTGGTGCTGTATTCTGGATGTGGTTTGCCGCATTTTTTGGGATGGCAACAAAATTTGCAGAAGCCGTTCTTGCTGTTAAATACAGGGTCAAAAACGAAAAAGGCGAAATGTCTGGCGGACCTATGTACTATTTAGAGCATGGCTTGAAGCAAAAATGGCTAGGGGTGCTATTTGCTATTTTTGGTGCCTGTGCTGCCTTTGGAATCGGAAACCTTGTGCAGTCTAATTCAATCTCAGGGGTTATGAATTCTACCTTTCAAATTCCAACATGGGTGACAGGTATCATCATTACTGCCTTTACGGCACTTGTCATTTTAGGCGGAATTAAAAGCATTGGCCGTGTAACCTCTATTTTTGTACCAGTCATGGCTTTATTTTACGTCATTTGTGGATTAATCATTCTTATTATGAATGCTGATCTTGTTCCAGGCGCAGTTGGGCTCATTTTATCTGATGCCTTTACTGGTCAAGCCGTTGCAGGCGGTGCGATTGGAACTGTCATTCGCTGGGGTGTGGCACGTGGAGTATTTTCAAATGAAGCTGGTCTTGGCTCCGCACCGATCGCAGCTGCTGCTGCCAAAACGGATATGCCTGCCCGTCAGGCTCTCGTGTCTATGACACAAGTATTTATTGATACAATTATTGTTTGTTCCATTACTGGCATTACCATTGTGATGGCAGATATGTATTTAACAGAAAAAAGTGATGCACTGACCTCTTTATCCTTTGCCCATTTCCTTGGACCAATTGGCTCAACTATCGTAGCAATCGGGTTACTTTTGTTTGCTTATTCAACGATCATTGGCTGGTCGTATTATGGAGAAAAATGCTTTACATATTTAGCGAAGGATTCGTACGTGATGTATTATCGCATCGTGTTTGTCATTGCTGTCTTTTTCGGAGCCGTGTTTAAGAATGACTTCGTATGGGGTTTTGCAGATATGCTAAATGGGCTTATGGCCATTCCAAACTTAATTGGGCTCATCGGTTTATCAGGGGTTGTTGTGTTTGAATCTAAACGAATCATTGATAAGATCAAGGAAGAGAAAAAGGAGAAAAACACCTCCTTGTTGTCTTAATAGCCCTTTTATTCTTTTGCATTTCTGTTAAAATAGACATATTATTCAACACACATGCAGGAAAGGACGTGCCGCCCTTGTCAGAGCAAAAAGCGGCTGAAGTCAATCAGCTGATTGAAGACATTTCGCAAAAGCTAAATATGCTGAACATTGGAGTCATCAAAGCCGAGGACTTCAGTCCAGACAAGTACGAAGATATTGAATTTCTTCACCAAATGGTGATGAAAAAATCTTCATTCAGCCCAAGTGAAATGCAAGCCATCGCAAGCGAGCTGAAAAGCTTAAGGAAATAATTGTGCAAAAGGAACTGCCCTGTGGTCTTCGAGCAGTTTTTCTTGATCAACACGCAGAAAATCCAGCACTTTATGAAGTGCTGGATTTTTTATGCTGTAACAACTGCTGTTTATTTCGCAAGCAGTTTTAATGATTCACGGTTAAATGCTGGAATGTCGTCTGGTGTACGGCTTGTCACAAGCTGATCCTGACAAACGACGACTTCTTCATCTTTGAATTTAGCGCCTGCGTTTTCCATATCCACTTGAATGGATGTATATCCAGTCGCTCCTCTGCCTTCTAGCGTCTTCGCTGTAATGAGCAATTGCGGTCCATGGCAGATCGCAAATACTGGCTTTTTCTCGTCCATAAATGCTTTTGTAAATTGGACGTAGCGATCATCTGCGCGCAGAATGTCTGGTGAGAAACCGCCAGGAATGAGAAGTGCATCGAAGTCTTCAGGTTTCACATTATCAATGGACGCATCCACTCTCACTTCAGCCTCTCCTTGCTTCCCTTTGACTGTTTTTCCTTTTTCGTTTTCAATCACTGTGATGTCATGGCCTGCGTCTTTAAAAGCTTTTGCAGGCTCGGTAAATTCAACATCCTCAAAGTAATCTGTTAAGACAACTGCAATTTTCTTACCCATGTAGAAACCCTCCTGCTTGATTATCGTTTACACTACACACTATACCCGGGCGCGATGAAATCAAACATCCTATCCCTATCAGAAAACCCCTTATGATGAAAATAAGCATTTTGACTCATTTCCTTCCCCTTAACAAGGTAATTCGTATGATTTATGTTATCTTTACAATAATCTGCAAAAAATAACTACAAAAGTTAACGAAACATTTCTACAATAGGTATAGTGGTCAAAAAAAATAGAAAGGCGGAGATCAGGTGAAGAAGCATACGCATAGGTCTAAACGAAAAAAAAACCTGTCTATTCTGCTTACTTCCATTATGATGATTAGTCTCATTCTCCCAACAGCACCTACTCATGCAGAAGCAGAAAGCGACAGTTCCGTAAAGGTCAGCATCTTAGCGACAACCGATATTCATGCGAACATCATGAACTACGATTACTACAGCGATAAAGAAACAAATGAATTCGGATTGGCGAAAACAGCCGAGCTGATTGAAAAACACCGTTCACAAAATCCTAATACACTCCTTGTTGATAACGGAGACCTGATTCAAGGAACCCCTCTTGGAGAATACGTTTACAAAAATGAAAAAGACAGCATCATCAATCAAACAAAGGTTCACCCCATTATTCATACACTCAACCAACTAAAATACGATGCAGGAACTCTTGGCAATCATGAATTTAACTACGGATTACCTTTCCTTGACGGTACCATTGCCGGCGCCAACTTCCCGATTGTCAATGCGAACGTCAAAAAGTTAAATGGAGAACATCGCTTTACGCCTTATGTGATCCAAGATAAAACCTTTCAAGATGCAAACGGAGCAGCACAAAAAGTGAAAGTCGGTTACATAGGATTCGTCCCACCACAAATTATAACATGGGATAAGAAGCATTTAGATGGACAAGTTCAAGTGCAGGATATCGTCGAATCTGCCAATGAAACCATCCCTGAAATGAAGGCGAAAGGCGCAGATGTCATCGTCGCTCTTGCCCATACAGGAATTGAAAAAACCGCTTCGCCTAAAGGGTCAGAAAATATGATCTTTGACCTTGCCACTAAAACGAAGGGCATCGATGCGATTGTGTCTGGTCATCAGCACGGCACATTCCCAAGCTCTGAATATAGCGGCGTAGACAAATTCGATGTCTCAAAAGGAACCATCAACGGCATTCCAGTCGTCATGTCAAAAAACTGGGGAAGCTACCTCGGAGTCATTGATTTGACACTAGAGCCTGACGGCAGCAACTGGAAGGTCACAAACGGCACAGGCAAAATAGAGTCTGTCGCTCGACTCACCTCTCAAAACAGCACAGTGAAAGATGCCATTCAAACGACTCACCGAAACACGGTTGATTACGTCAGAAAGCCTGTTGGAAAAACAGAAGCAGACATTAACAGCTTTTTTGCTCAAGTGATGGATGACCCTTCTATTCAAATTGTGACTGATGCACAAAAATGGTATGCACAAGAAAAAATGAAGGACACTGCGTATAAAAACTTGCCGATTTTATCAGCGGGTGCACCATTTAAAGCCGGCGGCCGAAATGGTGTGAATTATTACACAAACATCGCAAAAGGAGATTTAGCGATAAAAAATATTGGCGATCTCTACCTTTACGATAACACCGTCCAGATTGTGAAACTCAAAGGCAGTGAAGTGAAAGACTGGTTAGAAATGTCTGCCGGACAATTTAATCAAATCAAATCAAACGATTCAAAAGAACAGCCTATTTTGAACGAAGAATATCGCTCGTATAACTTTGATGTGATCGATGGTGTTACCTATCAAGTGGATGTGACCCAGCCTGCAAAATATAGCACAACAGGTACACTTGTAAATGCGAATGCGAGCCGTATTAAAAACCTGTCTTACAATGGAAAACCAGTCACTGACAGTCAAGAATTTTTAGTCGTGACGAATAACTATCGTGCTTCCGGCGGTGGAGGCTTCCCGCACCTCACGCAAGATAAAGTCGTGCTTGCCTCAGCGGATGAGAACCGTCAAGTGCTGATGGATTATATTATCGCCCAAAAAACCATTAACCCAAGTGCGGATCAAAACTGGTCCATTGCACCGGTCAAAGGCGCTACTTTAACGTTTGAGTCTTCTCTTCTGGCAAAGCCTTTTGCAGAGAAATCAAACAGCGTAGACTTTGTTCGCAACGCCAGCATAGACGGACTAGGCGTGTACAAGCTAGCCTTCAAAGAGGATGGCACCACAGAACCGCCTGCCTCAGACAACTGGAATTTAACGGTGATGCATACGAACGATACACATGCACACCTAGATGATGCTGCAAGACGTGCGACAAAGATCAAAGAAGTTCGTGCTCAAAGTGAGAACAATATTTTATTAGACGCTGGTGACGTGTTCTCTGGTGACCTATACTTCACAAAATGGCAAGGACTTGCCGATCTGAAGCTGATGAACTTGATGAAATACGATGCCATGACGTTTGGGAATCATGAATTTGACAAAGGTCCATCTGTCCTTCGTCAATTCCTGACAGGAGATGCATCCGACGTAGATGCTAAAAACCGTCATCAATTTGAAAAGCCTCACTTCCCGATTGTGTCATCAAACGTTGATGTCTCTAAGGAAAAACAGTTAAGCAGCTTAGTGAAAAAATCAGCAACATTCAAAGCTGGTGAGAAAAAAGAAGCCGGGATTTACCCGTACATCCTGCTTGATGTAAACGGCGAAAAGGTGGCTGTATTTGGCTTAACCACTGAAGACACGGCCATTACATCCAGCAGCGGACCTAACATTCAATTTCAAGATGCGTACAAGAAAGCAAAAGAAACAGTCCACACCATTCAAACAGAAGAAAAAATCAATAAAATCATTGCTTTAACGCACATCGGCTATAACCGTGATCTTGAGCTTGCTCAAAAAGTAGACGGCATTGATTTAATCATTGGCGGTCACACCCACACCCTTGTTGAAAAATTAAAGGTCGTCAATAAGAAAGAACCGACTATTGTGGCGCAAGTGAAAGACTACGGACAATTTTTAGGAAAAGTAGACGTGGCCTTTGATCAAAAAGGTGTCGTACAGCCAAAAGAATCTTCTTTTGACCTCATCACCATCGATGACTCTGTAAAAGAAGATGCGGACGCAAAAGCGATTCTTGATCAATACAAGGCAGATATTCAAGGTTTAAAAACAGAAAAAGTCGGGTCTACCGATGTCCTTTTAGATGGGCAGCGTGAGCACGTCCGTGCAAAGGAAACGAACCTTGGGGATTTTATTGCCGATGGCATGCTGAAGAAAGCGCAAGAATCTGCTGGTGCTGACCTTGCCATTACAAACGGCGGCGGTATTCGAGGCAGCATTGAAAAAGGAGATATCACATTAGGTGATATTTTAACGGTGATGCCTTTCGGAAACACACTTTATGTCGCAGGTTTAAAAGGCAGTCAAATTAAAAAAGCACTCGAACAAGGGCTGTCAGGCATCGAGGAAGGCGGAGGCGCATTCCCTCATGTAGCTGGCATTGAATATACGTTTACACTGAGTAAACCAGCTGGCAGCAGATTGATTGATGTGAAACTGAAAGATCAAAACGGCAGCCTGTCTGACATTGATGATCAGAAGACATACCGCGTGGCGACAAACGCATTTGTTGGCACAGGCGGTGACGGCTACAGCGTCTTTACAGAAGCCTCTCATGGAGAAGACTTAGGCTATGTTGACTATGAAATTTTCAAGGAGCAAATTGAAAAGGCAGACGATCATATTTCTCCTGTCATCGACCATCGAGTGAAAGAAGTGTTCCTTCCTCGTGCTAAAGGAAAAGGCGCCTATGACATTCAAGATGATGAGACATTCCAAACGTATGTGCAGCATACAAATAAAGCACTGCTCTATTTAGACAAAGCGAGCGAAGCGAAAAACGTTCAATTGTCTCTATCAAAAGCGCAAGTAGCCGAGCTGAAGAAACGGGAGCAAGATCCAAACGTCACCATCTATCATGACAAAGTCGGACTAGAATTACCACTTTCCAATTTGTCAGAGAAAAGTGCGAATATATGGATGGCGAAAACAAATAAGGTGAAAAATGCATTAACCGACACATATGATTTCCAAATCAAACAAGATCAAAAGAGTGTCTCTACCTTTAAAGATCCTGTCACACTTTCCTTTACATTAGACGAGCCTCAAAAGGCGAACAAACCCGGTGTTTATTATGTGGATCGTGAGAAGAATCGTTACACTAAAACAAATAACGGTTCGTTCGAAAACGGGGTCGTAACAGGTGAAACAAAACACTTTAGTGAATACACAGTGCTCAATCAAAGTGAAGCAGCTGGAACGGCCCCAGATCAAACCGGTGAAGACGGTGGGACTTCGGCACCAGGCGGCACACTGCCGAATACGGCAACGATGATGTATACGGCTGTATTGATTGGCTTGCTCATGCTTGCCTCAGGCGGTATCCTTTATTACTACCAGCGCAAGCGCACAAGAAAAAATATATCATCCTAAAAGAAATGGACAGAGCATGGGCTCTGTCCTCAGATTGTAGAGAAACTCATGTTTTTCTACAATCTTTTTTATTTTTAACGTATGTATGAAGAATGAAATGTATTGAAAAAGGCCTCCCACACACCTAGCCTAGCTTCGC
>NZ_JBSPZB010000020.1:0-74808 GCF_053851875.1 Bacillus sp. A015
CACTCTTGTCCCCATAGAAAAAACACCTCCACGTCTTATTTCGGATAACAACGATCCGTTTTCAAACTTGAAGGTGTTTTTTATTTGTCTCATCTTATGGGGTCAGTCCCTTTCGTGAGGGGCTTTTTTGTTTACAATTAGAGCGTATTCGAGCTAGCAGGGACAAAAGATTCAGTGGTACAATCAATCTATAATGACAAGAAGAAATTGTGAAGGGACATATGCTTATGGACAAGAACCGTGCATTATACGATTTTTTCATGCAACATGCAGAGAAATTAACTGAAACATGGTATGAATCAATTGAGGATGATGATCCAGAATCCATTTATCGTTCAACAGATTCGAGCATCATAGCAGAGCTTAAACGGCAAAATCAAGATTATTATCAGCATTTTATACGTGCTCTTATTGAAGACGAGACGTATTTACATACTGAGTTTAAACAGTGGTCGGAAGACTTAGCAAGTGATCCGAAGCATTTAAACACACCATTAGATTATGTCGTCAGAGAATATATGTCTAATCAAAGAGTGGTTCTTCATTACTTAAAAGAGTTTATTAAACAGCGTCAAGGTGATATTGATATCGATCGTATTTTTTATTGGTATGATTTAATATCAGAGGCGTTTAACATTTCAATCCATGTGTTCATCCAGCAATATGTGAAAAACACAACCAAACAGCTCGTTGCTCAAAGAGATATGATTTATGAGCTGAGCTCTCCCGTCATCGTCTTAAAAAGCCATATTGCATTATTGCCTTTAGTAGGTGACATTGACACAGCGAGAGCAAAGATTATATTAGAAAATACATTAAAACAGTGCTCGCAAAAAGGTGTTCAGCATTTGTGCATTGATTTATCGGGTGTCGTCATTATTGATACAATGGTGGCTCATCAAATGTTTGATCTTGTCACGTCACTTCGGTTAATTGGGGTGGAGACGACCATTTCAGGGATCAGACCAGAAATCGCTCAAACAGCTGTGCAGCTCGGGCTTCCTTTTCATGAATTTCGCACGGCATCATCACTTGCCCACGCGCTAGATTGCATGACTGAATTTTCTCCAATATAAAAACCAGGCCTGGTAACGGGCCTGGCTTTAATTTAGATCACAGCGTCAATTTTTGTTACTTTCCAATCCTTTTGTACTTTCTCATAAGTGACAGTTCGTTTTACTTCACGTCCATCAAGTGTTGGGACTGTGAATTCATATGTGCGGATTGTATTTTTCTTAGAGACAAGTTTAGGTGTTGCTTTCTCCCAATTGAGCATGTTGTCTCCGTCACCGACTGGAACAGCCATTTTCCCATTATGAACAATAAACTGATAGTCTTTTAAACCATGAGTGATCGCATCTTTTGTGAAAACTTGAGATAGGTAGCTGTTTAGTTTTTTCTTTGTATCAAATGTTTTAGAAAGATAGTTGTACGTCATGTCTTTATAACTAAATGATTTTAATTTGTAATCTGAATGTTCATTAATTTTGTAGCCTGACATCGCACTCCAAAAGTGTTCTCTTGCATCAAGGGCAATATGTAACGCTTCTTTATTTGTTAAAGCGGCTGGTTTTTTGGAAGCGGCCAGTGTTGTTGATTGTAATGAGATCATAAGCATAATAGCAGTTAATAAAACAAATAATTTTTTCAAGGCGATTGCCTCCTTTTTTAAATGAAAACTTCTTATGTTACAAATGTTACAATAATTACAGTGATATTACAAGTATTAAATCTAAAAGTTTTTTATTTCTTTTCTTTCTATCTATATAACGTTTGAGCGAGACAAAAAGTTTTCATTTTTTTAATTTTTCTTCTTCACTACTATTTAACCGTTCTACAGAAGAACAAAACGTCTTTTGGAAAAATTTCTATTTGGACGTTCAACACCCTTTTTCATTTATGACATATACTGTCGTGATGAATGTCTAAGAAAGTGGTGTTTCATATGTATCATCCGTATGAAGGTATGTGGAATGGGTACTTATATGATAGGCAGGTACAAGGATGGCCATCGCTTCCTATTCCTCAAGTTGGAGGATTTCCTGGGTTTCCAATCGGAGGGGGAGGTACTGGGCCAGGGCAAGGTTCAGGCGGACAATCAGCCCCGCCAGCTCCGCCGCAGCATATCATCTCACAGTATCAGCAAGCAGTCTCTCAGCCTCAAAGTATGCAGTCACTTATTTCAGGGCAAAGTGTAAGTGGAGGCCAGCAAACTGTTCAGTTTGCTGCGGGATGTAATAGAAGATGGACGATTGTGTTCCTTAGAAACGGTCAAGTATTTTTAATGTATGTGCTTTCCTCACAGCCTTTTGGCCGTACAACAGGCTTTATATGGCCGAACTTTACATTTGGTTCGTTCCCAAGTTCGAGCATTCTTGCTTATTCTTGTTCATAAAAAACAAGCCGGTTCTCATCAGCAGCTGATGATATACCGGCTTGTTTTAATGAATATTTCTAAATACGCCAATCACTTTACCTAGTATACTCACATTCTGTAAAATAATCGGTTCCATTGATGGGTTCTCTGGCTGTAATCTAAAGTGTGTATCTTCTTTATAAAAACGTTTCACTGTGGCTTCATCTTCCTCTGTCATGGCGACCACAATATCTCCATTGTTGGCGGTGCTTTGCTGACGCACAATGACATAGTCCTTGTCCAAAATACCCGCATCAATCATACTTTCTCCCATAATTTCAAGCATAAATACTTGTTCATCTGGCGCTGCAAAAGTCTCTGGAAGCGGGAAGTATTCTTCTACATTCTCAATAGCCGTGATAGGCAGGCCTGCTGTTACTTTTCCGATGACTGGTACATTCATTACAGCACTCTTTGGAATATTCATTTCCTCTTCATCTAGTACTTCGATCGCTCTAGGTTTTGTCGGGTCTCTTCTAATTAAACCCTTTGTTTCTAGTCTAGCTAAATGTCCATGGACAGTTGAGCTGGATGCTAGACCGACAGCTTCTCCAATTTCACGAACGGATGGGGGATAGCCCTTGCTTTTTACTTCTTCTTTGATGAATGTCAGGATATCGAGTTGTCTTTTTGATAGCTTCGTCATCTTTTGCACCTCAAAACGTCAATTTTAAAGAAATTATAGCATGTTTTTCCTAACAGTACAAACATAGGTTCGAAAAAAACGTTTGACAGAAACGTTTGTTCGTATTTATAATGAATGACAGAAAGAGCGAACACATATTCTGTTAGGAGAGATGACATTATGAGGTTAAAAGAATCTATTATTTTTATTGGGGTATTCTCATTCATCGTTGGCATATTTCTCTCACTTATCGCAGTCACTAGCCATAATGATCCAAATCAATATGTTAAAATAGAGGTTCAATCAGGTGATACTCTTTGGGGGTTAGCTGATCAAGTAAACGACAGTAAAACAATCGACAAAAATGCGTTTATTGACTGGGTAACCGAACACAATGATCTTGCTTCAACTGAAATCCAGCCTGGCGACATCCTTGTGATACCAGTCAAAAAAGAGCATCCAGTCGTATATCAACTTGCAACAGTACAGTAGAAAGGTCGATTGAAGACATGAACGCAATCATTTATGCGAGAGTAAGTACTGTCAAAGAAGAGCAGGAAACCTCGCTGAAAAGACAAGAAGAAGAATTGCTAGCTTTAGCTGCTTTGCACAAGATGAATGTGGTCAAAGTCATTAAAGAAAAAGCGAGTGGATACGATCTAGATCGTAATGGTGTTTTTGATATGCTTGCTACGCTGAAAGAAGAGTCAATAGATGCTGTTCTCATTCAGGATGAGACGCGCCTTGGAAGAGGACAAGCAAAAATTGCGCTTCTTCATTGTCTTTTTAAAGAGAAAGTAAAGGTGTATAGTGTTTTTCATAGAGGAGAGCTTGAGCTTTCAGAAGCAGATGAGATGGTCATTGAGATTGTAGGAATCGTGGAAGAGTATCAACGAAAAATTCATAACCTGAAAATTAAGCGGGGAATGAAGAGGGCTGTTGAGCGCGGGTATCAGCCTGAACTCAATTTAAAACACCATGAGCAGGCGCCTGGCCGTGAGCGAATTGAAGTACCGATTTCAGAAATTGTTCGATTAAGAAAAAACAACATGACGTTCGCCGAAATTGCAGCAACACTTCAGGCACTAGGCTTTGACATTTCAAAGGCGACGGTGCATAGAAGGTATCAAGAATATGAAAAAGCTCTTACCACGTAAAGTGTGAATTGTTGTAAAAATGAATGATATTTAGTAGTATGTAGAGAAAATGTTTTAAAGGAGTTTGTCATGATTTCTAAAAAGCAGCTTGCAAGAATAAATGAGCTTTCAAAAAAGTCGAAAGAGACCGGTTTGTCGGACGCTGAAAAAACAGAACAAAAGCATTTAAGAGAAGAATATTTAAAAGCTTTTCGTTCTTCTATGAAAAATACACTTAAAACCGTGAAAATCGTCGATCCTGAAGGAAACGATGTCACACCAGAAAAATTAAAAAGAGAAAGAGATCAGAACCTTCATTAAGACTAGGATTTCTTGAATTTTGAAAAGATGGGAAGAATATTCTCATCTTTTTTCTTATTTGCATAAGTTTTTAGGTGATCGATAAACTAAATGTGACAAAATCCTTTTTTTTCAGCGTGAAATAGTTGTGAAAAAAGGACAGTAGATTTATGATAATGGTGTACACAAGATACGGAAGGGGATTTATATGGAAACGATTGAATTGAAATCTATTGCAACAATACGTACTCTCTCCATAGACGCAATTGAAAAAGCGAATTCCGGTCACCCTGGAATGCCAATGGGTGCTGCACCAATGGCATACGCTTTATGGACGAATCACTTAAACGTAAGTCCGCAAAATCCAAATTGGTTTAACAGAGACCGTTTTGTTTTATCTGCGGGACATGGCTCTATGCTTTTATATAGCATGCTTCATTTAAGCGGATACAACCTTAGCATCGAAGATCTAAAACAATTCCGCCAATGGGGAAGCAAAACACCTGGACATCCTGAATTTGGACACACAGAAGGTGTAGATGCCACAACAGGTCCTTTAGGACAAGGGATTGCCATGGCAGTTGGAATGGCACTTGCAGAAAGACATCTTGCGGAAACGTATAACAAAGACAACTTTAACGTTGTGGACCACTATACATACAGCATTTGCGGAGACGGAGACTTAATGGAGGGAATTTCCTCTGAAGCTGCTTCACTTGCTGGTCATTTAGGCTTAGGCCGTTTAATTGTTCTTTATGATTCAAATGATATTTCTTTAGATGGCGACCTAGATCGTTCATTCTCTGAAAATGTGAAGAATCGTTTTGAAGCGATGAATTGGGAAGTTCTTTACGTAACAGACGGCAACAACATCGAAGAAGTGACTGCTGCTATTGAAAAAGCAAAACAAAGTACGGACAAACCTACACTCATTGAAGTGAAAACAACGATCGGTTTCGGATCTCCAAACCGTGCGGGAACTTCTGGTGTGCATGGTGCACCGCTTGGCAGCGAGGAAGCAAAGCTGACGAAGGAAGCTTATTCTTGGACGTTTGAAGAAGATTTCCATGTACCTTCTGAAGTGTACGATCATTTCAAAGAAGCTGTAAAAGACGCTGGTCAGAAAAAAGAAGCAGCGTGGAATGAGCTATTCGAGCAATATGAAAAAGAATATCCAGAGCTAGCAGCCCAGCTGAAGCTTGCGATCGAAGGGAAGCTTCCTGAGAATTGGGATCAAGAGGTTCCTGTTTATGAAGCAGGCTCAAGCCTTGCCTCTCGCGCTTCTTCTGGCGAAGTATTAAACGGCATTGCGAAACAAGTACCTTTCTTTATTGGTGGGTCCGCTGACCTTGCTGGATCAAATAAAACAACGATTCAACATACAGATGACTTTGGCAGAGAGAATTATGCCGGTAAAAATATTTGGTTTGGTGTCAGAGAATTTGCAATGGGTGCCGCGTTAAACGGTATGGCACTTCACGGCGGTCTCCGTGTATTCGGCGGAACGTTCTTTGTTTTCTCAGATTACTTAAGACCAGCTATTCGTCTTGCTGCATTAATGGGACTGCCAGTCACTTATGTCTTTACGCATGATAGTATTGCCGTCGGTGAAGATGGGCCAACGCATGAGCCGGTTGAACAACTTGCTTCATTACGTGCGATGCCTAACCTTTCTGTCATTCGTCCAGCAGATGGAAACGAAACAGCTGCAGCGTGGAAACTGGCTGTATCTTCAACGGATAAACCAACAGCACTAGTACTCACTCGTCAAAACCTTCCAACGATTGACCAAGCACCAGAGAAGGCATATGAGGGAGTAGAAAAAGGTGGATACGTTGTCGTTGAAGCTGCTGATGCTCAGCCAGAAGCACTTTTACTCGCTTCAGGATCTGAAGTCGGTTTAGCGATTGAAGCGCAAAAGGCACTTGAAAAAGAAGGCATCCGCGCTTCTGTTGTGAGTCTTCCTGCATGGGATCGCTTCGATCAGCAGTCAGACGAATACAAAGAGTCAGTCCTACCTAAAGCAGTGAGAGCACGTATTGCGATTGAAATGGGTGCTTCACTTGGCTGGGAGCGTTACACTGGTCTTGATGGCGACGTGATTGCGATTGATAAATTTGGCGCTTCTGCTCCAGGTGAAACCATTATTGAGAAATACGGATTTACTGTAAGTAACGTGGTCAGCCGTGTGAAAGCGAAGCTTAATAAATAATCGATTTCCAAGCATCATGCTTTTTTGCTACCTGTTTGCAGAGCATTTCCATCCGCTCTGCAAACTTTTTTCTTTTTTCTTGTTTTTTTGACAAAACTAGTTTCTTCTTGCTTCATATATAGACAATTCTTTCTTTCACATTTTTGTATAATACAAGCAATAAACGAGATTGACGAAATGTGAAAGGAAGGGATAGACATGGAACGCCATTATTATATTTATTGGATTGAGGATGAATTTGCTCATCATTATTTTGGCAGAGAATCTATTTTGTTTCATTTGTTTGAGTCGTTACACTGGACGAACCGCACGGAAGATGAATTGGTTATGCTTGTTAAGCAAGTGGATTACGTGACGAAACGAATCCCTGCTTTTCATATGCACCAGCGATTAATGAACAACTTAACGAACATTCACTATACACAAATAGGCTCGATTTACAGCGCCTCATTACCAGATGGAAAAGGAACAGCTGCATTCATTATCAAAGATCGTTATATCCAAATGTCTGCCAAGGGTAGTTATGAGGCAGAAGCGGTGTTTTTTGAAGTGCTGAGAAAAATCAGTCCTTGCTTCCTTGCCATGGACTTTGGATCAAAGAAGCACGGGTGGCTCAATCCGGTAAAAGTGAGGAATTTTGTTTAAAAAAATAAAATTGAACGTGAAATGTTGTATAATAGCCTTTTGTTTAGTACACTTTATACGAGACAACATGAAGGAGGAAGAATTATGGATTTATGGGTTGTCATCCTTGTAGGCGTTGTTGCACTGCTTGCAGGAGTTGCACTCGGATTCTTTATTGCTCGTAAGTATATGATGAGCTACTTAAAAAAGAATCCACCAATTAATGAACAAATGCTTCGTATGATGATGATGCAAATGGGCATGAAACCGTCCCAAAAGAAAATCAATCAAATGATGAAAGCCATGAACAACCAAGCGAAATAATACGTACGATATTATGATCATAGATGGAACATGGTCATAAAGAATGGACAAGCTATGTCCTTTCTTTATTGAAGTCACCTTCATCAGACGCTTAAAACCACTGTACTTGCATGAATGAAGCAGGGAAGGTGGTTTTTATTATGGCGTCTGCGTCAAGCATCATCTGAAAGACCAAAAACAAAAAACCCCTGTGATCAGAGGTTTTTGTTTCGTTTATTGTCACACATATCAACTTTTCTAAAATCGTGCGGCATGGTTTATATCATGAGATATGATTAGTTGGCTGAGTTTGAGTGTAGGTGTCGTTGATATTGTAAGAGGAGATGATCTAGCTGCTGGCTATGTTCGATGGTCACTGTTGATGTCATCCCATTATGCAAGACAACTTTCATCAGCTCTTCTCTTTTTTCTTCAATTTGAGTTAATAATGATGTTTTTACCAAAGTCATGTTCCTTTCATGCAAATCTTGATAAAAAGAATCGATTCTATTATATCCATATTAAGGTTTATTTTCAAATTTAAAGGATTCGTTATCTCGATGTCAAATTAAATTATATAAGGTTTTAAGAGAATAGACCATCTTTATTGAGATGATGTAAAAAAAATGAAATGATTTTGTCATCTCTTGTTGTATATTATAAGAAGGGGGGTGTTCTTTTGTCAGATCTGAATTATTTTTTAGCTTTTGGAGCAGGGTTTCTTTCTTTTATCTCACCGTGCTGTCTTCCGCTTTACCCAGCCTTTTTATCGTATATCACGGGTGTTAGTATAGATGAAGTGAAATCTGAGAAGGTGATGCTGAGAAGAAGAAGTCTGCTTCATACATTATTCTTTTTAATTGGGTTCTCTATCATTTTTATTGCGATTGGCTTTGGGACATCGTTCGTTGGTTCGTTCTTTATTGAATATCATCAAGCGATTCGTCAAATTGGGGCGATTCTCATTATTTTCTTTGGCTTTATGATTCTTGGTGTATTCCAGCCTTCTTTTCTCATGGGGGAAAAGAGGATGCAGTTTAAAAATCGTCCGGCTGGTTTTTTTGGATCGATTCTCATCGGAATGGGTTTTGCCGCTGGATGGACACCCTGTACCGGCCCGATTTTATCAGCTGTCATCACACTTGCTAGCAACAAACCGGAGTCCGCTGTGACCTATATGATTGCGTATGTATTAGGCTTTGCCATTCCGTTTTTTGTTCTGTCCTTTTTCATCACGAAAATGGCGTGGATCAGAAAGCGTCAGCAGCTCATCATGAGAATTGGCGGGATCATTATGATTGTGGTAGGGATTTTACTGTTCTTTGATCTTCTAACATGGATTATCATTATGTTCTCATCATTGTTTGGTGGATTTACAGGCTTTTGAAATCGTTTTCTACAGTCGCGGCGAATGGTTTTTTTTCGTCAATTGGAGTATATTATACATAGACTGACCTTAAAGAATAAAGGAATGATTTGATATGATGATCATAATCTCTTCTATAATTGCAGTATGTATGGCGGTAGCCGTCATGTTTATTCGCATTAAATCATCTGCAAAACCTGCAACCGCGAAGAAAATTATTTTACCTCCTATATTCATGAGCACTGGCGCTCTGATGTTTTTGGTCCCTATGTTTCAAGTAACTGGAGCCGAATTTCTTGAGGCGATCACAGTGGGGATGTTTTTCTCCATATTTTTAATTAAAACATCAAAATTTGAAATTAGAGGGAATGAAATTTATCTAAAGCGATCAAAAGCATTTGTGTTCATTCTCATTGGTCTTCTTGTTATTCGTATTGGCATGAAGACCATCCTGAGTTCTTCCATTGATTATGGTGCGTTAAGCGGGATGTTTTGGATCCTTGCCTTTGGCATGATCGTGCCTTGGCGGGTCGCCATGTATTTATCGTTTAGAAAGCTGTCTAAACAATTAGATCCGCAGCAGGCTCAAATGAATTAAACCTCCTTTTTAAAAAGGAGGTTATTTTAATAGCGATTCGTATGGCGTGTGATCGATGTTTTTTTCTTGCAGGCGCTTAAGTAAAAACTTATGGTCTCGCTTTGGCGTAGCGATTATATAGCCGCGAATGATTAAGTCTAAATTAATGCTGGCAGCCTGTTCTTTTAATGCCAGTTCGCCAATTTTACCCGCAATTTTTTCTTTGGCGACATCTCGAAACAGCTCTGGAACTGGTAATACGAGCTCATTTAAAAGCTGTTTGTCCTCATCCCGCCATAGGTGCAGGCTCTTTTGAATATATTCATCCTGCCAATCAAGTTCTGATTTCCCGTCTTCCTTCGGCAATCGTTTTAAAAATTTGCGAAACATAAAAAAGCCACCGATTGCTAGTAATCCGATCATCACTGTCCCCCAAAATAAAATGAACCACAAAAACCAGCCGCTTAACATGTTCTCACTCCTTATACCCCTTATGTCTCTATCTTATTTTACATGAAGAGATGATAGAAGAAAATAACAAAAATGTCTGTATCTTTTCTCTATAAGCGCCCCTTTTTCATTGATAGACGTCCATTTACTAGAAGGACCCAAACCATTTAGTAGAAAAAGAATATATTATCGTATCGCGACTCTACTATTTGGCCATGGTGGTTCGCAAAAGGGATTGACTTGAAACGAACGGAAGAGAGCCCACCAAAAAAATGAAGGTGGGCTCTTAATGTTTGAAATGCGGCATTTGAAAGGAAAATGCCCCGTCTTGATGATGAGAATATTTTTTAATTTTTATCGATATGATTCGGTTTTCGTATTCTGTGTCAATGTCTTTGTTATTCAAATAAAAAGGGAGCATGACACTTTTTTCAATTTGCTGTTCGCTTTCATCATTTGGCTTTTGTGCCGTGAAAGCTAGAGTGAGCTCATATCCAGCGAAGGTCAGCTTTACATCAGTGATCGACAGGGTAGAGATATCGATCTCAATAATATAATCACGGCTTGTTTCATAAAGATCAATTGGGAGGTGTTCATCATACCAGGCAAAAGGATCATCCATTAACACATTAAGCCAATCATCTATTTCAAGAAAATCAGAGGAATTCACTTGCTTTTCATTCTCCATAAACACTCCTCCATCACATCTCATAATAAATCATATGTTGAAAACTGAAATGTGTGAAAGACCTAAAACGTCCCGTTTGGTCACGGGATGAGAAAGGAATGTTTACATATCATGATGTGAATTGTGCTTTTGTCTTGAATGGTTGCGGTTTTTCACTTTTTTACTGCCTGATAATGGCTCAGGCTGCCTGCCATGATGCTCCTTAGGAGAGTTTTGACGGATGTCTTTCCCTGTGTTTTTATTCGTCATGATTCTTGCTCCTTTCTTATTGGTTCTTTTTGCGTTTTTTATTGTTTTGTCTTTGTTCTTCTGTTAAAACGAGCTGATCATTTTCAATATAGCCTGCACCTTTTCCTTGGCTTTTGGCTGCGTTCATGCCGTCAATCACATGATTTGCTTTTCGTTTTGTCATGTTCTATCACCTCAATATTAGTATGAACCCGCGCCACTCGGTTTATGAAGAGTAATCATTTCCTAATGATAAGATAAACTTATTGAATTTAATAAAAGTATTGTTATTTACTTATGTATGAATTTGTTTTAAGATGAAATTGTGAGAAAATTGTGGTGAAATACGACGATTTTTCTGAGAATTGAAATTGATCTTGATCATCAAAAGGGGGATTTTGGACATGTCGAAACAGCAGCAAGTCGCTAAACAAGACGCTTTTCAATCTAGAAAAACGTTTTCGACAAATGGGAAAACGTATCACTATTATTCGTTAGAAGCACTAGAAAAACAAGGAATCGGAAATGTTTCTAAGCTGCCTTATTCCATTAAGGTACTGTTAGAATCAGTGCTTCGCCAAGTAGACGGTAGAGTGATCAAAAAGGAACACGTTGAAAACTTGGCAAAATGGGGAACTGCCGAGGTAAAAGAGATTGATGTTCCATTTAAACCATCTCGTGTTATTTTACAAGACTTCACGGGTGTACCAGCCGTCGTTGACCTTGCTTCTTTAAGAAAAGCAATGGCAGATGTCGGAGGAGACCCGGATAAAATCAACCCTGAAATTCCAGTTGACCTTGTCATTGACCACTCGGTACAAGTTGACAAAGCTGGAACTGAAGACGCATTAAACATTAACATGGATTTAGAATTCGAACGTAACGCAGAGCGTTATAACTTCCTGAGCTGGGCAAAGAAAGCGTTTAACAACTATCAAGCTGTTCCGCCTGCAACAGGAATTGTTCACCAAGTGAACTTAGAGTATCTTGCAAGTGTTGTTCATGCAATTGAAGAAGATGGCGAGATCATCACTTACCCAGATACACTAGTTGGTACTGACTCTCATACAACAATGATTAACGGAATTGGTGTTCTTGGATGGGGAGTTGGCGGTATCGAAGCGGAAGCTGGTATGCTTGGCCAGCCATCTTACTTCCCAGTACCAGAAGTCATTGGCGCTAAATTAGTTGGGGAGCTTCCAAACGGAACAACTGCAACTGACTTGGCATTAAAAGTTACGCAAGTACTACGTGAAAAAGGCGTTGTGAACAAGTTTGTTGAATTCTTCGGACCAGGCGTTGCACAGCTGCCATTAGCTGATCGTGCAACGATTGCGAACATGGCGCCTGAATACGGTGCTACTTGCGGATTCTTCCCAGTAGATGAGGAAGCTCTTGCTTACCTACGTCTCACTGGCCGTGATGAAGAGCAAATTAATATCGTTGAAGAATATTCTCGCGCAAATGGTTTATTCTATACGCCAGATGCTGAGGAACCAATTTTTACTGATGTCGTGGAAATTGATCTTTCTAAAATTGAGTCAAACTTATCTGGTCCAAAACGTCCACAAGATTTGATTCCACTTTCTGAAATGAAAGACACGTTCCATAAACACATCGAAAGCCCAGCAGGGAACCAAGGGTTCGGTTTAGATAAATCAGAGCTGGATAAACAAATCGAATTTGATCTTCAAAACGGTGAAAAAGCTGTCATGAAGACAGGTGCGATTGCGATTGCAGCGATTACGAGCTGTACGAATACATCTAACCCATACGTCTTGATTGGGGCAGGTCTTGTCGCGAAGAAAGCAAGTGAGCTTGGTATGAAGGTACCAAACTATGTGAAAACGTCACTAGCGCCAGGTTCAAAGGTTGTAACAGGATACCTTGTGAACTCAGGACTTCTTCCATACCTAAGAGACCTTGGATTTAACATTGTCGGATATGGCTGTACAACATGTATCGGAAACTCTGGACCGCTTGAGAAAGAAATTGAGGAAGCTGTCTCTGAAAATGATCTGCTGATCACTTCAGTTTTATCAGGTAACCGTAACTTTGAAGGACGTATCCATCCGCTTGTCAAAGGAAACTACCTTGCATCACCACCACTAGTTGTGGCATATGCACTTGCGGGTACTGTAGATATCGACCTAACAAAGGATCCGATCGGTGTCGATAAGGATGGCAAAAACGTCTATTTCAATGACATTTGGCCAACGATGGACGAAATCAACAGTGTTGTTAAGAGCACAGTAACACCTGAATTATTCCGTTCAGAGTATGAAACTGTCTTTGATAACAACGATCGCTGGAATGAAATCAAAACAACCGATGATGCACTATACAAATGGGATGAGGATTCAACTTATATTGACAACCCACCATTCTTCGAAAACCTTTCAGTTGAACCTGGCAAAGTTGAGCCACTTAAAGGACTTCGCGTTGTTGCAAAATTCGGTGACTCTGTCACAACTGACCATATTTCTCCAGCTGGAGCAATTGGGAAGGACACACCTGCAGGTAAATACTTGCAAGAAAGAGGCGTGTCGCCTAGAGACTTCAACTCATATGGATCTCGCCGTGGGAACCACCATGTTATGATGAGAGGTACTTTTGCAAACATCCGTATTAAGAACCAGATTGCACCGGGAACAGAAGGCGGATATACAACGTATTGGCCAACTGGTGAAGTGACATCCATTTATGATGCATGCATGCGTTATAAAGAAGATGGAACAGGTCTTGCGATCTTAGCAGGTAAAGACTACGGAATGGGTTCTTCACGTGACTGGGCTGCAAAAGGAACAAACCTTCTTGGGATTAAATTTGTTCTAGCTGAAAGCTTTGAGCGTATCCACAGAAGTAACCTTGTCTTCATGGGCGTACTTCCTTTACAGTTTAAAGACGGAGAAAGTGCAGAGACTCATGGACTAACAGGAACAGAAACATTCGAAGTAAATGTTGATGAAACAGTTCGTCCGCGTGATCTTGTCACTGTGAAAGCCATTGATACAGATGGCAATGAGAAAACATTTGAAGTGGTAGTTCGCTTTGACAGTGAAGTCGAAATTGACTACTATCGTCATGGCGGTATTCTTCAAATGGTACTGCGTGAAAAATTGGCAAGCAACTAATAAAGCGAAGAAGAGAAGGCGGCCGAAAGCTTTCTCTTCTTTTTTAAAATAGTGGAGGATCAATCATGTGGAAAAAAGTAATGGCAAGCGCTGTTTTACTTGTGTTGATTGGTTTACTTGCGTGGAATTTATTTGGGCCAAAAGAGCCGGCCATCGGTCTTGAAAAAGGGGATCAGGCCCCTGATTTTGAGCTCAAAACACTTGATGGCAAAACCGTATCGTTATCTGATTATCGCGGGAAAAAGGTGCTCGTCAATTTTTGGGCGACATGGTGTAAACCATGCAGAACGGAAATGCCGGATCTAGATGCGATCAGAAGCGAGAATGATCAAGTCGAAGTACTAGCGGTGAATTTGACGACCACTGAAAAGAGTGTGGATCATGTTGCAGCATTCAGAGATGAATTAAAGCTGACCCTTCCTGTTTTATTGGACCAAAAAGGCATTCAAGCGAGGTATCAGGTGCTTTCATATCCAACTACATACATATTAGATGAAAAAGGACGCATCATGTCTGTGAAGCATCAAATGCTGACAAAAAAAGAAATTGAAACAGAGCTGGATCTATAATGATTCAGCTCTTTTGCTTATTTTCTAAATTTTTTGGCGAAAATGTAATACACATACACTGGAGGTGAGTGGAATGAGAAGAAGAAAACGCCGTACATTTGAAGAGCTTGTGCTTGAAAATAAGAAAGAATTATTAACTAATGAGGAATTTTTAAACCAGCTAGAAGAAAAGTTGGAAGAGCGCTTTAGACAGAAATAAGTTATGTTTTATCCGTTTTCGTTCATCCTAAAGAAGAGGGAGGGATGAATGATGGGTAGAGAGCATGATAAACAAGCACAGTTTACACCAGACCATTTAGGGACAAAACCTGTAGCATACAAACGCAATAAAGGTAAAAAGATGCATAATAAATCAAATGAACAGCCTGATGTGATACAGACGAAGGGCGAATAATAGGAGGTAAGCATGATGAATGGTAAGTCATATCAATCCAATCCAGATGATCGTTCTGATAATGTTGAAAAGCTCCAAGATATGATCGAGAACACGCTAGAAAATATTGATGAATCTGAAGAAGCGATGGCCCTTTCGACAGAGGAAGAACAGCAGATGATCAAGCAAAAAAACGAAAATCGCAGAACGAGTATTGACGCCATGCGTTCTGAGATAAAGGACGAAGAAGCAGCAAGAAAGAATGGCTACACCGAATAAACCAGGGATTCCTGGTTTATTTTATTGCCTCTTTTTAGAAGAACCTTTTGGAATGTGGTAAAATGGCAGAGACCTTAGGTTTCGATAGGAGAGCGATGAAAACGTGTATGTATCCAAAAAAGAAATAGAAGTCCGTTATGCAGAAACAGATCAAATGGGCATCGTTTATCATGCCAATTACTTAATTTGGATGGAAGTCGGCAGAACAGCGTTGATAAAAGAACTGGGATTTTCCTATGCGCAGCTAGAAGCAGACGGTGTCCTTGCACCTGTTGTAGATCTTCAGGTTCGATATAAAAAACCATTACTGTACGGCGAAACCGCAACCATCCATACGTGGATTGAAGAATACAATGGTGTCAAAACGGTGTATGGCTATGAAATTCAAAAGCCTGATGGACAGACAGCTATTACGGGGACAACCTCACATATTTGTGTAGACAAAGACACCTTTAGACCTATTCAGTTTAGAAAAGCCTTTCCTGCCTGGCACAAAGTATATGAACAGTCGAAAAAGCAGGGTTAATCTATGGCATTTGGTATGAAAAGAAGCGATTTGAACGCATGGAAATCAGCTGTTCGGCAAGGGAAAGTCGCCTTTTTGACGCACTATTGGCTTGATGACCGTTTTCCAAATGCCAATACCGTCACAAAGGCAGCCTGTCAGGATATGAAGCAATTAATGGCTTGGGGAGAAACACATGGATTAAAAAAAGAATGGATTCATGTCCGTGAAGGCTTTCCTCACTTTGACCTGATCGGTGAATCGCAAGAAAGGATCTTGCAAAAGGAGCGGTCTTTAGGAAACATTCAGGAGTATGGACTATATATTGATGTATAAAACAAAAAAGATACCCGAGGGATGAGGTATCTTTTTTGTTTATTCATAATGAAACTCTGGTTCTTTCACGGACTCGTTATAATCAATATGCAGATCATGGTTGTCAAAATACCAAATATCACTTTCCTCAATAAAGAAAGTAATACCTTCTAATTCAGCGGTTGCGCCGGCATTTTGGGGTTCATCTTTTGCGACGCCGAGAGAAAAGCCTTTTTGTACATTACTGCACCCGCCATATCTCACAAAAAAGCGAACATGATCACCTTTTTCTAAATCCAGTTCATCCTTGTACCAATTTAGTGCATCATCTTTCATCGTTAATTTCAATGTGATCGCCCCTTTTTGAAGTCATGCTGTTTTTTTAAATGCAGAATGCAAAAACAGCTTTTCTGTACTTTTACCACATATTTAAACTTAATAAACGGCTAGAGCCATTTGATTTTCGGTTCAGTTTTGTTGAGAATTCGTTTGAGGTTGGCGATGTGTCTGTAGATCACAAAGCCAGCAAGAACGGCTACAACAATAATTAAGAATAGGTCTTGGGTGAATATGCTGTAAATGAATGTATAGATTCCAGTCAGCATTGATGATAAAGACACATATTTACTAATGTATAAAAATAAGAAAAAAGCAGCGATCATCGTGATAAATAAGAACGGGGCATAAAATAGCAACACACCGCCTGACGTAGCGACTGCTTTTCCCCCCTTAAATTTTGCAAAGACAGGAAAGCTGTGACCGATAACAGCAGCAACTCCTGCTAGTAAGGGATGAATGTCCAGCTGCATGAAAAACGGTAAAGCTGAAGCGAGAGTCCCCTTTAAAATATCAGCTGTAATAACGATAGACCCTGCTTTTACCCCAAGCGTACGATATGCATTCGTCGCACCTAGGTTCCCGCTGCCATGTTCACGGATATCGATTCCCTTTGCAGCTTTCCCGACAATGAGACCGGATGGAATACTGCCGAGTAGATAAGCCAAAATAAACATCAAAGCAATTAACATCTGCATAACTCCTTTATATTCTCCCTCTTGTCTTACATTTTAACATGATCTTATGAAAAACATGGCGATCTTTTTTTGAAAAAAGAGAAGGAGAATGAATTGAGCTTTGTTTTTCAGAAGAAATTCGCTAAAATAGAAGAAAAGGAGTGTCTGGATGAATCATCCTACTAAACAAGAAATCGGTCGTATATTAAAGAGCAGCAAACGAATTGCTGTTGTTGGTTTATCAGATCAGCCGCACCGAACGTCTTATATGGTCTCCAAAGCTATGCAGGATGCCGGTTATGACATCATTCCGGTGAATCCAACGATTGATGAAGCACTTGGCGTAAAAGCGGTCGCGTCTTTAAAAGACATTCAAGAGCCTGTTGATATTGTCAATGTCTTTAGACGTTCAGAATTTTTACCTGAGGTGGCAAAAGAATTTCTTGAAATGGACGCACCTGTTTTTTGGGCACAGCAAGGCGTATATCACGAAGAAGCGAAAAGATTGATTGAGCAAAAAGGGAAAGTGGCCATCATGGATTTATGCATTAAAGTGGCTCATGCTATGACAAAAACTCATTAAATCGTCAAAAATCCTTGAAAACCAAGGATTTTTACTTTTTTGTTGCAGAAATATATTTGCGATTCTAGAAGAAAGCGATAAAATAAGGCGACAGGGACATATCGATGACCTTGCATATCGAGAAAAAGAGCGATAAGATAAAGATGGAACACATGTTCTGTTTTGCTAAAACCATCATATGATTGCATTTGGCTTATGAAACAGTCTTGTTTATAATGGACTTCTAGTTCTGATTGCACAATATGGGCCATTCTCATAGTCATGCAAAAGAGCATGTATAGCTGAATCACACATGCATGGTGATGATGCAGCTTATTAAAGTGGACAGTAATGAGCAGCATGATCATCATTAAAATCTAGAGAGATCATTTGATGATTAGCCGGTTATGTTTGTTAGTGAAAGGGGATTAAGCATTTGGTTAAAAAGCAGCAAGTAGATTATAACGATGATTCTATTCAGGTGCTAGAGGGGCTTGAAGCGGTCCGTAAACGTCCAGGTATGTATATTGGATCTACGGATTCACGCGGTCTTCATCACCTTGTCTATGAGATTGTAGACAATTCTGTCGATGAAGTGCTCGCTGGCCATGGAGATCATATCATTGTCAAAATACATAAAGATAACAGCATTTCCGTCCAAGATAAAGGACGAGGAATGCCTACTGGTATGCATAAGCTTGGAAAACCGACACCTGAGATCATTTTAACTGTCCTGCACGCAGGCGGGAAATTTGGTCAAGGCGGATATAAAACAAGTGGTGGACTTCACGGGGTTGGGGCATCTGTTGTAAACGCACTGTCAGAATGGCTCACCGTAACAATTGAACGAGATGGCTTTATTTATCACCAGCGATTTGAACACGGCGGCAAGCCAGTGACATCACTTGAAAAAATCGGGAAAACGAAAAAGACAGGAACACTGATTCATTTTAAGCCAGACCCAACAATGTTCAGTGTCACCACCTATAATTTCGATACATTATCAGAACGTTTAAGAGAATCAGCCTTTTTATTAAAAGGGTTAAAAATAGAGCTGATCGATGAACGACACGATGCACAAGAAACCTTTTATTATGAGACGGGCATCGAAGCATTCGTTGCTTATTTAAATGAGGAAAAAGATGTACTCAGTGAAGTCGTCTCGTTTGAAGGGGAGCATCAGTCCATTGAAGTAGATTTTGCTTTTCAATTCAATGATGGCTACTCAGAAAATATCCTTTCCTTTGTCAATAACGTAAGAACAAAAGATGGCGGTACGCATGAGTCTGGTGCAAAAACAGCAATGACGAGAGCCTTTAATGAATATGCACGCAAAGTAACTCTTTTAAAAGAAAAAGACAAAAATTTAGAAGGCACTGACATTCGAGAAGGACTGTCTGCCATTATTTCCGTCAGAATTCCTGAAGAGCTGCTTCAATTTGAAGGACAAACAAAAGGAAAGCTTGGGACAAGTGAGGCTCGATCAGCTGTTGACACTGTTATTTCTGAAAAACTTGCTTATTTTCTTGAAGAAAACCGGGAAACGGCGACTCTTCTTGTGAAAAAGGCCATTAAAGCGCAGCAGGCAAGAGAAGCTGCTAGAAAAGCAAGAGAAGAAGCGAGGAGCGGCAAGAAACGTAAAAAGTCCGAAGCGACGTTAAGCGGGAAATTAACACCCGCTCAATCTAGAAACCCGGCAAGAAACGAACTGTACCTAGTAGAGGGCGACTCAGCGGGAGGATCAGCAAAGCAAGGGCGTGACCGAAAGTTCCAAGCGGTGCTTCCGCTTCGAGGGAAGGTCATTAACACTGAAAAGGCGAAGCTTGCTGATATTTTCAAAAACGAAGAAATCAACACCATTATCCATGCAATCGGTGGTGGCGTCGGTGTCGATTTTAATGTAGAAGACATCAATTATGACAAAATTGTGATCATGACAGATGCTGATACGGATGGCGCGCATATCCAAGTGCTTCTGCTTACGTTCTTCTATCGCTATATGAAGCCGCTGATTGAGCATGGGAAAGTGTTTATTGCACTTCCTCCGCTATATAAAGTCAGCAAAGGCTCAGGGAAGAAAGAAGTCATTGAGTATGCATGGTCTGATGAAGAAATGGATGGCGTACTAAAGAAAGTTGGAAAAGGGTATACGATTCAGCGCTATAAAGGTTTAGGTGAAATGAATGCCGACCAGCTATGGGAAACGACAATGAATCCAGAGTCGAGAACACTTGTCAGGGTAAAAATCGATGATGCTGCACGAGTGGAACGCCGCGTCACGACACTTATGGGTGACAAAGTAGAACCGCGCCGAAAATGGATTGAAAAGAATGTCGCCTTTGGACTTGATGAGGAAAGCAACATTCTTGAAAATGAAAACTTGTCGCTAGCTGAGGAGGTTTAAACATGGCACAACAAGAACGATTTCATGATTTACCATTAGAAGAAGTGATTGGAGACCGGTTTGGTCGCTATAGTAAATATATTATCCAAGACCGTGCGCTTCCAGATGCACGTGATGGACTAAAACCTGTACAACGAAGAATTTTATATGCGATGTACGCAGAAGGAAACACACAAGATAAAAACTTCCGTAAAGCCGCCAAAACAGTCGGTAACGTCATTGGTAACTACCATCCGCACGGTGACTCATCTGTTTATGAAGCCATGGTGAGAATGAGTCAGGAATGGAAAGTACGAAATGTGCTGATTGAGATGCATGGGAATAACGGAAGTATTGACGGAGATCCTCCTGCTGCCATGCGTTATACAGAAGCAAGACTTAGTGCGATTGCTTCAGAGCTTTTAAAGGATTTAGACAAGGAAACAGTCGAATTTGTCGCAAACTTTGATGATACAAGTAAAGAGCCGGTTGTATTACCAGCGATGTTTCCAAACCTTCTAGTAAACGGATCAACAGGAATTTCAGCTGGTTATGCGACTGATATTCCTCCGCATCACCTGGGAGAAGTGATTGAGGGAGTCATTAAACGAATCGAACAGCCGCATTGTACGGTTGAGGAATTAATGACAGTCATTAAAGGACCAGATTTCCCAACAGGCGGTATTATTCAAGGTGTGGATGGCATTAAGAAGGCTTATGAAACGGGAAAAGGAAAGATTATGATTCGCGGAAAAGCAGAGATTGAAACCATTCGCGGCGGACGTCAGCAAATCGTGATCACAGAAATCCCTTATGAAGTCAATAAAGCCAACCTTGTGAAAAAGATGGACGAGTTCCGCATTGAAAGAAAAGTAGAAGGAATTTCAGAGGTTCGTGATGAGACAGACCGTACTGGGCTTCGAATCGTTGTAGAGCTGAAAAAAGAAGCTGACGCAAATGGTGTCTTGAATTTCTTATATAAAAATTCAGATCTGCAAATCCCGTATAACTTTAATATGGTTGCGATACATAATCGAAGACCGACCTTAATGACGCTCACATCAATACTTGATGCATATATTGCCCATCAAAAAGAAGTGGTGACGAACCGCTCGGAATATGAGCTTCGAAAAGCGAAGGAACGTCATCATATTGTAGACGGTTTAATAAAGGCCCTTTCCATCTTAGATGAAGTGATTGCGACAATCCGCTCGTCTAATGATAAGCGTGATGCGAAAAATAACTTAATGGAGAAATATGACTTTACAGAAGCCCAGTCAGAAGCGATTGTTTCTCTCCAATTATATCGTTTAACGAATACAGATATTACGCAATTAAGAGACGAAGCAAGTGAGCTTGACGTGCGTATAGCAGAACTTGAAGACATTTTAGGGAACGAGAAAAAGCTGCTAAAGGTGATTACGACCAGTTTGAAAAAGCTCAAAAAGACGTATGCTGATGAGAGACGATCTGTCATTGAGGAAAAGATCGAGGAAATTAAGATTAACCTTGAAGTGATGATCGCATCAGAGGATGTATACGTTACGGTCACGAAGGATGGGTACATCAAACGGACAAGCCAGCGCTCCTATGCCGCATCTAACGGGAAGGACTTTGGCATGAAGGATACAGACCGGCTGATTCATCAGTTTGAAATGAATACAACGGATGTTCTTCTTTTGTTTACGAATAAAGGGAGCTACATTTATTGTCCGGTTCATCAGCTGCCAGATATACGCTGGAAAGACATGGGCCAGCATATTACGAATATTATTTCGATTGATCGTGATGAATCTATTCAAAAAGCGATTCCAATTAAAGAATTTGATGAATCGTCATATCTGGTGTTCTTTACAAAAGGCGGTATGGTGAAGAAAACAGAGCTTCTTCAATATAAAGCGCAGCGATATTCAAAACCGCTCGTCGCCTTGAATCTAAAAGGTGATGATGAACTCGTAGATGTTTACGTCACAACAGGACAGCAAGAATTGTTTATTGCAACGAAAAATGGTTATGGATTGTGGTTTGATGAAGAAGAAGTGAGCGTTGTAGGCCCAAGAGCGGCTGGTGTCAAAGGAATCAACTTGAAGGAAGGGGACGAAGTGGTCTCTGGACAAATCATTGATCCGAAGAACGATGTCCTAGTTTTGACGACACAAAGAGGTGCCGTGAAGCGAATGAACCTCTCTGAATTTGATAAGACATCAAGAGCCAAACGCGGAGTTCTCATGCTAAGAGAATTAAAGAAAAACCCGCACCGTATTGTGGCTGTGATCGCTGCATCTTTGCACGATACACTTGAGATTGATACGGAAAAGGGTGCCATGATTCCGCTTGATATCTCTACTTTAAGAGCGAATGATCGTTATAGCAATGGATCATTTATTGTAGATGAGGAGGAGCAGGGAGAAGTGACCCATGTCCTTCTGTCACCGGAATCTACTCCAGATGACAATAAATAAGCAAACGAAAACCCCCTGAGATGACAGGGGGTATTTTTATAATTTGGTCATTTAGCTCTCGTGGTTGCCGAACAAGCTTGTAATGGCGTGAACCACTTCAATTCCTTGGTAGATGAAAAGTGAAAGTGAAGTGACAGAGAACAGACCTACAATGAATAATCTTAAGAAAAATAACATCGTGTAAAACCTCCCAATTTTTGTTTTGATTTCAATGGTTGGGTTAAACACGAGCTGCTCGGAAATAAGAAGATTGATAGAACACTGCAAGTAAATGCTTCTTTTTCCGGTCAAATCGATCAGTATAAGTGATGCGTGCAAATCCAGCTGTCATACTGCCAATGATCAGCAGTGCTGTAAATGCGGCAAATACTGCGTTCACATGTTTCTCTTCATCGCCTGTTGTCTGAACGATTTTTATTTCATGTGATTCTTGATCGGCAACCACCTTTGCATGATGGTATACCTGAACGGAATGAGGCATTGAGAACAAATGAAAACTTGCCAGTGCTATGAATAAGACAGCTAATTTTAACAGCATATTTTTTTTCATTTTTCTCACCCCTCCCTGTTTATTTTCATGATCTTACCACGTTTTCAGTTATTTGAAAAGTCTTATTTTTTTACTTTCCCTCATTTAAAATGCTGTAAACATCAGGTCATCTATAGGACTGTTTCACTTCATGAAAGGTTTCGATTTTATTTTTTAAATTTAAAAAAAGTGCCATGATAAGAATCTGGCACTTTTCAGTGAGAATGTCATGAATGAGGTTTTGCTACAGCTTTTGTAAAGATTCCCGCAATACAAATAGCGAATAGAACAAATATAAAGGCATGAAGCAGTCCTACCTCATTGGCGAGCAGTCCTAAAATTGGTGGCCCAGAAAGGGAGGCTGTGTAACCAGATAAGGTCACAATGCTGACGCGTTTGACGGCGTAGCGGCTATCATCACCAGCTGCCGAAATGGTCAGTGGGAAGCCTAAAGAAGCGCCAAGTCCCCAAAAAAAGATGGATATCATACACACTTCGAGTGAAATCTTTAAAATAACTAACAATAGTCCTGCAGCAGCTGAAAAAATAGCGACTCTTAGCAATAACACCCTGCCAAAGCGATCAATTAAACGTCCGCTGATCAGTCGTCCACTAATCATCCCGCATAAAAATAAAGCATAGATGACGGTACTCATGGAATGTGAAACCTCGTAGCCATCTACCATCGCAAGTGGAATCCAATCATTTGCAGAGCCTTCTACAAATGCAAGACATAAGGCGATCATCGCAAGAGATATCGTCCGTTTGTTCAGCCATGCCGCGAGAACCATCAACTGTTTTTGTTTGCTTCTCAAGCTGATCCTTTCCTGTCCCGCGGGGAATAAACCGTGTACAAATCAAAATGCTGAGAAAGAAAAGAATGGCAATGATCAGGAGGTGAATCAACACAGATACTCCTAGATGGATAAAGAGAATCCCAGCACCTGCACCAATTAACGTGCCAATGCTGAAGGAAGCGTGCAAAATAGGCAGGATGGTTTTCCTGATATTGTACTCAATTTCCGTCCCTTCTAAGTTCATGGCCACATTGCACATGCCTGAGCCCGCTCCAAAAAGAAAAAGACCGGCAGTGACCACAAGGGTAGAAGAGAGCGTTGAACCAATGGCGAGAGTCGTGAATCCAGTGAACATCAAAAAAGCGCTGATCACAATGGCCACTCGTCCGCCTTTTTTACGAACGAATATATTGGAAAGGACAAGTCCAACAATAGAACCAACAGATAAGCCAAGTAAAATAAGACCCATTGTCCCTGTATTCGCTTGTAATAGATCTCTGACTTCCGGTGTCCGTGAAAACCATGTAGAGATGGAGATCCCAGACATCGTAAAAATGACAATAATCGATTTATACCACTTTAATTCCATCTAATCCCTCACATTTAATGATATATATGACAGAACAAATCTACTCGATTATAAATGAGACTTCCTGATTCGTAAATAACATGAGGGAGGATCATACTGAAATTTTAGTCAAAAGAAATGAAGCCTTCACAATGCTTCTAGTGAAAAGGTAAAATAAAGATAAAGGGGCGGATTTTATGCAGTCATATCGAATCGGTGTATTGAAAGGAGATGGGATTGGGCCAGAAATTGTACAAGCAAGTATGCGCATCTTAAAGGCAGCGCTGTCACAGTTTCATGAGTCATTTGTGGAATTTGTAGAATGTCCAATCGGTTTTGAAGCGATCCATTCTCCTCACCAAGATCCTGTGCCGACATCTACTAAAGACGAATTGAAAAAATGCCATGGGTGGATTTTAGGGCCTCATGATTCTGCATCAAACCCAGATCAATCGTTACCAGGGGTACAAAGCCTTGCACGAGACGTCGATCTCGTCATTTTTCGAGAAAATACAGAAGGCTTCTATCCAGATCGGAACATGTATCATGGGGTAGGAGAGTGGATGATTACACCAGATGTCGCTATATCTACAGGTGTATTTACAAAAAAAGCGATTACACGTATTGCCCATGCAGCCTTTCAAAGTGCGATGGAGCGCAGGCGAAAGGTTACTATTGTTCATAAGGAAAACGTTATCAAATTAGGGTCTGGTTTGTTTTTGCGAACATGCCAAATATGTTTGGTGATATTTATCGGATTTAACAGGGGAACTAGTCGGAAGTTTAGGAATAGCCCCTTCATTAAATTGTAACGAAAACCAATAAATTATCTGATTATGGAAATAGAGCAAAACGAGGAGGCTAAAAGACGTAAAGGTTTTTCCAATCTCATTTTAAAAGCAGGCATTCATCGAACCCTTATTATTTTTAGTTTACATAATATATATTCTAGGAAGTTAAACTGAGAATAATTTCTTTCGTCTCAAAATTAAGTATACTTATCTTATTGAGATAAAAAAGAAAAAATCAAAATCCAACGTTCAATTCATTCGTCAGATTTTGATTCTTCAAGATGTTTAAATAAACTTCACAGGATTTCCACCGACCACCACATTTGCCGGAACATTTTTCGTTACAACGGTGTCAGACGCAATGACACCATTGTCGCCATTCGTAAAATCAGATAACTCCGTACTTAATGAACAATATAATAACTAAACATCTTTTTCCCTCCGATATTAAATGCGGAAGGGTTTTAAACTGAACGATTAAAACTTCCGCACCTCAAATTTGTTAAATGTAGGTAAAGATCTGACTATCATATTAAATCACTCACTTAAAGTAACATAATTTTGTCACTTAGGTTTTGCCCGGTTATAATTGTATATGGCTGTTTTGGGTTCAATTTGGGAATATTCTTTTTTCTATTGCATAGTATCGTTTTGCTGCGCATTATCTTCATTAAAATTTTACTGGAAGGTTGTGAATAAAAAAATTGGGTGGTGCTTGAGCTTAAATGTCGATTTCATTCCTTCCACTTGCTCTTTCTCATTCGCAAATACATTAATTTGCGTTGGTCTTAAATCCAAATGGTTGTCCGCGTAAGCATTTTCTAATGTTTTATATGGAACATAAGCCGATGTCATTCCTAGCATTCCCATAGCTTCTGCACTGTAAACACCTGAAACAATCAGTTGTTTTTCAATAATCACAGGTTTATTTTCACTATCGTTTTCATTTACATAGATATTTACTTTTTTACCGACAAGAGACTTATAATCCTCTTCACTCGTTAAAGCTTTTGCTACAGAAGGTGTAAGTAAAACTTCATTGTCGACTGGAAGTTCCCCTACTTCTAAGTTTACTTCTTTAATACTGTCAGTCATTGTAGAAAATTGCATGATATTTGAACGCTTATCTTTATATCGTACACTCGTTTTCATATTAAACGTGGCGACTTTTTCTATCTCGTTAACATTTTCGATGGATTGAGGATGGGTGCAGTAGTAGCTTGTTCCAAATTGTGAGTCTGGGAGTGTTTCTATGAATAAATTATTGGCAATATCGATATTAGGATTGGGCCTCAGTGGTGCCGCTTTAATTCTCTCAGTCTCTTTGTTATTCAAATCCCCAACAGAAAACTTTGAGCTGGTGTTTGCTGCTGGATCAGCAGGGGCTTGCGCAGTTTTCTCTGTCTCATCCCTAGTTCTTCGAAAACGTTTAAATCATTTAACTGACAAAAAGTAAAGTAAGTGTAAAAAAATCCCAACCCTACAAGGTGGGGATTTTTTATTTAATTGATAACACAAACTTGTTGCCTGGTTCACATCATGAATGGAACTAAATTCTTTGTCCTTAATAAATGAAATTGGTCATAAAGGTTCTTCAGTTTGAGTATGTTAATTTGTCTCATTCATTCCATTTCATTTTCCTCAAGTGCTTTTTTAAAATAATTATGATAAAAGTTTTTAGACAAAACAAACGGCTAGCTCTTTGACATGCGTTTATCAGCACTTCCCTGGTATTGTCACTTGTTGCTGGTCTTCTTAATCAAGTCCACACCATCGTATGCCAGACTTTCCACACTTGCAGCCTTTTTAGAATGTAACGATCAAAAAAGGTCTTCGTATAGTCCGTCACAAGATGTCGCAATAATCTAAATGCGCAGCACGATCAACAGAGAAATAATAGGTTTCCATGCTGTTGTTTGCGCCAATGATCGCATTCATATTATAGTTAGGTTCAGAAAATAGCAGCAAAAAGGGTTTCTTCAGGTCGCTGTCGATAAGACCGAACGCACCACTATCGAAGCCAATCCCGCAGGCGAACCGGTCGTCGTCCCGGCAAACAATCGCCGTCGTAGGCCCTCCATAAGAATGTCCGACTATGCCCATGCGATGTCAAGCAACAATCTGTCCTTAAAGATGGAATTCACCTCTCCAGAGTCCAGTTTGTAAAGATGATCGGCTACATACCTGACATCTTCTGTAGGCAGACTGGTGCAACACCAAAAATACCCATAAAGAGCACAAAAGTCTATGGTGCACCGTGATCACCGGAGTACGAACATGCACCAAGTGTATCATCTACTTTTTTCGCCAGCCTACGAATGCTTTTGTTGTTGGTGTTTGCAACCAAGCCATTAGTCAACCATGGATTAGAACTGCACCATGGAAAATAGATGAGTGTCTATAATGATGATTAGATCATTGGCCAATTTGTGTAAACGCGATTTGATTGTCTCATTTGCAGATTATATTCTTGCAAGGATTTTGAATACATCTTACTCTGTTCCATGTCTAATGATTTCCTATCAATACACCAATAAAAGCTAAAATAATTCCACCAACATAACTGGAAACCAAATAGTAAAAAAGGACGGAATGATTTCTTTTTTCCCTTAGTTGAATATTTTCTAATTTAAATGTAGAGAATGTTGTAAACGCACCCATGAATCCAATCCCCAAAAGGGCATATAAGTCTGAAGATAGACCCTTACCAACTATCCAACCTAACAAAAAAGAACCCGTTAAATTAACAAACAACGTCCCAAGTGGAAAATTTGAACTAAATTTTTTGTGTATCCATGTACTTAATGTGAAACGGGAGATAGCTCCTAGAAATCCTCCAATAGCAATCAATAATCCAGTCATGATGTTCATTCCCCTTTCCTCTGTAATCGTTTAAAAGAACGGTGCCCAAGGTCGTAGCCTAACCACGACATCATAAGTCCTCCAAATAAGCTAAGTAATACATAAAGTAAGGCGAACCCAGCTAAATGATGTTGAATTAAAGTCACCGTTTCTACACTAAACGTTGAAAACGTGGTAAATGACCCCACTAATCCAGTACCGAGACCAGCTAACACATGTGGATGAAATTGTTTAAGTTTGACAATTCTATTCGTAAACCAGCCCAATACAAAGCAGCCAATCAAATTAATAAGTAAGGTTCCTAAAGGGAAATCATATCCCCACCAAGAATGGGTAAACACTCCCAAGTAATATCTAAGCAGACTGCCAATTATTCCGCCTGTTCCTACTAACAAATAAATCATTTTATATCACCTCTTTCAATCATTTAGGCAAAAAAATAGACTCCTACCCATTTATAAAGTGGGTAGGAGTCATTAGCACGATGGCAATTACGGCGAACTCCATCGCCTATATATTTAAGCCTTTAATATTTTTCATTTTAAGCGATAAACCTGCTTATTTCAAGTGTTTTAGAAAGTGAAACTCTACTTTCTGCCTCTTCGTTATTTCACAATTAAAACTGGGCAGTCCACTCTTTTGGCTACTTTATGACTAACACTTCCTAGGACCATTTCTTGAAAGGAGTTTAATCCCCTGCTGCCTATAATGACTAGATCAAAATGATTGTCATTGGCATAAGAAACAATTGTAGGCCCGGGATCACCATGTTTCATTGTTAGTTTATAGGGACATTCTTCAGTTTGAAATTTTTCTTCTATTTTTTTCAGCTTCAGTCTTCTAGCTTGCTCTAGTGCCTCTGCACTTCCACTATGCAACACTTCGCTTTTAGATTTAGAATAATCCAAAACATAGATGATCTCTACTTCTGCATCTGTCGTTAATTTCCCTAATTGAATCGCATGGTCCGTTGATCTCTCAGAATGAACTGAACCATCCACAGCTAATAATATTTTTTTATACATCTCTCATCCCCCTCATTAGTGATCTGATGCTTTTGCATTTGGTTGATCATAAGTAGCCAGTTTCTTCATTAGCTTTTTGCTGGCTTCATTTAACCCTGTCAAACGGACGTCTTTATTATTTTCTTTCAATTTCAATACAACTTTATCAATCGCTGCGACAGCTGAATCATCCCATATATGGGCTTCAGTAAAGTTTAATGTGACTTTTTCTTTTGGTTGATCACTGAACGAAAATGATTGAACAAAATCCTGTACTGAGGCAAAGAACAGTTGACCTTTAATATCGTAGACTATTTCTTTATCTGAAGATTTTGAAGAATCTTTTACACTGACCTTTGATATTTTGGCTGCAAAGAAGACAGCACTCAAAATGATTCCTGCGAAAACGCCTTTAGATAAGTCATGAGTTGCTACAACGGTGACAACGGTGACAACCATTACAATAGAGTCTGATAATGGAACTTTTGTAAGTGTTCGTAATGATGACCAATCAAATGTACCGATGGAAACCATAATCATCACACCAACTAGAGCAGCCATAGGAATTTTCACGACCCAATCGCCAAGGACGATAATGAGAAACATCAAGAAAACGCCTGCAACAAATGTGGATAAGCGACCTCTTCCTCCTGATTTCACATTAATCACTGATTGACCAATCATAGCGCATCCCGCCATGCCTCCGAAGAATCCGGCAACAATGTTAGCAATTCCTTGGCCACGGCTTTCTTTATTTTTATCACTATCTGTATCTGTCATATCATCTACGATAGATGCAGTTAATAAAGACTCTAGAAGCCCTACAATAGACAGCGCTAATGCAGTTGGAAAAATGATCATCAATGTTTCAATGTTTAAAGGAATATCAGGAATCATAAAGCTTGGCAAAGAGCTTGTGATTTTTCCTAAATCGCCCACAGTGCGTAATTCGAGATGACCAAATATAGCTAGAACCGTCATTGCAACAATGGCAACAAGTGGAGCAGGAACTACTTTAGTGAACCTGGGAAGAATATAAATAATGAGTAACGTAACCGCAACCACGATATAAGTCAGGTTAGATATTCCAACAAAATGGGGCACTTGTGCCATAAAGATTAGGATAGCAAGCGCATTTACGAAACCGACCATAACCGATCTAGGTATAAATTTCATAAAGCGAGCAATTTTCAGTGCACCAAATATGAATTGGATGATCCCAGTTAAAATGGTCGTAGCAAATAAATACTCAATTCCATGATCTTTCACCAAGGTCACCATTAACAGAGCCATAGCACCCGTAGCAGCTGATATCATTGCAGGGCGACCGCCCATAAATGAAATAACAACGGCAATACAAAAAGATGCATAAAGTCCGACCATTGGATCTACACCTGCTATCACCGAGAAAGCAATGGCCTCTGGGATAAGCGCAAGAGCAACAACTATTCCTGCTAAAATGTCTCCTTTTACATTTGGAAACCATTCGTTATGAAGTTTTTGTACGAACAAATGAAAAACACTCCTTCTTTTTTGAATTGACTTCTAACTCTCATAGAAGTCAGGTCCGTTGATAACATCTTCAAATTTAACAGACCATCATTTAAATGTCCATCATTTTTTGTCCCAAAAACGAACTTTTTTGGGACTGGAAGTCATCGAGTTGAATTTTTGTTATAATATCAGTAAGCAATTCTTTGGAGATGATAAAGTGATTTTCGGTTATGCACGTCCATTTAGTCAGGATATAGATATGGCTCTACAAACGAAAGCTCTTGAAGATAAAGGCTGTGATAAGATTTATTATGAACAAACCATATCTCCTAAAATTAGACCTGAATTCAATCATTTGCTGGATTCTTTAAATGCAGGAGATCAAGTCATTGTCTATAAATTTTATAGTATTGCTGATTCTACACGCCACCTAATTGATTTAGTTCAATTACTACAAAGTAAGCATGTTCATTTCATATCTATCATTGATCAAGTAGATACATCATCAGAGGAAGGCAAAGTGTTTTTTAAGCTTATGAAGAGTGTTGGGGATTTTCAGCATGATGTATTAAGTGAGAGTACTAAAGCGGGAATTTATGAAGCTAAACGAAAAGGGAAAAATACTGGGCGGCCTAGAAAACCTGATGCTAATGTCAGGCGAGCATTAGATATGTATCAAAGCAAAAAATATAGCATTGCTCAAATTACACTTGAGACAGGTATAAGTAAAACAACACTATACAGATATTTAGAGGATGAAGGGTGATCTTTTAAGATCAAATTTATACCTGATGTCTTTCACAGGGTGAAAAAATGAGGGTTCTTTAATATTTTGTCTTGAACCCTCTCTCCTCTTTATAGTTAGAATGATTGACTTTGTAATTCATTTCTTTCAAAACGTGCGATATCTTTCATTGCTCCAATGACAATTAAGATATCGTTTTTCTGAATTTGTTCATGAGCAAGCGGGGAAATAATCACTTCTTTCCCTCGTTTGATAGCTACAATATTGATTTGATATCTTGCTCTAATGTCAAGGTCAAGTAATGACTGATTTTCTAAATGTCCGTTTGCTTCAACCTCAATTAGCCCATATTCATCAGATAGCTCCAAGTAATCGATGACATTATTTGTAATGATTTTATGGGCTATTCTTTTCCCCATATCTCTTTCTGGATGGACAACTCGATCGGCGCCGATTTTATTTAGTAACTTTTCATGGTAATCGTTTTGTGCTTTTACCGTCACCAGTTTAACTCCAAGTTCTTTTAATATAATGGTTGTTAAAATACTAGCCTGAATGTTTTCGCCTATAGCAACAATTACATGATCAAAGTTTCGCATTCCTAAGTTTTTCAACACTGCTTCATCTGTAGAATCGCCAATGACCGCATGCGAAGCGATTTGCGCATATTCATTTACACGATCTTCATTTAGATCCATAGCTAGCACTTCAAGTCCCTCTTCGCTTAATGCTTTACATATGCTCCCGCCGAAGCGGCCTAATCCGATAACAGCAAATTCTTTTTTTGGCATATTGATGACTCCTTTTTATTTTGGATAAACCTTTTTTGCTATGAAAACAAATTGATAATAGATAGACAATCATAATCCTTTTCGTTATATAATAACATTAAAATTTCAAGTGGTTGAAAGTAGGCTAGAAAATGTTTAAATATGATCATTTTTTAAAAAAACCAGTAAAATTAACTCCGCCTCAAATTTTATTGTTTGGATTTTTGACGGTCATTGTGATAGGAGCTTTTTTTTTAACTCTACCGATCTCTACAGTTGAACCCATCTCAATCATTGATGCTTTCTTTACAGCTGTTTCAGCAACAACTGTTACAGGTTTAGCTGTGGTTGATACAGGAACAACCTTTACTTTATTCGGACAAATTGTCATTATGCTGATGATACAAATTGGCGGGCTTGGTTTTTTAACTTTAGCCGTCATGGTCATCTTGTTATTTGGTAAAAAGGTAGGTTTACGAGAGAGGTTATTGGTTCAAGAGGCTTTTAATCTGACAAATATAGGCGGTATTGTACGTCTTATAAAGGTTTTGTTTATCTTTTCAATGACATTTGAATTAATGGCTACTTGTATATTATCATTTCGGTGGATACCGGAATATGGTTTTTTTAAAGGGGTATACATCAGTTTATTTCATGCCATTTCTGCTTTTAATAACGCAGGATTTTCTCTTTTTTCAAATAGTTTGATGAACTATGTACATGATCCACTGATTAACCTGACCATCACCTTCCTGTTTATCATCGGTGGTCTTGGATTTACAGTGATTTTTGACATTTGGAATAAACGGCGATTTAAATTATTATCAATCCATTCAAAGCTGATGATTATAGGAACCCTCATAACAAATGGTGTTGCGCTGTTACTTATATTTTTAATGGAATTTGGTAATCCCCATACTCTAGGTCCAATGAATCTTCTTGATAAATTCTGGGCCTCTTATTTTCAAGCTGTGACACCAAGAACCGCGGGTTTTAATTCGCTTGACATCGCACATATGCATGAGAGTTCTTTAACCCTTATGATGCTTCTTATGTTTATTGGTGCGGGAAGTGCGTCTACAGGAAGTGGGATTAAGTTAACAACGATGATGATCATTTTGATCTCTGTCCTCCATTTTCTGAAAGGAAACAAAGAACCCGTCATATTTAGACGTACAATTAGACATGATGTGGTCATTAAAGCCCTATCTATTAGCTTTATCAGTTTATGTTTTGTGTTTATCACCATTTTTTTATTGACAATGACTGAAAAAGCCCCTTTCATTGATATTGTTTTTGAAACTTTTTCAGCATTTGGCACGGTAGGTCTTTCAATGGGATTAACTCCGGATTTAACGTTTTTAGGTAAGGTTATTCTTTCGATCCTTATGTTTATTGGTAGAGTAGGTTCTCTAACCATCGTATTTATCTTTATGAAACGAACGAAAAGCCCAATACGTTATCCTGAGGGAGAAGTGTTTGTCGGTTAAAATAAACACTCATGGATTCACCATGTTCAAGGTGAATCCATTTTTCGTTCCGAAGTATTGTATTCATTATCAAACTAAGTTTTATACGGGGCATACTTACAGAAAAGCTAACAATGAACCACCAACTGCACCAACTACTACAATGAACCAAGGCGGTAACTTCCAAAAAGCTAACATGCTGAATAAAATAGACACAAATGCAAAGTCAATCGGCTTTAAAATGGCGCTTGTCCAAATAGGCTGATAAAATGCAGAAATCAAGATGCCCACTACTGCTGCATTTACGCCCATCATAGCTCCTTTTACTTTTGGATGACGGCGTAAATGGTTCCAAAATGGTAGTGTACCTAAAATTAAAAGAAAAGCAGGCAAGAATATAAAAATGGTTGCTAATATCCCCCCTATCCAACCGTACATAACAGTTCCTAGATATGCAGCAAACGTAAACAATGGGCCTGGAACTGCTTGTGTGGCGCCATATCCAGCAAGAAAGGTCTCTTGGCTCACCCATCCACTTGGAACAAATTCACGTTCAAGCAAGGGCAAAACAACATGGCCGCCACCAAAAACAAGTGAACCTGAACGGTAAAAATGATCGAACATCGCAATCCACTGAATCGATGTCACTTCTCTTAAAATCGGTAAAAGAATGAGTAAGACAAAAAATAAAGACAGACACATCATGGCAAACCTACGTGATATGGGAAAGTGGGTATTGGATTGATGATGATCACGATGTTTTTGATAAATAAGATAGCCCATAAAAGCAGATACTAGTATGATCCCTATTTGTGTATAGGTGGTTTGCCATAATAACGTAACGACTAATGCCATTAGAGCGATAGCTTTTCGTTTTAAGTCAGGGGTTAAATTTTGAGACATCCCTACAATAGCGTGAGCAACAATTGCTACAGCAACTAGTTTAAGCCCGTGTATCCACCCAGCTGTTTCAATATTCATTCCTTTCATCAGCAAGGCGAGCGTAATAAGTGCGATAACAGACGGAAGAGTAAATCCGAGAAAAGATACAATGCCCCCTAATACCCCACTACGTATGACTCCTATGCCAATACCTACTTGACTGCTCGCTGGACCAGGGAGGAATTGACATAAGGCTACTAAATCTGCATAACTTTTTTCATCCAACCATTTTCTTCTTCGTACATATTCTTCGTGGAAATATGCTAAGTGAGCAATTGGGCCACCAAATGAGGTGAGCCCAAGTTTTGTTGAAACCATGAATATTTCGAATAAAGTTCGGATGGAGGTTCTCTCTTTATGTGTGCTGAACGATGGTTCTTTCATTTTACTTCTCCCTTCACATATGAAAGATGTTATTTTCCAGTCTCAGCAAACTGTTTCAATCGTTCTCCAATTTCATCTCGTACTCTTTGGAAAAATGCCCACTTCTCTTCTTCTGTCCCTTCTGCTTTTGCTGGATCATCAAAGCCCCAATGTACACGTTTGACATGAGGGGGTGTCATAGGGCATTTATCAGCTGCATCACCGCAAAGTGTCACAACTAAGTCAGCTTGATGTAATATCTTCTGATCAATCACGTCAGACGTTTGATGAGAAATATCAATCCCAATTTCGTTCATTGCTTTTACAGCATTCGGGTTTAATCCATGAGCCTCAATCCCAGCACTATATACGTTCCACTCATCTCCAAGATGTTTCTTAGCCCATCCCTCAGCCATTTGACTGCGACAAGAATTGCCGGTGCATAAAAAGTAAATTGATTTCTTTGACATGTTGATCGTCTCCTTTAAACAAACTTAATGAATAATTATCAGCCAGATATAAAGCCCGGCAAGGGTGATAAAAAGTGTTGGAACCGTTAATATAATCCCTGTTTTAAAATATGTTCCCCAAGAAATCTTCACACCCTTTTGCGAAAGAACATGCAGCCATAAAAGGGTTGCAAGTGATCCAATAGGCGTTATTTTCGGGCCCAAATCAGAGCCAATCACATTCGCATAGATCAGTGCTTCTTTCATGATTCCTTGAGCATCAGTCCCTGCAATTGCTAGTGCATCAATCATAACTGTCGGCATATTGTTCATGACCGATGATAGAACGGTAGCAATAAATCCCATTCCTATGATCCCGGTAAACAGCCCTTGGTCTGCTACAGCTTGAATGACATTTGACAGGACATCCGTTAATCCGGCATTCCTTAATCCATATACGACAACGTACATTCCGATGGAAAAGAACACAATTGCCCACGGAGCACCATTAAGCACCTGCTTTGTCTGAACAGCTGAGCTCTTTTGAGCCATCATGAGAAAGAAGATTGCTATGACACCGGCTATGATAGAGACAGGTATTGAGAAAATCTCACTAATAAAATAACCAACTAATAGTACTCCTAATACGATCCAAGACATTCGAAACATTTTGTGATCCTTTATTGCTTCAGCAGGGGGTTTGACATCTGTCATATCATAGTGTCGAGGAATGCTTTTTCTAAAGAAAAGATAAAGAACAATGATACTGGCAGCTAGTGAGAACATGTTAGGAACAATCATTCTAGATGCATACTCAATAAAACCGATGTTAAAGAAATCTGCTGATACGATGTTTACCAAGTTACTGACAACCAACGGTAATGATGTGGTATCAGCAATAAATCCACTAGCTATAATAAAAGGGAAAACCAGTTTTTCTTCAAAATTTAAAGCCCGCACCATTGCAAGTACAATCGGTGTTAAAATCAAAGCTGCCCCATCATTAGCAAAAAAAGCAGCAACAACAGCTCCTAATATTGACACATAAATAAACATACGAATACCGTTACCATTAGCAGCCTTTGCCATATGAAGAGCTGCCCACTCAAAAAATCCTATCTTATCAAGGATAAGAGAAATGATGATGATCGCTACAAAAGCCAGGGTAGCATTCCAGACAATGCCAGTAACGGTCATGACATCCTGAACATTCACGACTCCTGCAATTAAGGCTAAAACGGCACCTCCACAGGCTGACCAGCCAATAGATAAATTCTTGGGCTGCCATATGACCAAAACTAATGTGATGAAAAAAATGACGCAAGCTAAAACAGCTGAAATCAATTGAATCCCCCTCCTACTAACAAGAAGCTTTAGTTTCTCGTTGTTTGATGCTTTTTAAAAGTTTATCTTCCTCATCAATGTGATCTAAAATATGCTGGATCACCTCAAATTCAGGACATGATCTGTTGATCGAATAAAATCGCCATTGGCCTCTCCTATCCTCTTTTACAAAGCCTGCGTATTTCAATTTTCGTAAATGCTGGCTGATTGATGGTTGACTCATTTCAAACATATCTACCAATTGACATACACAATACTCTTTATCTAAAAACAGCTTCATCATCATCATTCTTGTTTGGTCACTGAGTATTTTTAAGCAGTTCAACATGTTAGTGCTCTCTAATTTTGTTCCTGTAGTCAAGATTGAATCCCTCCCTTTAACACAGTATATAAGTGTGTTTTTATATAAATGCATGTGATATATAGATACACAAATTTTGTTTGCTAATTCTTTAAATAACTTTGAAAATGTTTATTCCCACCGGAAAGGTTGTAAACTTCTTTTATTCCCATATTGATCAAAATATTTTGTGCTGCATTTCCTGTTACCCCACTATTGCAATAGGTTATGGTTGGGAGATCAGGATGAAGATTCTTAGCACATTCTCTAAGTTCTGACAAAGGAATATTTAAAGCGCCAGGTACGTGTGATACTTTAAATTGCTTTTCAACCCTGGTATCAATGATTTGTAATTCTTCCTCGTTTTCCATTCTTTCAATTAATTCCCTTGGTGTGATTAATCGATTTTTATTTTGAATAGAGTTATGAAGGGCCATACCGGTATACATTACAGGATCTTTCGTTGTACTAAACGGCGGAGCATAAGCTAAATCCAAATGGAATAAATCTTCAGCCTTGGCTTTAAATGTGATGGCCGTAGCAAAAACATCAATGCGCTTATCGACACCTTCTTCTCCGACAATTTGTACACCTAGAATACGCCCTGATTTTCTATCGGCAACAGCCTTAATCACTAATTCTTTTCCACCTAAATATTCTGCCTTTGCAGGTTTAATGTTGTATAAAATGTCAACATGATAGCCGTGTTCTTGCGCCTCTTTTTCGGTAAGACCAGTTTGGCCAACAGCTAAATTAAACACTCTTAAAATGCCTGTGCCTAAAATCCCGCGGTGGGCCAAATCGCCACCGGTAATGACATCGCCTGCAATACGTCCCATTTTATTTGCTGTCGATCCCAACGGTCTGTATAAAGGTTTACCTGTAATGACTGAAACACTTTCGGCCACATCACCAACTGCATATATATCTTGTAAATTTGTCTGCATGTTGGCATTGACAGCGATAGCCCCTGTTGAACCTAGTGTGATGCCTGCTTTTTCAGCCAACGTTGTATTTGGGCGAACGCCAGTTGCTAAGATCACAATATCTGATTGAATCGACTGACCGGACTTTGTCGTTACTGACCTGTCTTCTATTAATGTTGCTTCTTCATTTAATAATAATTGAACCCCATGTCTTCGCAGTTCTTCTTCAACCCTGAATGCCATGTCTTTATCTAAGTTCGGCATCACTTGATTGCTGCGTTGAATCATTGTTACTTCCAGGCCTTTATGAATCAGCTGTTCGGCTATTTCAAGACCGATATATCCTGCGCCGATGATCGTTGCTTTTTGAGGATTTTCTTCTTTCATATATTGATCGATTGTTAATGTATTTTGTATGGTTCTTACTTGGAATACATGCTCTTTGTTGACGCCAGGAATATTTGGGGTAGCCGGAGAAGCACCAGTTGCCAAAACTAAAACATCATAGGTGTCAATTTTTGTTTTTCCGGTTTCAAGATCCTTAACAGCTATATTTTTTTGAGCGGGATTGACCTGAGTAACCTCATGACGAGTGAAAATATCAACGTTATAGCGATCTTTAAACCATGAGGCACTTCTTGGTGTTAAGGAACTTAAGTTCTCTACTTCACCCCCTAAAAAGTAAGGGATACCACAAATAGAGTAAGATATGTCATAGTCAGCATTATAAACTGTAATATCGATCTCTTCATTATTTCTACGTGCTTTAGCTGCAACTGAGGTACCTGCTGCAACAGAACCAATGATGATCATTTTCAATTTTAAATAACCTCCTTTATGTAAGAACGAAATCTTAACTTCTCCAAGATTATATAATCATCTAATTATATAATCAATTGTTTATGTAAATTCTTTTATAAATACATTAGATGCAGGTTTAATTATAAAAGAAACAAGAGGTACATGGAGCTATTATTCCTTGAATGAAAAAGAAATGAATCATTTACTTTCACCAGAGTTATGCTGCTTATTTCGCCCTTCTTGCTAGGAAGAGAATTATTTTTAACTAATTAATCAAAAAAATTGATTTATAAGGAGCTACATAGAATGAAAGAGAACTTACCAGTAGTTATTATTGGCGGAGGCCCAGTTGGTATTGCCGCAGCTGCACATCTTATTAAAAGAAATGAATCATTCCTTTTGTTTGAATCAGGTAAACAAATTGGGAAATTTTTTAGATTATGGACATGTACGTTTGTTTTCACCATGGGAGTTTAATATTGATCAAGTAAATGCTGAAGGGATTATGAAAAAAACAGTTGCTGATCGGATTTATTATGGCATTCCTAATATTTTAAATCGCGATCTGAATCGGTATCAGCATAAAACAGTTGCAGTGGTTGGAAGTGGTCATTCTGCTGTAAACACTTTGCTAAAGCTGGCAGAGCTAAAAGAGACATCAAAAAACACAGAAATGATTTGGATTTTAAGAAAACAGGATGTAAGTGAGGTATTCGGAGGAGAAAGCAATGATCAATTGCCTGCAAGAGGTCAATTAGGTATTCGATTGAGACATATGTTAGATAATGGGTTAGTAACGGTATTCCCTTCAATGTTCATTCAAAATATTGAACAAACTTCTAATAGTAAGCTAAAAATCATTGGCATCCAGCAAAAAGAACAAAAAACAATTGAGAATATAGACGAAGTGATTGCGAATACTGGAGCAAGACCAGACTTTACATTCCTAAGAGAAATTCGTCATACATTTGATTCAGCATTAGAGTGCGTACCGGATTTAGCTCAACTAATTGATCCTAACATACACAGTTGTGGGACTGTACGGCCACATGGTGAAAAAGAACTGAGACAACCAGAAAGAAACTTTTATATCATTGGCTCCAAAAGTGATGGAAGAGCAGCAACATTTTTATTAGCCACCGGTTATGAGCAGGCTCGCTCTGTTGTTGCTGATATGACTGGTGATAAAGAGTCTGCTAAACGTGTAGAACTTAAGTTACCTGAAACGGGAGTCTGTAAAGTTGCTTTAAAGCCTGCGGTTGTTAAAACGTCTTGTTGTATTGATGAATAAGTGAAAAGCAGGTTAAGTAGTATTTTTTCCATCGCCATTACATCCCTGTTCTTTGAATATGCCTGCTTTTCTATATCCCATCGACTTATATCATCCTTGTCCTAATTCATTATATGGGAACGTGAATAAAACAATTTTATGTATTGGTAAGCACATCGGGTAGAGTATAGATTAAGAGCAACTCATCCTACGACTTGAGACAAAAATAAAGCTTATGTTTGAGGACATAAGCTTCTTGATTATGCTTTTTTATAACGTTTTGAAATATCTCGTATCATTTTTGTTATGACAGACGTACACATGCATAAAAAAGTCACAATCCCTACCCAATACATATTTGATATGTCGAACCCAGTATAGGCAAATATGAAGATGGTTGAGGATAAAAATGTGATAATTAGAACTACATAAACTTTCTTAAAGATTAAGTAGCCAATAATCCCCCAAGCCAAATACAATAATGGCAACGTAAATAAGATGAGAGCCATGGGTTGAAGAAAATGCACGCTAATATATTCCACTCTCCTCTCCAGTTATTCTACGACCTCCAAGCTTACCATTAATGCGAATACCTTACCATTTGAAACCTTGACTTCTTCTAAGTGTTCAATATCTGTTTTTCATTTAAGTGGAATTTTATCAGAAGATATCTCTTTGAAGTTTCTGTCAAATATCTTGACATCATTCTGTCTCTTTGAACATGCTGAGCAGATTAACACTGTGGTGCAAATTGATACAAGTAATTTAAAGTAATTCATTTAATCATCTCCTTTTTCAATTATAAACAAGCAAAGCAATCGGGAAGCCAGGCTGCTTAACCTCTCACTTTTTATGATAAAAGACTTTCGTGTTATTCGATTTGACCAATCCATTGGAACTTTTCTCAAGGTCGAATGGCGCCATAGCTTACCGTGTTAAAGTTTTGCATCGAGCACAAGCACTTAAAATATGCAATCGCCACATATAAAAAACCAGCGTTCCCTTATTTGAGAATAAACGCTGGTTTTTTTATTATTTGATGTTTAATCCTTCTTTAATGGACTTTAATGTGATCTCATTCGACCATTCTGGACGATCAGAATATGCAAAGACTGCATTTGTAACGATTCCATCGAATTTCATTTCACGTAATTTCCGGTAAAGTGCTTCAAAATTAATTTCTCCTTCACCAGGGTTCAAGTGCTGGTGAACGGTTACATTGGCATCTGGAGGATTCACGATATAACGTAGCCCGTAAGCTGCTTTATGATTTAGTGTATCTGCGATTAATACATGTGCAAGCAGATCTCCTGCCTCATCAAGGTGCTTCTCTACATCACCAATCCCATCGTCATAGAAGAACGCATGGGGAACAGAATACACAAGTTTGATCCATTCTTTATCTAGTGCGCGAATCATCCGAATCGCTTCAATGTTCAACTCAATAAAATCATGTGGATGCGACTGAATGTTTAATTTAATCCCTTCTTTTTCAAAGATCGGAATCAGCTCATCCATTGATCTTACAAAAGCTGCTTCACTTTCTAATGGGCGTGTTTTGTCACCGCTAAATTCACTGTTCATAAGATCAACACCTAGTTCTGACGTGATCTCAATACATCTTTTCCAATTTCTCACTGCCGATTGGCGCTCTTGCTCATTTGGCGAAGCCCATTGTTGAACAGGAAGAACAGAAGAAATTTTTACACCTGCATCACGACAGTACCTCTTTAAGTCTCTGATTAACTGTTTATCAACTTTTGGATATTCATAAAACCAAATGAAATCTTTACGCGGGGACAGCTCTACATATTCATAGCCGAGTCTTGCAACGTTATCAATTGTATCTTTTAAATTTGTATTTTCACGGTAGTGTGATGGATCGTACGCTAAAATCATACACAAACTCCCTTTCTTTTCAGCTAAATATTTATTTTTGAACAGTTGTTAATGCTTGATTATAGAATGCTGGGCGCTCATCAAGGTGAATCGGAGTGACTTCTCCAGATACTTTCGCTTCTAAACATGCATCAGATGTGACGGCCGCTACATAACCATCCCATGCGGTTGGTCCATTTACTTCACCTTTTAATGTAGAATCAATCCAATCTTGTAGTTCAGCATCGTATGCATTTTTAAAACGAACTTGCCAATCTACTAAAATATCTTTTGAATGTTTTGCATTAGTACGCAAAACAACCGTAGCAGGCTCAGGAAGATTGGCAATTCCTTTTTCTCCAACGACTTGACACTGAATATCATATCCATACTCACAATTTACAAAAATTTCTCCACTAATGAGTGCCCCTCGTTTGGTTTTCATCAAGACCATGATTGGATCTTGAAGTTGATCAGCCGCTTGGCTTGTTTTCTTAGGTGCAATTGTTTGTACTGACACATAATCATCGTTTAGTAACCAGCGGTGAATATCAATTTCGTGGATAAATGTATCGACAATTGACATATCACCGGTATAAGTATCTGGTACTGTTGGGTTTCTATGTGCAGAATGAACGATTAATGGTTCACCAACAGTTCCTTGATCAAGAGTTGCTTTCAAAGCTAGATAGCCTGGGTCATAACGGCGCATGTAACCAACCTGCACGAATAACTTGCCTGCTTCGATTTCAGCATTCACAATGCGCTTACACCCTTCTGCTGTTGTCGCAAGCGGTTTTTCGCAAAAAACAGGTTTTCCTGCTTGTATCGCAGCTAATACAAACTCTTCATGTGTTGGTCCCCAAGAAGTGACGATAATCGCATCAACGTCATCAGCTTGAATGAGTTGATGGCCGTCGTTGTAGACTTTTGCATCTAAATGTAATTCGTTTAAAATCGCTTTGGCTTGCGCTTGATTCACATCTGTTACTGCCACAATTTTTCCTTTTGACAATGTGTTTGTGATTCTTTTCATATGTTCTTGACCAATTGCACCAGTACCAATAACACCAATTCTTAATTCCATTTGAGAACCCCCCTTGAATGAGAGCGCTTTATGTGTAGCGCTTGATCGTGTGTGTATCATGATTTTTGTATAAATGGATATTTCTTTTCAAAAGTCCTTGTCATAATAAGGCCGACTGCACATACCCCTAAGATGGCCTCAAAATAAAATCCAAATGCGATGCCAAATACATTATTGACCATGCCTGCAATAAACGGACCACCGAAAATACCAAGTGCATATAAAGCTTGATACGCACCCATGGCAGTCGCTCTAAAACTTTGTGACACCGATTCAATGGCCATTCCTAGAAGGATTGGAAAAATAAAACCTAATGCAAGTCCACCTACTCCTTGGTTGATATAAAAGATGATCTTTTGTTGAATAAAAGGAATCATAAAGATCGAAAATGAGGCAGCCGTAAATGAACCGATTAAGATGTTTCTTTTATTCGCCTCCTTAAGCAGTCTCGTAAGTAATAAAGGTGCTAAGGTGTGCGGAATCATAAAAGAACAGACAACGTAAAACAGTTCACTTTGTTTCATGCCGATGGTGAGCGCATACGTTGATGTAAATCCAAACATCGTCGTAAAAATCATACTGTGTGCTAAAATAGACAATAGTGAAATCTTTAGTAACACTGGTTCTTTCACAACTTGAATGAGTTGCTTCATTTTCAATTGGGTCTTGTTTTCTGTTTTTTGTTCGAGAGTAAAGAGTGATAAAACAAGTCCAATCAAGCCGTTGAAGGATCCAATCCAAAACGGCGCTTTCCATCCAAAGATGTCGACGATATAACCACTAAAGCTCGTACCTAACAACTGCGCGAGCACAACGATAAATGAAATGTAATTCATTGCCTTATGTGATTCATTTTCTTTGAAATAATTCGCATACATTATCGTGAAGGCAACCCATGTTGCTGCCGCTAAGCCAGCAAGACACCTGGCAATAAGTCCCCACATTAAGGCGTCCGTTAAGGCAAATAAAAGACTGCTACAAGTGACTGTCATCATGCCAAAGACAATAAACGGTTTTCTCATGTTTAAGAAGTCCGAAAAGATCCCCACAGGCAGCCTGCAAAAAAGCTGCATCAGCCCGTAACTACTTAACACGATGCCTATAAAGGCATACTGTCCACCAAGTGTTTTTAAATAAGGTGATAAAACGGGGACATAGAGAAACTGTGTAAACCAAAAGAAAAATGAAATGATAGAAAATAGGACTTTGTCTTTCGTGTTGACCACATCCATTTATTTAGCAGGCTGTAATCAGAAGAATCACAGCCGCCTGTTCGCTCGTTTACATATATCGAGCTGTAACCATTTTCTTTCTAGTATAGAATTCTACTCCGTCTGTCCCGTTGGCGTGAAGATCACCGTAGAATGAATCTTTCCAACCAGAGAATGGGAAGAATGCCATTGGAGCTGGGACACCGACGTTCACACCTAGCATACCTGCTTCAATGTTTTCACGGAATTCACGGACACTTGATGCACTGTCAGTGTAAAGGCAAGCACCGTTTGCAAATCTTGAACGGTTGGCAATGTCAATCGCTTCGCCAAGCGATGTCACACGTACAATAGAAAGAACAGGTGCGAAGATTTCGTCTTGCCAAATTTTCATTTCTTCTGTAACGTGATCAAAAATCGTTGGTCCAACGAAGTAGCCTTCGCCTTCTGTCTCACTGTCTTTTCTTCCATCACGAATGAGGCTTGCGCCTTCGTCTACTCCTGATTGAATGTATTGTAGCGTTCGCTCTTTATGACCTTCACGGATGACAGGTCCCAGGAACACATTTTTCTCAATGCCATTACCAATGACAATTTGATTTGATTCAGTCACTAATTTTCCAATGAATTCATCCGCAATCTCTTCTTCTACTGCCACAACAGCAGCTGCCATACATCTCTCACCTGCTGATCCGAACGCAGCACCGATGATTTGTTTTGTTGCCCCATCTAAATCAGCATCCTTTAAGACGATAGAATGGTTTTTCGCTCCAGCTAACGCTTGAACGCGTTTGCCGTGTTCTGTTCCCTTTTTGTACACATACTCTGCCACCGGCTGAGAGCCAACGAATGAAATTGCTTTGACGTTTTTGTGCTCAAGCAATCCATTTACCACATCATGCGCACCGTTCACAATGTTAAGAACGCCTTTTGGAAGGCCAGCTTCTTCAAATAGCTCAGCTAATCTTTCTGCTAGAATTGGTGTTCTTTCAGATGGTTTTAAGATAAATGTGTTTCCACAAGCAATGGCGAGTGGGAACATCCAGCAAGGAACCATCATAGGGAAGTTAAACGGTGTAATCCCGCCAATGACGCCGATGGGGTAGCGATACATACCAGACTCAAGTCCTGTTGCGATGTCAGGTAGTTGTTTCCCCATCATGAGGGTTGGTGCACCAGCAGCGAATTCTACACACTCGATGCCGCGCTGTACTTCTCCTCTAGCTTCTGTCAAGCTCTTTCCGTTTTCGAGCGTAACAAGTTCAGCTAATTCTTCCCATTTTTCCACAAGTAATTGCTGGTATTTGAAAAGAATACGTGCACGTCTTGGAACAGCTGTTTTTGACCAAGTATTGAATGCTTCTTTTGCTGCTTGGACAGCACGATCTACGTCTTCTTTTGTTGATAAAGGTACTTCTGCAATCACTTCACCAGTTGCAGGATTGAAAACCGTCTCTGTTTGCGTTGTTGAAGCTTCGACCCATTCGCCACCAATATAGTTTTTCACTGTTTTTACGGACGTTTTTGCCATGTTTTTTCTCTCCTCTACTACTGTTGTGATTTATTCAGAAACTACTTCTTCTGCTGCTGCCATAAATTCTTTGATTTCGTCTACAGATGGCATCGCATCAGATGAACTATGTTTTGAAATAACAATTGATGCGGAAGCACTTCCAAAGCGCATCGCTTCTTGAATTGTCATCCCATTCATCAGTGAATAAATGAGGGCAGAGGCATATGAATCGCCAGCACCAAATGTTTTCAGTACTTTCGTTTTAAAAATGCCCCCTCGATGGGAAAGACCATCTTTTGTATAGGCGATTGATCCTTCTCCACCATGTTTAATGATGACAATTTTCGCATGATATGAAAACCATTTATTTGCTGTGAATTCATCGTTTGATGGGCCGTCAACTGTCAATTTTTCCATCATGTCAAACTCTTCCCTTGTCCCGATGATCAAATCTGATTTTTCAGCAGCAAGGTTATAATAAATCGATGTTTCCTCTTCGGACTGCCAAGTATATGGACGGTAATCGACATCAAAAATGACGGTCACTTGATGCTTTCTTGCGTATTCTAGTGCAACGAAGACCGCTTCCCTTGAAGGACTTTTTGCTAGCGCTGTTCCTGAGATAAGAATGGCTTTCGCTTGTTTCATGTAGTCTTCAGACACTTCACTGATTTCAAGTTTAAGATCAGCGACATTGTCTCGATACATTAAAATGCTGCATTCTTCAGGGCTTTTAATTTCGGTGAATGCAAGGCCTGTCACCGCACCTGTTCGGTCGATGACAATTCCTTCTGTATCAATGTTGTTACTTTGCAAATAGTGTGTGGCAAAACGCCCCATTTGGTCATTGGCCACTTTCCCAATAAAACCTGTCTTCATGCCAAGTTTTGCAAGACCGATAGAAATATTCGCAGGAGAACCGCCGACATATTTTGTGAATGTCATTGTCTCTTCCATTGGTCGATTGATTTCATTTGCATTTAAATCAATACATAATCTACCGATCGCAATGACGTCTAGTTTTCTATCTTGTTCAAAAGTTAAATAGGACATTGTCACTTCTCCTTGCTCGCAGCTAATTTGTGTTCCATAATCCACTCATGTTCTTTGCTGTTATGGAACTTCCATGTCCGAACTGGACCTGCCATCACATTCAAATAGTAAATGTCATAACCTGGAGGCGCTGATACTGGGTGATACCCTTTTGGTACTAAAACAGCATTGCTATCTTTCACTGCCATCGTTTCATCTAACGAAAGGTCATCTGTATACACTCGTTGAAGTGCAAAACCGTGATCTGGATTTACCTTATGATAATACGTTTCCTCTAAATAGGATTCATGCGGTAAATTGCCTTGATCATGTTTATGCGGGGGATAACTAGACCAGTTTCCTTCTGGTGTAAATACCTCGACAACAAGCAAATGATCAGCAGGCTCTTGCTCTGGTAAAATGTTATGAACTTGTCTAGCGATGTTGTCTGCGCCTCTATGTTCCACCCCTACATGTTCAGGAGCAATTAGTCGCGCTTTGTATGTGCCTTTTCCTGGGGCAGAGCAGATCGCGATTTCAACCTCTGTTGTTGCTTCAATATGAAATATATCGTCATTTGGTACATAGACTGAGTATGGTGGGATTTTTTCGAAGATATTCATACGCTCTCCGATGTTCTCCCATTTTTCATTAGTTGTGGAAAGATGGAGTTTACCTGAAAGGATGACAAGACAAACCTCTCGATCTCCTGTTTTGCGGTGGAGCGTTTCACCTTTTGAGAGTGTATATACATCAAATCCAATGTACTCCCAACCTGCTGATTCAGGCGTGATGCTCAGTACCTTCCCCTCGTTATCACGTTGTTGTGCTGGAACAATTAAATCAGTCATGATGATCACACCTTTCGTCTTTTTATCCTTTTTAATATCTTCTTGCTTTATTTAGTTGTTTTTCTTTTGCTTCAAATGCCTTTTGTATAGATTCTTGCTCTGATACAGCTGCAATTCCAACATGCCACCAAGAACCACCGTAACCGTCTGTCATCGTTTTTGGCAGCACTTTAATATCAATCAATGTGCTGACCGTTTGACGTTTTGCATCTTCAATCGCTGCTTTTAGCTCCTCAAGTGTATACACTTCATACGTTTTTGCACCGTAAGCTGCAGCTGATTGAGCAAAATTGATTTTCATGATCTCGCCATCAAGCTGACCTGTCTTTTTATTTCTCATACGGAATTCTGTTGCAAAGCTAGAGATTCCGTTATCCATTTGAAGGTTGTTGATACAGCCAAACCCTGAGTTATCAAAAAGCATAATGTTGATTTTATAACCTTCTTGAATACTAGTGACAAGCTCACTGTGTAGCATTAAGTAGCTCCCGTCTCCAGTCATCGCATATACTTCTTGGTCAGGTGCAGCCATTTTTGCACCGAATGCAGATGCTACTTCGTATCCCATACAAGAATAGCCATACTCTAAGTGGTACGTATTTCTCTCTTTTGCGACCCACATACGTTGCAAGTCACCAGGTAAACTCCCTGCTGCGCAAGTGATGATGCTATCTTTTGGAATCCATTCGTTAATGCAACCAAGAACAGTTGTTTGCGGGAGCGTTGTGTTTAATTCTTTTTTGTATTCTTCCATTTCTTCTTTGAAATGCCCTTTGATCTCTGGCTCAAAGTCAGCGCCTGAGTATTCGATGTTGCGGAGTCTTTCAAGTTCTTGCTCCCACTTTGCTTTTGCTTCTTTAATCTCGTTCGTATAACCAGATTGATAGCCGTCTAGCGCTTTTCTTAATGCACGAAGTCCTAGTTTCGCATCAGCGATGATTTTTGTCGCTTCTAGTTTAGAAGCATGGAAGTCTGATAGATTGATTGTCAGTACATCTCTCTCTGCGTAAAAGCGTTTGGATGATGTCGTAAAGTCAGTGAAACGAGTGCCTACACCGATGATCAGATCAGCATCATGTGAAATTTCGTTTGCTGAACTGTTTCCTGTCACACCAAGTCCGCCAACGTTTAATGGATGCGTGCTTTCAATTCCGCTCTTGCCGGCTTGTGTTTCACTAAATGGAATATTGAACGTTTCTGCAAATTGTTTGAATTCGTCAGCAGCCTCTGAATAGCGAACGCCTCCGCCAAGAATTAAGAGTGGTTTTTTCTTCGTTTTGATCAGCTCAGCCGCTTCTTCGATGCTTCTGGTAGAAGGCGCCTGCCGATCTAAGTAATGCGTACGTTCTTTAAAGAATGAAACAGGATAATTCCATGCCTCGCCTTGTACATCTTGAGGTAAAGAGATGGTGACAGCACCTGTATCCATTTGATTTGTTAATACGCGCATGGCGCTAACCATTGCACTCATCAGCTGTTCTGGACGTGTAATGCGATCCCAATATTTGCTGACGGCTCGAAACGTATCATTTGTAGATAAGCTCAGATCATAAGTTTGCTCCATTTGTTGTAACACTGGATCTGGCTGACGAGTAGCAAAGACGTCACTTGGCAAAAGAAGAAGTGGAATTTGGTTTGCCGTTGCTGTTGCTGCCGCTGTCACCATATTGGCTGAGCCTGGGCCAACTGATGAAGAACAAGCGATAATTTGTTTTCGGTGTTTTTGTTTTGCGAAAGCCATTGCCGCATGAGCCATTCCCTGTTCATTTCTTCCTTGATAGACTTCGAGTCTTCCTGGGTTTTCTTGAAGAGCTTGACCAATTCCCACAACGTTTCCATGACCAAAAATGGTGAAGATTCCTTTAATAAATGGTTCTCTCTTTCCGTCGAACTCAACATATTGGGCATTTAAGAACTTGACCAATGCCTGACTCATTGTCAATCGAATTGTTTCCATCGTACTCCCTACCTTATCGTATAAATTTATGTCTGTTCTCAAGAGGGTTTCTCTTACTCAAACAGCTTCGCTTGTTTCAAGCGTGTCAATCATAATGTCAATTCTTATTCTTTATCTGTCGCGACAATCAATTGAATATGGTTTTCTTCCATAAAGTTGACATACTGTGTATCTAATGGATCATCAGTGATTAAATAGTCTATCTCATCCAAACCACAGTAGGTAACCATTGCATATTTGTCGAACTTCGTATGATCGACAAGTAAAAAAACATCTCTTCCTTTTTTTACGACCAGTTCCTTCATGCTCGTTTCAACAGGTGATGAGTTGGTGACCCCATTAGAGATGGAGACACCTGTAGAGGCCATGAATACTTTATCAAAATTATAGAGATTAAACTCCTCAGCTATAGAATAGTTGGAAAAGGATTTCGTCTTTCGTTCTAATTGTCCCCCTGTCGAAATTACTTGCAGCTGTTTATAAGGTATTGCTTGAACGATGAAATCCACGTTATTTGTCACAACTGTTACCTGTTTGTTGTGAATGAAATGGATGAGCTCTAGTGTTGTTGTACCAGAATCAATAAAGATCACATCTCCATCCTTCACCAAGCTTGCTGCCTCTCTTGCAATCAGACGTTTTTGCGCTTGATTTCTAATTTGTCTGTCTTGAAAGGCTTCAAGCTTCGCATGATTTGCAGCAACTCCTCCGTAGACCTTTTGAATATGCCCGTCGTTCACTAATTTTTGAACATCACGCCGAATGGTATTTTTGGAAACGTCAAATGTCTCGACAAGGTCGTCTAAAGATACAGACTGATTTTTCAAGATATATTCTTTGATTTGTTGAATTCTTTTCATTTTTAACATCGTGATCTTCCTTTTCATCATGGCTTATGGAGGACGGCTTCATGTGATGGGATGGGTTTTTTACTTGATGCGCTGGCTAGATCCGAATTCCCTCATTTTCATTTTGACCACATTTTTAATAGCCTCTGTACCTGGTGTTAGGATTGTTTGTGGATCGTACATGTCAGCATCGTCTTTTAATTTAGAGCGTATAGCTTGATTCCAAGCTAGTAGACATTCTGTATTGACATTAATTTTCGCATGCCCTAATGAAATCGCTCGCTGAATTTGTTCGACCGGAATCCCAGAACCCCCGTGGAGTACTAATGGGATATCTGTGCGTTCAGAAATTTCTTTCATTTCTTCAAATCCAAACTTTGGTTCACCTTGGTATGGGCCATGTACTGAACCAAGTGCTGCCGCAAGTGCGTCTACATTTGCTTCTTGCACAAGGCGATGACAGTCAACTGGATCAGCGTATACAATGTTGCCGATCATCCCGTCTTCCATACCACCGACTGAGCCAACTTCTGCTTCTACTGATACATCTCTTTTCACAGCATAGCTGACAACTTCGTTTGTCATACTGATGTTTTCTTTTAAAGAAAAGGATGAACCATCAATCATGACAGAGCTGAAACCTGCTTCAATGGCTGATTGGCACCTAGCTACACTCATCCCGTGATCTAGATGCAAAGCAACTGGAACTGTAATCGTTAAATCCTTCATCAGTCCTTCTACCATTCCAACAATTGTATGAAAGCCACCTAGGTAATCAACAAGTCGATCAGAAGCTGCAACAATGACAGGAGAGTTCTCTTCTTCTGCAGCATGTAGAATTGCTTTCGCCCATTGCAACCCATTGATATTAAACTGTCCAATAGCATATTTTGCTTGTTTCGCTTCTTTTAACATCTCTTTCATTGAAACTAATTTCACATCAGTTACAGTCATTTTGAACACTCCTTAATGGCAATTAGACCCCCATTTTTGCAAGTACGTCGTTTGTCGTTTGTTTGGCTTTTTTAATGACTACTTCTGCATCAAGGTTGTAATAATCTGGTCTGAATAGCTCAACAGATACCACACCGTCATATCCTTTTTCTTTTAAGATGCTGAAAATCCCTTGAAGATCGATGGCGCCTTCACCTGGCCATACGCGATCTTCATCTGTTAAAAAGCCGATTGGGAAGTCCTCAGTATCATCGATATGGACGATAAAGACTTTTGAAATATCAACCTTTTGTAAATCCTCTAAACGTGAGCCCATTGCATGGAAATGAAAACAGTCTAGAACAAGCCCTACGTTGTCACAATTAACCTCTTCAATGATTTTGTATGCTTGAGACAATGTGTTGACAGTACATTCAGGGTGACCTACGAATTCTAAAGCGATTTTTACTTCATAAGGAGCAGCAAGTGTAGAAAGTTCTTGTAACACGCTTACACAACTTGTATGAATGTCTGATTTGAGAAATTTTTCTTTTGTTACAAGTGGAACGGCAACGATGTAAGGTGCACCAATTGCTTTAGCAGTTTCAAGCATGTCTTTAAATGTTTGAATGGTCATTTCGTATTCTTCTTTTGATTGATTATTGAAGAAGACGAGAGCATTTAAAGCAAGTGGTTTAATTGTGGTTGATTGAAAATAGTTGTTTAAATCCTCAAGTGAAGCAGTCTCAAGGTATTCTGGTAATTTATCCATTGTTCGAATTTCAATAAAATCATAACCGTGTTTTTCGCAAAGGTCTAAATCTTTTGATAAATTAGAATTTTTGAGAGTTGTCGCTTGGTTAAATGCAAGTTTCATTTATATACCTCTTTCATTAAGAAATTGTTTTATTATTTGAAGTAACATCAACGCTTGAATGACCGTGATTTCGGAATTTCTCTTCAAGTTCTTCTAATGTAAACCCTTTCGTTTCTGGCAAGAATTTAGCAACAAACAACATTGACAAGATACCGAATCCAACGAAGATAAAGAATGTCACAGACAACCCAAGTTGAGATAATAGAATAGGGAACGTTAGACCGACTAAGAAATTAACAATCCAAAGGCAGAAAACTGTGACGCCCATGCCAAGCCCTCTAAGGCGGAGTGGGAAGATTTCAGATAACATGAGCCAAGTCACTGGAGAAATCGCACCTTGTTGGAACGCAAGGAAGGTAATGGTTAATGACAACACAATATATGGAAGTAATTCTGACCCAGCAAATAGATTTGAAAAGATTCCGATGAAAAGTAATGTAGTTGTTGTACCAATTAAACCTGTAATGAGCATCGGACGGCGACCAATTTTACCTAGCAAGACAATCCCGACAATTGTCGCGATAACCGAAACAATACCATTCCCAATATTACCAATCAATGCTGCTTTTGTATCAAACCCAGCATCTCTTAAAATCTCAGTTCCATAGTACATAATAGAGTTGACACCAGTTATTTGTTGGACAATCGCAATCCCTACTCCGATAAGCACAAGTCTTCTCACCCAATGAATAGAGAAATCTTTAAAGGTTGCTTTATCAAGGTTTTTTTCTTTTTCGTAAGCATTTTCAATTTCACTAAGTTCTCTATTTGCTTCTACCTTTGAACGAATCTTTTGTAGCACTTGAAGGGCTTCATCTCTTTTCCCTCTAGTGACAAGCCATCTTGGGCTTTCAGGGACTCTCATCATACCAAAGAATAAAATGATAGCTGGAAGAGCAGCAATCGGTAGCATAATTCGCCATACAAATGGGTTCTCTCCTAATAGATTGCCAATGATAGCATTGAAAACGAACGCAAGTAATTGTCCTGTTACGATCATCAATTCATTTTGTGTAACGATTCTTCCGCGCTGATTCGCAGGTGACATTTCTGCTAAGAAAGTTGGCACTGCAACAGATGCTCCCCCAACTGCCAGGCCAAGTAGGAATCGGAAAATAATCATGATTTCTGCATTCGGTGAAACCGTACAACCGATCGTGGAAAAAAAGAACATCGCTGCAAGAGAAAAAATCGTTCTACGCCTGCCATAACGGTCTGATAACCGACCGCATACCACTGCCCCAACTGCTGCACCAAAAAGTAATGCACTTGTCACTAATCCTTGTGTAAGCGCTGTTAAATTTAGCTGCCCTGGTTGTGACATATATGGTAATGCACCATTTAAGACGCCAGTATCATATCCGAAAAGAAGTCCGCCAAAAGTCGAAATTAAAATAATTGCCCTAAGATTTTGGTGTTGGTTGACTTGTTTATTCATGCTCGTTTTCTCCTGTTCTATTTTAAGTATGAATCACTAATTTCTCATCAATGTACTTACGAGCCAACAGCGCATATTCAAGCGGATGTGCAATTGAAGGATCTTGTTCAGCTTCAACCACAATCCATCCTTTATAACCATTTTCTAGTAGAACGCGGTATACTTCTTCAAAATCAATGCATCCGTCACCTGGAACTGTGAAAATACCTTTTAGAAAGGATTTGAGAAACGGTTGATCTTCTTGCTTGCAAAGATCCATTATTTCTTTTCTAACATCCTTAAAGTGAACATGATGTATGCGGTCAATATGTGTATGCAATAGGGTCATATAATCGCCATCTGATACGAAAATGTGACCAGTATCATATAGAAGATGAACATATTTTTCGTCAGTTCCTTCTAATAAACGAGTAATATCTGATAATGTTTGAACCCCTGTGCCAAGGTGATGATGGTACACAAGTTTAAGATTGTAAGCGTTAGCAATTTTACCTAACTCATTTATTCCTGTGCACAATAACTCCCATTGTTTATCCGAAAAAGTGGGTTGATCTTTGTAAATACTCACTTCTTTTTTTTGAATAGAGTACGTTTGTTCAGATATAACCGCTACACTTGCATTTACTTCTTGTAAATATCGGCAATGGTCAGAAAATTTTTTTTTCGTAGTCTCTAGTCCATCTTGTATGATATAGCTACTAAACCACTTGCCTGCAATTTTTAGATTACGTAATTGAAGCTCTTTATTTAAAATGTTGGGTTCGGGGAAAAAACCACCTACTTCAGTTCCTTGAAAACCAGCGACACAAATATCGCTTAATAAGTGAGACAATGTATTATCAGCTCCTATCGTTGGAATGTCATCATTTCTCCAGCCAATCGGAGCAATTCCCCATAAAATACAGTTCGTGTTGGTCACGCGTTTGTCAGCCTCCTCTATGACTAAATACTTGGAAATTAAAGTTAACCATAAGTTTATCAAAAAGTAATCATGTTTTTGGTTAACTTATGGTTAACTTTGAAATAATCATAATATTAAAAGCGCTTTCAGTCAATTGTTTTTCAGAATTTTTTCATTGTTTTAACGATTGTTAATGAAAAAAAGCCTGATGCAACTGCACCAGACTAGACACCTATTACAAGGCTACACATTGGATTTAATTTTAATGATAGCTTCTCCATATTGTTGCATGGCACTATTGAGTTCTTTCAGCATAGCTTGAACATTTCTTTTCAAAGTTCATGACCCCTTTATGCTTCATTCTCCTTTCATTATGAAGATGATGATTTCGTTTGGCAAAGTCAATGTATGCGTCAACATTCTTCATGAAAACGCAAACAACGATTGAACACTTATGCATGTCTCATTATCCTGCAATTTTTACAGGTTTTCTTTACTTGGAATATTCATTGAAAAAGATCACTGATCTGTTCTTAGCCTTGTCAACTTGGCGAAAAAAACTTAAATCTCCAGTGTGTGACGGTATTCTATCGGGGTACACTGATTTAATTTTTTCGTGATTCGGAAAAGGTGTTTCCATCAAATATTGAATTGAGTATGTTTCTTTTATTTCGTGACTTAAAAGGACAATACCTAGCTATTAATGATCTGAATGATTTTTTGTTTGGCATCTGTTGCTTCAGGGATTGGCATGACAACAAACACATGAAGCATTTCCGGATAAACGTAGGTGTTGATCGCAATTCCTTGTTCGGTTAGTGTTTCATCAAGTTTTATCGCATCTGGATATAAAGCTTCATGTGTGCCAATAAAATGAGTGATCTTCCCAAGCCCTTTAAAATCACCGTAAATTGGGCTGATCAATGGGTCAGTTGGGTGTTTATCAGCAGCCCATATGCTTGAAATGACTTCCATTCCTTCACGAGCCAGCATAGGATCTTTTTCAGCATATTCAGGGATTAGCGGATTGCTCAAACTCATATCAACACATGCAGACAGTAAGATGATATCTTTCGGTTGCGCGAGTTGTTCCATCTTTAAGAGGTGCGCCAGACCGAGAGCAATGTTTCCGCCAGCTGAATCTCCCATGATCGTCAATTGATTAGGGCTTTCAACCGTTTCAAGCATTTCTTTGTAAAGGTTTAGGATTTTCGGGTACGTATCTTTGTAGTTATAATGAGGTACTTTAGGGTAAATAGGTGCCACCACCTTCGCATGAAGGGATTGAGCCATTTTGTCCATGAACCACCAGTGTAAATTCAAAGGCTGATTTGTCCATGCTCCCCCATGTACATATAAAATCACTTTTTGTTTAGGAGACGATTGATCATTTAGTGTAAAGACTTGCATGCCCTCGAATGTTCGCTCCTTTACCTCACTAATAAAGTGAACATCATCCCCAATCACATATGGCTGCGTATTTTCGATTTTTTTTTGATCAAGAAAGATTTTGGTGTTTTCGATACTAGAAAAACTCTCTTTATTACTTTGAGAAAATAACCATTTTTCAAATTGAATACTTTCTTTAGAACGTTCTCCTTGATAAATGTCTACACTCATTTTCTTTCCGCTCCTTTAACATCCTGTTTTGTCACACGAAATAATTCAAGATATTCATGTATGTCTTTGTCAGAAGTCTTTAATAGGTTAGATAAAAGGTCTTGCATGAAACGTAAGCTTTTGATTTTCTCTTCAATCTCTTCAAGTTTATGATGGACGATCTCTCTTAACGTTACTGGATTCACCTCATGACTTAGCATTCCCATGATTTCTTTGATTTCCTTTAACGAATAACCTAACGATTTAGCCCCTTTTATGAATTCAATTTTTAAAAGGACATCTTCTGTATATAATCGATAACCGTTAGAATGGCGTATTGGGACAGGTAAAATGTCGTTTGCTTCATAGTACCGAATGGCAGCAGCGCTTATTCCTGTTCTTTTTGAAAGTTCTCCTCTTGTCATCAGCTCCATCTTCATTCTCCTATGTTCGTATTTTTCATGAATAGGTTAGTCACCTGTTGCTATGTCCATTATAAAGGTTGAACTATACTTCAAGGTCAAGAATAGAATCATTAGATTTTTAGCCATTTTTAAGGTTGCTGTAAGGTTGGGATTAATACAGGTTAAGGTTGAGGTTGTACAATAGGTTTGTACTTCAGTGAGGGGCTGATTCAAAAGATTCCCCCTTAAATAAATCATAGAGGTGAAAAGGTTTGAGAGAAAATAAAATTTTGTCTTCATTATGTTACTTCAGTATATTTTTTGCGCCGTTTCTGTTTCCGATTATTGTCTATTTCTTAGGTCAGGACGATGTGAAATATCATGCGAAAAAATCGTTGTGGACGCATCTGATTCCTTATTTGATTTTTGGTATTGGCATCATCTGTTCAGGTTTACTTGGCATGAACGATATCAGACATGCTGGGCCTTTCGTGCTTGCGACGTATGCTGTGACATTCCTTGTGGCGATCTATTTCTTCATCTGGAACATTGTCAAAGGAATCAAAGTGTTTTCAGAATAATAAGTGGAAAAAACGGTTCTGTTATTGGGCAGAACCGTTTTTTTATTGCCATCTATGAAGGTAATTGTATGTCGATTGTTGTTCCTTTCCCTAAAGTGCTGCTTATGGTGATATCCCCGCCGTGCTTTTGGATAATATCTTTTGCTATGGCCATCCCAAGACCAGAGCCTGCATGTGTTCCTCCTGTATTTGTTCCTCTGTAATAGCGGTCAAACACCTTTTCTAGCTCCTCTTCTTCTATTCCTTTGCCGTTGTCTTTAATGGTCACATGGATTTGTTCTTTTTGTTCGATCTGTACAACGATCTGCACATCATGATCATTGTGAACGAGGGCATTTAAAATGAGATTCGTGACCGCTCTTCTAATCAAGATCGCATCAAGGTTCAGCATCAGTTTTTCTACATTCGTTTGAAGCTCAATCAACTGATCCGCATATCTAGAATCGTTTAAAATATCAATTAACGTTTCCCTAAGCAGGGATACAATGTTCACTAGCTCTTTATTCAGCATCACGTCGTTATTTTTCAGCCTTGACGTTAAATTTAGATCCTCCATGACATCTTTGATATACAGTGATTTATTCTCAATGATGTGGGCGTAATGTCTGATTTCTTGACCTGAAAGAGGATAGTTTGGATCTTTGATGATTTCAGCATAGCCTTGAATAGAAGCTAATGGTGTTTTAATGTCATGAGAAATATGACTGATCCATTCTTCCCGCATATGCTCTAATTTGTCTTTTTCTTTTTTGCTTGAAGCTAGTTGTTCTGATAAGTGATTGACATTATAGAAGACATCTTTATACATCCCCTTAGTTGGCAGGTTTGTCGTGTAATCTCCGTTTGCTAACCGCTGGATTCCATGAATGACACGGCCGAGCGGTTTTGTGAGCTGCCGGCTGAATAGATAGCCAATGAGTAGCGCAATGATGGCATCTATTGATAATAAAATGATCGTCCCGATATTGAATCTCGTCACTAAATCCTTCGTGTCGAACGAGAATAGATATTTTCCGAGTGAAGGATTCTTAAATCCGATAAAGTAGCTGTATTCCTTGCCCTTTCCTTTCTTTCCGCCGGCATAAATGGTCGATAATAATTGCTTATCCTTATATTTATGTAAGTTCACGATTTCTATAGGTGTATATTTGTCCTTTAATCCTTTAGGTGCTCGGGTATGATACACGTCTTGTCCATTTTCGTCCAATATTTGAACCCACGCATTTTGCTGTTTTAAAGCCTGCTGTCCTTCTTTTTTTACGGTGATTCCTTGATCGGAAAAGGTGATATATTGCTCAAATGATCTTGTGAAGGTTTCGGGCGTATTTTCTTCGCTATGCTGGCTGCTTGCTTGCAGTACAAGCCATATCATGAATCCAAATAAGTTGATAAAGACAGTGATAATGGTCACGATAATGACAGAGACCATATATCTGCCTGTTAATCGCCAATTCATCCTTACGCATCCTTTACAACAAATTTATAGCCCAGCCCTTTGACAGTGACGAGAAACTCCGGTGTTGACGGGGAGGCTTCTATTTTCTCCCGAAGTCTACGTATATGAACCATCACCGTATTGTCAGAACCGAAGAAGTCTTCTCCCCATACGGTTTGATAAAGTGTTTCTTTACTGATGACGCGATTTGGGTGCTGCAAGAAATAGGTCATGAGCATAAGCTCTTTCGGTGTTAACTCAATAGCCGCTCCATTTTTGGTGAGCTCGGCTTGTTGCTCATTTAATTCAAAGGGTCCTTTTTTGATCACGGTATCGGTTTGAGAAGGCTGTAAGTAAGATGATCTTCTCAGCTGCGCTTTGACCCGATAGGCGACTTCCTTAGGGCTGAAGGGTTTCGTAATGTAGTCATCCCCGCCGATCGCAAGTCCTACAATTTTGTCTGTTTCCTCTCCCTTTGCCGACAAAAAGATAATCGGAACATGGGAGATTTCTCTTATTTGTTTGCAAATATCATAGCCTTCACCGTCTGGCAGCATGATATCTAGTATGACCAAATCGGGATGTTCTTGCTGAAATTTTGCCAATCCATCACGGGCAGTCGAAGCAGTGATCACGCGATCAATGCCTTCTCTTGTTAATACGGTGTTGATCAGTTCTAATATTTCTTTTTCGTCATCTATAATTAATACCTTGCTGTGAAGCTGTGACATACATTGATCACTCCTATGAAGTCATTGTCATTATTATACCCAATGTTTATGCATAGTGAATAAATCAACACCGTTTGACCACAGAAAAAAGCCAATTTTCTTTTTTTGAGTGAGAAAATTGGCTTTTTGCAATTCGGATGACTTTAGCGTTTCACAACAAATGTTGTCACACTTTGAGCCGGGAGATGGGCCCAAAATTGATTGCCTGATATATTTAAATCTGTTCCAGGCTGAAGGTTGCTGTTACTACTCGTAATCCATCTTGACGCTTGCGAAGCAGATCCATTCTGCAGCACAAAGTGTTGATTGACTCCTGCGTTGTTTTTATTAATCGCCACAATGACGACTTTATTGTCACCTTTATAGGCTGATACGAAAACATTCGGTTCAGGATTTTTCGTTGCATCAATCCTTACATAGCCAGGACGCACGAATTTGGAGAAATGCGCCATGTTGTATCCGCGTTTGCTGATCATCCCATCTTCCTTCATAGGGCCATATGATCTGCGGATGTACCACCAAACATACGCCTGGAAATCTCCTTCTACCATTGAATGGTGAATATGCTCTGAAACGCCTAATGCCTCAGGCCAGCGATCCGCTGAATTGTTGTCACTATTCGGGTAGTATACTTCTGTCATCCATAGCTCCTTCCCTCCTCCTTTTTGTTTGAAAAGAGGATATGGGAGCTGGCTGATTTGGGTTCCGTAAAGGTGGGCACCGAGAATGTCCATATTTCGAAGCGCCTGCGGATCGTTTAAAATAGGATCTGATATATTTTTGAGGTATTGAAAGGATTCTGGCGCAATGACGCGGGCATTAATGGAGCCGGCGTTTTCTCTCATGAAACGCAGGATTTCCTGCGGGGTCCACCATGTCCATTCGTGTGCATAATCGGGCTCGTTTTGCACAGAAATGGCATAAAGATTTACTCCATTATTCTTCATGTACGTTACAAAGTCATTGAGATGCTGAGCATATGCTGCGTATTGATTGTATCTAAGCCGTTTTGCAGACGTCCCATTACGGTTAAAGGTCTCGACCATATTGCTTGGAGGATTCCAAGGCGAAGCAATCACCAAAGCTCCATGCTCTATCGCTCTTTTGGCTGTGGCGACTTCTCTGTGCCAATTATTTCTGTTCTCGTCTACATAAATTCTAAGAATAGAAAAACCTAACTGATTCTGTCCATTGCCAAAGGCGGTCTCCCTTTGAGGCGCTGTCAAATCACCAATCCAAGCCGGGTGGTTCATTCCGCCAAAGCCGCGAATCACTTGTCTTTCCGCATTGATATTAATATTTGCATCACTTGCTGCTGAAACCTCTGCCACTCCTGGTCCTATGAACATGACTGAAAGCATCGTAAAGCAGACCAATAAAGTACAAATTGGTTTTTTTACAATTGACATCAAGTTTCCCCACTCCTCCATCAAACATTTATAGAAATAGCAGCATCCGTTTTTGTCTTTCTTTGCTATCTTTGAGTAAACTGCCAGGAATCAAATTGAAATAGGTTTCCAGAGCCTGTTCCGGTAAAGACAAAAAATACGTTGTGCACGCCTGTTGCGCCGTTTACCGCAGTTTCTATTTCTCGCCAGTTTTGCGTTCCGCCTGTGGAAGGAACATTTAGTGTTCCAACAAGCTTGCCGTTTGCACTGCCAAGGCGTACTTCTATTTTTCCACCTGTAGCTGATGCGACATTGGCTTTAAAGGTTCTAGCGCCGCTCGATCCGAAATCTACGTGACTGACAGCCACCCAATCGCCGTTTTGAATGTTTGTGACATGCTGGTTATTGGCCGGTCCTCCGGGTGCTGAGGAAGCTTCTGTCAAAATGCGTCCATTCCAAGCGAATGTTTCAGCTTCAACCCGTTGATATGGATTCAGATTGGATAGCTGTTTCACCCCTTCATAATTGGCTGCTACTTCTCGAAGGGAACCGTCTGCATTATGCACAAGCTTATTAATATGGGGAGAACGGTAGCCTTTGCCGGCCCCATATAATGCTGAGCTGACAGTTTGCGTATGATACACGACATACCACTCGTTTTTAAAATTGAACACAGCATGATGGTTGTTACCGCCGCCGCCGAAAAACGCGCCCGGATTTTTCAGGAAGTGTCCTTTATACGTAAAGGGGCCCATAGGACTTGAGCTCGTCATATAGCCGATCTCACCAGGTGGTTTATCTGCTGGGTGGGAGCCGCCAAAATTGATGCAATACGAATAGTAATAGGTTCCGTTATACTTATGCATCCCCGAGTCTTCAAACATAAAAGGGGCATCAATGGTTGATGCACTGCTGGCAACACTTGTCATATCTGGCCCTAATTTCAGGACTCTTGCTGTTTTAGGATTGGCCCATTGTCCCTGCGTTGGATTCGAACCGCCTGGAACGCCTCCGCCGGCATATAGATAACCAGTACCGTCATCATCTACAAATACGGCTGGATCAAAAAGCCATACAACACCGGACATGCCTGGCGTACTTGGCGTGACGAGCGCTTTTCCGATTGGATCTGTCCATGGACCGATTGGACTGTCTGCTGTAAGGACTCCGATCCCTCCGCCACTGTTTGCGAAATAAAGGAAAAACTTATCCTTCCCATTGATCTTTTTCACCGCTGCTGATGGCGCCCAGGAAGCGCCTGCCCATTTGGCAATCCCTCTCCCGCCGTTGGCCCCATTTGCGCCAGCTACTGGAATCGCTCCGTGATCTGTCCAGTTCACCATATCCGCCGAAGAGATGACGAAGACCCTATTCAAATTCGCAAAAGAATTATCCTTGATCGTTCCGTTACTGTGATATTCATAGTCATCACTTGACATATAAATGTACACTCTTCCGTTATAGGTGAGCGCAAACGGATCTGCCCCCAAGTGGTGGTCTATGAGCGGGTTTGCATTCCCTACTCGTTTTGCAATTGGGGTGCTTGCCGCACTCGCATCATATACCGGTATAGAGCTCAGTACCAAAGCAAGAATTAATAAACCTACGCCGCACTTCATCCTCTTCCTCATCGTTTCATTTCCTCCTGTTTTCATCTTCCTCATATTGGGGTTTACGCCCAATTTCAAAATATGTTGATGTGTGGTGATGAAGAATGAATACAAAGGATGATTTCTAGTGCAAATCACTGCAAAAATCATGATGAAAACCCTTACCTTTTGACTAGAAGGCAACAAAAAAATGCAGTCATCCATTTTGGAGCTGCATTTTTTCCTCTTTATTCAATGAATGGAGACTACATATAACGAGCGGTCACCATTTTCTTTCTTGTGTAAAACTCAACCCCGTCTGTTCCATTGGCATGCAAGTCGCCGTAGAAAGAATCTTTCCAGCCGGAAAACGGGAAGAATGCCATTGGTGCGGGAACACCGATGTTAATGCCCAGCATGCCCGCTTCGATGTTTTCGCGAAATTCTCTTATGCTTGATGCACTGTCTGTGTATAGGCAGGCACCGTTAGCAAATTTTGATTGATTGGACAGATCGATCGCTTCTGTTAGTGATGAAACACGGACAATTGATAAGACTGGGGCGAAAATCTCGTCCTGCCAAATTTTCATTTGATGTGTGACATGATCAAAGATCGTTGGTCCAACAAAATAACCTTTTCCATTTGTTTCATTGTCTTGCCGGCCATCACGAATGAGGCTGGCCCCTTCTTCAATCCCTGATTGGATGTATTGAAGCGTCCGCTCCTTGTGCTCCTTTCGAATGACTGGACCAAGAAAGACATCTTCATCGATTCCGTTTCCAATCACGAGCTGATTGGATTCATCGACTAATTTTTGAATCAAATCGTCCGCCACTTCTTCTTCAACTGCGACAACGGCTGCGGCCATGCACCGCTCTCCTGCTGATCCAAAAGCAGCCCCAATGATTTGTTTTGTTGCCGCATCTAAATCGGCGTCTTTCAAAACAATGGAGTGATTCTTTGCGCCGGCAAGTGCTTGTACACGTTTGCCATGCTCTGTTCCTTTTTTATAGACGTATTCTGCGACTGGCTGAGAGCCGACAAATGAAATGGCTTTGACCTTTTGATGTTCAAGCAGGCCGTTTACGACATCGCGAGCACCATTTACAATGTTGAGAACACCTTTTGGCAGTCCCGCTTCTTCAAATAGTTCTGCTAACCGTGCAGCGAGAATGGGTGTTCGCTCTGAAGGTTTTAAGACAAATGTATTGCCGCAAGCAATGGCAAGCGGGAACATCCAGCATGGGACCATCATCGGAAAGTTAAATGGTGTAATACCACCGATGACGCCAATTGGATATCGGTACATGCCAGATTCCAGCCCTGTCGCGATATCTGGCAATTGTTTTCCCATCATTAAGGTCGGTGCACCAGCAGCAAATTCCACACATTCAATCCCGCGCTGCACTTCTCCTTTTGCTTCTGTTAAACTTTTTCCGTTTTCAATCGTAATCAGCTCTGCTAGTTCATCCCATTTCTCAACGAGTAACTGTTGGTATTTAAATAAAATACGTGCACGTCTAGGGACAGCTGTTTTAGACCAAGTGGTAAACGCTTCTTGTGCTGCTTGTACCGCACGTTCTACATCTGTTTTCGTTGAAAGTGGAACTTCTGCGATGACTTCGCCAGTAGCCGGGTTATAAACAGCCTCCGTTTGGCTTGTTTCTGCCTCAATCCATTGTCCGCCAATATAATTTTTCAACGTTTGTACATCTGTTTTGGTCATGTTCTCTCTCCTCTTTGTTAAGAATGTCATGCTTTTAGGATGTTTATTTATCGTCATTGTCTCATCTAACGGGAGTTCATCTGTATACACTCTTTGTCAAATCAAACCGCTGTTTTGGTTGACGTTGTGATAAACAGCTTTCTCTAAGCTGTAATGTCAAGTGCTGTCAGCCCTTGTTTGCCGCAGATTCCTCCCCCCTTGTTTATGTGATATGACACCACAATATCATCAATTAGTGATATATTATTGGTTAACTGTTGGTTAACTTTAAAAAATCATAATATTAAAAACGCTTTCAGTCAATGATCTTTTTGCTACATAAGAAAAACCTGATGCGCTGTGCATCAGGTAAAGGCTGGTTCATTTCAGTTATTTCGTTGATACGGTATATTGATTCGGTTCTGTATAATTTGGCAGCATCTCTCCATGAGCTTCAATTAATTCATCACATAATTTGATGGTATCATCAATCGATAGTTCAGCGCTGGTGTGTGGATCAAGTAATGCCGCTTGATAAATGTGTTCTTTTTTGCCGCTGATCGCAGCTTCAATCGTCATGAGCTGTGAGCTGATGTTGGTCCGGTTGAGTCCAGCCAATTGTTCAGGTATCTCTCCGACATAACATGGCATAATGCCGCTTCGATCTGCAACACACGGCACTTCTACACAGGCTTTTTCAGGCAGGTTGTGAATGAGGCCTCCTGTGTTCAGTACATTCCCGCCAAATTTAAAGGGAGCGTTGGTTTCGATGGCTTCAATAATACGTGAACCATATTCTTTAGAGCGAGTATGTGTGATTTGTGTATTCCCCACAAGATCATGCTTCATTGTATTCCAATTGTTGATTTGTTCCTCGCAGCGCCTCGGATATTCATCGAGCGGAATGTTAAACTGACCGATCAGTTCTGGATAGCTTGATTTAATGAAATAAGGATGGTATTCGGCATTATGCTCTGAGGATTCTGTAACATAGTAGCCGAATTTATCCATTAGCTCAAAACGAACCATATCATGATGCCGCGATTGCTGCTTTTCTTTTGCTCTTCTTTTGATTTCTGGATACAAGTCTATTCCGTCCCGTTTCACCTCTAATAACCATGCCATGTGGTTAATGCCGGCAATTTTTTCTTCAATGCCTTCATGGTCCATTTCAAGTGAGTCAAACAGATCCTTTGTACACACCTGCACACTATGGCAAAGACCAACCGTTTGGATCGGTGTATAACGCAGCATGGCGCCTGTCAGTGTGGCCATTGGATTCGTGTAATTTAACAATAAGGCATTTGGGCAAACCTCTTCCATATCCTTTGCAAAGTCTAGCATCACAGGAATGGTTCGAAGTGAACGGAAGATGCCGCCGATGCCAACCGTATCAGCAATCGTTTGTCTTACCCCATATTTTTTAGGAATCTCAAAATCAATGACAGTGCTAGGCTGATAGCCTCCAACCTGGATGGCATTGATGACATATTTCGCATTCTTTAAAGCTTCTTTACGATTGTGATAGGACTGGATCGTCACATTTGCAGCGTAGTTTTCTTTTAAGTGCCGCAGCATCGTTTCTGATTCTTTCAGCCGGTTGTGGTCGATATCATATAATGCGAATTCAAAGCCGGCAAGTGCGGGGACGAACAGACAATCTCCTAATATATTTTTAGCAAAGACGGTACTCCCTGCACCGATAAATGTAATTTTAGACATAGACGACTCTCCTTTTTACAAATGTTGGATTACCCTTTGACAGAGCCTTGGGAAAGCCCTGCAATAAAATATTTTTGCAAAAGTAAAAACATCGTGACCATTGGCAGCATCGCAATGAGAGCGGCGGCGCCAACAAGCTGGAGCTGATGCTGATTTTGACCAAAAAAATTGGATAAGGCGACAGTGAGTGTATGCATCTCTTTATCTTGCAAAAAGAAGATGGCAAATTGATAGTCGTTCCAAATATACACACAGGCAATGATTAAAACAGAAGCGGTAATTGGCTTCAGCAGCGGAAAAACGATGGTGAAAAAGACTCTGAGTGTCCCCGCTCCATCAATACGAGCTGCTTCTTCAAGCTCCTTCGGAATGGTCGAGCGGATAAAACCTGCGTATAAAAAAATCGTCAGCGGCAAAAAAGCGGCCACATTGTTTAAAATAGCGATCTGATAGGTGTTCATCATCCCGATTTGAACGACCATTTTATACAGGGGAACGAGGGCTGTGAGCGGCGGAATGACCATAATCGCAATGAATAAAAGATACACCGCTTTATTGAGGTTTGTCACCCTTCTTGCGAGCGGATAAGCTGCAAGAGATCCAAGGATGATGAGTAATACCGCCGAGCTGAACGTAATGATCACTGTATTCAAAAAGGACTGGCCAAGCTGTGCTTCTGTCCATGCAATGCGAAAGTTTTCAAAATGGAGTGTTGATGGAAACAGCCATTTTGAGCTGAAATCTCCTATGCCCTTTAGTGATGTCGTTACCAAAATATAAAATGGAATCAAATGAAGCAATGTAATCAATAGCGCCAGTAAGGAGTACCATCTTTTCTTGCGTTTATAGGCGTTATCCATCACACCTCGGTCTCCTTTCGTCTGAAATAGATCAGTGCTGCAACACTAATGACAAGGATGATGACTGCCATGAAAACACCTTGCGTCGCTGCGTAGCCTGCATCCTGACGTTTGAAATATAGATCATACATAAAGGTCGACATCGATTGTGAGGAATCTCCAGGTCCGCCGCCAGTGAGTGCTACAATGACATCAAACAGCTTGAGTCCGCCAATGACATTGAGCACAACATTAATGGTGATGGACGGCATTAAAAGCGGCAATGTGATCCGCCTGAATTGCTGGAGGCTTGACGCGCCATCTAATTGTGCCGCTTCATAATAATCCTTTGGAATACTTTGAAGTCCTGCTAAATAAATGATCATTGCAATACCGACGAATTGATACGTATTGACAAACACAATGATCCATGTGTTTAATTGCGGATTGCCGAGCGCATTCATTTGGTCAAATCCAAAAAATGTCACAACATCGTTTAATGCACCACCTTGGTAGGCAAACACAAAATACCAAATATAGCCCATGGCAATTGGGCTGATCATGACGGGTAAATAGATCACCGTTCTTGTGATGGCTCTCATCTTTAAGCTTTGATGTAGCAGGAGAGCATATCCAAGTCCAATGATATTTTGCAAAATTGTGCTCCCGATTCCGTAAAGAAGCGTGTTTTTGACAACAAGCCATGTTGTAGGGTCTTGAAGCAGCCGTTTGTATTGATCAAGTCCAATCCACTCATCGTTTTGTGAGAAACCGTTCCAATTTGTAAAAGAAAGCTGAATCCCGTTAAAAAAGGGATAGATGATAAAGGTACTGACCACGAGAACAGCTGGCATGTACATCCACCAAAGTGATGAATTCTGGCTTTTTTTCATCTTCTGTTTTGGAAAAGAGGTGAATGTCGCCGCCTGTTTTGCTTTTGTGATGTCACTCATTGGCTTCACTCCTGTTTCAGCATAAGACAGCTATTGTTTTTTCAGGCGCTTATATTCCTCTTCCATTTTCTTTGATAATTGTTCTGGTGTGATGGAGCCTGCTAATAATTCTTGACCTGTTGTTGCCATGACAGCCCACATTCCGCTCGGTAAGTATTTTCGGTCAAAATATGGTTCAATCTTGATATGTTCGTATTGCTCGTAAAACGTAGAGTAATAGTTTTTGGCTTTCACCTGCTTTAAGGCGGTTTCAGAGGATGTGCCCTCTGCGATTTTCTTCGCATTTTCTGGTTTTGCTAAAAAGTCGATGAATTGTTTTGCTTCTTTTAGATGTTTGGAGTCCTTCCATGCAGCGACAGTAAACCGTTCTCCGCCAATCCAGCTTTGCTTATCTCCTTCATGAATGGCTGGAACAGGCATCGTCCCTACTTTGATCGATTGATTGAGCTCTGTCGCTTCAGGACCTAGAGATCCCCCGACAAAAGTGAAAGCAATTTTGTTTTGCGCCATCAGCTCAGGAGCTTGTGATAGTTTCGCTGTAAGGACATCTTTGTTTAAAAGGTCTTGATCCTTCAGCTCCTTCATGAACTGTGCAAGCGGTGTATAGTGAGACCAATCAAATGATCCGTTTTCAAGTTCTTTACTGTATTGATGTTTTTGATCGGTGATTAATAAAGGCGTGGCTAGTTCATCAAAGACTTGGGCGATATTTGAATTATCCCCTCCCGGTATCCAGAGCGGCACAACATCTCCCTTGCTTTTTTCTTTGACCGTTTGTAAAGCACTTTTGAGTTCATTTAGTGTTCTAGGTACTTCAATGCCGTATTCTTTTAAAAGATTGGCATTAAAACTGAGCCCGTCCTTTGCTTGATTCAGCGGATAGGCATACACTTTGCCATCTTTGTCCTTTAATATCTGGTCGAGTGAAGGATCCAGCTGTTTGACCCAGTCCATCTCCTTTAAATCAGCCACATACTCGTTATAGCGCAATTTCGCCCAGCCATGTGTATCAAATAGGTCAGGCATATCGTTTGCCCCCATTTTGACGCGTATCATATCTTCGTAGCTGTTGCCAGGGAAATTGGCATCGATCCGAATGCTTTCATGTTCTTTTTCAAAATCACGAATCACTTCTTCAAACGCTTTTCTTTCCCCGCTGTTACTCATCGTGGAAAATAGAGTCAGGGTGACCTTTCCATTTGCTTCAGACGCGCCGTTATTGCCGCAAGCAGACAAAATAACGGTCAAGAAAAAGGCTGCACACATCATCATGATTTTTTTATTCATGGTTTCCTCCTTTTGATCACTGAAAATTCAGACGATTATTGCTAGAATTCAATGCAGTTGCGGAAACAAAAGAAGTCCATTATACTGGAATTCTATTCTTTTCAAAGAGATAAGAGAGCATATCGGTAAGCTGCCTTGTTTTCAGCATGATCTGGCCATCATGTTCAGCAGCTTCCTTTCTGCTTTTTTGTCTCTTTTTTGTTTACTGAAATCTTGGTTCACCCCCTTTCATGGATGGGGCATGTGCTGCCCCGTTTAATGAGCTTAGTTGGTACGACGACTTTTAGAGGCAGCTTTCTTCCTCGTATCCGTTCAAGCAAAAGCTTTAGACCCACTTCCCCCATTTCTTCTGTATACACTTTGACGGTCGTCAGCGGCGGGCTTGAAAATGAAGCGGCTTCAATGTCATTAAACCCAACAATGGATACATCTAGAGGCACACGGAGACCCGCTTCATGTAGAGCGCGCATAGCACCGATCGCCATGGAGTCACTTCCGATAAAAAAGGCTTCTGGAAGATTTCCTTTTTCGATGGCTTGCTGCATAAGCGTATAGCCTTCTTGCATGGAGTATTCACCAATGTGGATATCATCCATATGAAGACCTCCTGCCTCTTGCATTCTTTTCATAAAAGTCGTTTGTCTTTCGTCCTCAATGACAGCGTTCCCTTCGAAATAATGTTCTCGTTCTTTCCCGCCGATATAGCCTAGGTGTGTGTAGCCGAGAGATTGCAGATGACGAATCCCGCGATCAGCCGCTCTGACAAAGTCCACATGTACGCAATCATACAAATCTTCATCTGCATAATGATTGATAAAAACAATGTGCTCCATGCGATTTGTCATTTTTTCAACAGTATCGGGGCTGATTCGTCCAATGACGATCAAACCGTCTATATCCTTTAGCATCGCACCTTTGTCCATGCTTCTCAGGCGAAATGTATGGAGGGTGGACAGGTCTTGTTTGGCATATTCTTTTTCGATTCCTTTTCGAATGGATGAAAAAAAGGGGTCATTTAATTCTTCATCAATGGATTGTGCGACAACGACACCGATGACTGGGGATTCAGATGAGCTTTTTCCTTCTGCTTGATCGGCTTTTCTTGCTCTCACTGGGGTATAGTTTAATTTTTTGGCTATGTCGAGGATGTTTTGTCTTGTTGCGTGTGAAACGGCTAGCGTTTGGTCGCCATTTAACACACGGGATACAGTAGAAACGGACACTTTTGCATCATGAGCAATATCTTTGAGTGTGGTCATAGGCAAACTCCTCACGGCTTATTTGACTAAATGTTTACTAAAGATATTTGCAGAATAACACATAAATAAAGCGCTTTCAATTATAAATTTGCGCTTTTAGTCATGTTTTTGAGTATATGTTGGTGAATGTGCCGTGATTTTAGTAAATTTACGTAAAAAAGAGGATGGGTTTCATCCTCTCTTTTACTAAGGTGATTCAATTGCGGCTGTTTCTTTTGCAAATAATTGCTTCATTGTTTCCCAGGCGATGTCGAGTTGTTCATGAAGTCCAAATAAGCCTGAGGTGCCGATGATGTAGATCTCATTTCCAGCCTCAGCAAGGAGGCGGAAGGTGTTTTCATTACAAGAGCCGTCTACTTCGATTGAAAACGAGTATCCTCCCTTCTCTTTTACATCCTTCACTTCTTTGATTTTCTGAAGCATTTCTTGAATAAAAGGCTGTCCGGCAAAGCCTGGATCGATCGTCATGATCGTCACTCGGTCTATTAAATGAATAAAAGCATCTAACGCCGCAACTGGTGTGGCAGGATTTAAGACAAAGCCGACCTCACACTTTCTTTGGTGGATATGCCGGATGATTCGAAAGACGTCTTTTTGCACGACTTCTGAGTGTAAACAAATCATGGTTGCGCCTGCATCAATACATGCATCGATTAAAAATTCCTGGGGGTGTTCGGCCATAAGGTGAACATCAATCGGTACATCTGTCAGTTTCCGAAGCTGTTCAATGAAAAAGGGTGATAAGGTGATATTCTTCACGTAATGACCATCCATGACGTCGACATGATACCGATCTGCTCTCGTGTTAAGAATGTGAATTTGTTCACGGAAGTGCGTTAAATCCATGCACATCAGTGAAGGTGAAAAAAATGCCTTCATTCTCCTCCTCCTTTCTTAAAGCTGAAATAAAAATTTGACCAATCCGATCAAGATACCGATGATGCCAAAATCCGTATCTCCAAAGGTTGTACCTTCAAAGCCAAGTGTTCCTAATACAGGTAATAAACAAGCAGGTAAGAATGAAAGAAGTAATCCGTTCACAAAGGCGCCGGCTACCGCTCCTCTAATCCCTCCTGTTGCATTGCCATAAACCCCCGCTGTGGCGCCGCAAAAAAAGTGCGGGACAAGACCAGGAACAATCACAGTTAAACCAAACAAAGGCAAAAGGAAAATGGACAAAATTCCTCCTGCAAAGCTGCATAAAAAACCGATGATGACCGCATTTGGAGCAAATGGAAAAACGGTTGGCGCATCAAGTGCCGGCTTTGCTCCTTTCACAAAGCGATCGGCAATGCCTTTAAAAGCAGGCACGATTTCACCAATTGCCATCCGAACCCCTGCTAAAATAATATATACACCAGCTGCAAAGGTAATGGCCTGGATGAGAATAAAGACGGCGAAATTCGTGCCTCCGCTAATCTGTTCTATAAAGGGAATCCCTGCAAACGGTGCGATCGCAAAGAACAGCAAAGCCATTGTGATCGAAATCGCAACAGATGTATCTCTTAGAAAGCCGAGTGATTTAGGCACTTGAATGGTCTCTGTTGATTTCTCTGGACGGCCTACCCATTTGCCGATCATTCCCGCTGTAAAATAACCGAAGGTACTGAAGTGGCCGAGCGCGAGATCATCGTTTCCGGTGACTTTCCTTGTATAGGGCTGAAGGATAGCGGGTGCAATGACCATAGCTGTACCTAATATGATCGAACCGGTGGTGACAAGGAGCGCTCCGTGCATTCCGGCTGTCGAGAGAACGACTGCGAGCATCGCAGCCATATATAAGGTATGGTGACCTGTTAAAAAGACGTATTTAAAGGGTGTGAATTTTGCCAGTAACAGATTGACAAGCATGCCAAAAATCATAATGAGCGCTGTCTGTGTACCGAATTCCTTTTGGGCAATGGCCGCCATGGCATCTGTATTTGGAACAACTCCTTGAATGTGAAAGGCTGCTTCAAACATTTTTCGAAAAACACCAAGTGAATCAGACACGACTGTGGCACCGGCTCCTAATATTAAGAATCCCATGGTTGTTTTCAAGGTGCCTGACACGGTATCTGCGGCTGATTTTTTCTGCAAAAGTAAACCGGCTAGTGCAAACAAACCGATGAGAATTGCAGGTGTGCCCAATATATCGTTCATGATCAGTTCTATCATGATGTGAATCCCCCTTTTTCCTGACCTATATGTGTTTGCGAAGAACGTCTTTAATGGCTTCCTGGTCTAACAAGTTATTTAATCCAGCAACCTTTCTTGTACCGTCATCCAGTTGATCAATAATGTCTTTTGCTCCGATATACAGATCGGCTTTTTCATTTTTACTTGTACTGAGATCGGTATGATCCACTTTAGCTAAAAGGCCTAACTCTTCTAAAGCTTTTTTGACATTCATTTCTACAATAAAGCTGCTTCCTAATCCGTTTCCGCACACAACAAGAATTTTTTTCATTCTCTTTTTCCCCCTTTATACTTGTGAAAATTGATCAATTAGTTCTTGAATCGATGCTAATTCCTCTGCTTCAATTAATTGTTGGATTCGTTTTTCATCACTTAGCAGCATCGTTAGCTGTTTGAGTGCTTTCAGGTGAGTCATACTGTCAATGGCAGCTAGCACAAAGACGAGCCGAACCTGCTTTTTTTCATCCTTTGAAAAGTAAACCGGCTGTTTGAATGACATGAGTGACATGCTTAATGTGTTCACGCCGTCCTCTGGTCTGGCATGCGGAATCGCCACTTGTGGTGCAATCACAATATAAGGCCCATTTTGATGAACGGACTGAATCATGGCTTCCACATAACCTCCCTGAATGGCATTTTGATCGAGTAAAGGCTGCGCTGCTTTTGCGAGGGCCTCTTGCCACGTTTCTGCTGTTTGCTGGAGCTGAATGGTTTCTTCTGTTAATAAATCGTTTAACACTGGTTTCCACCCTTTCTGATGGGATACATATTCGGGATGAAGCAGCTCCTTAAGATCACGAAGCAGTGCTTTTTCATTTTGTACGATGGTATGCTGCTGAATGATGTTGAATAAAACGTCTACCCTTTGCTCATCAAGCCTGGTTTCCCCGCCTTCCCCATATTGGAGCAATATTTTTTTCTCATAGGCGGTAAGAATAGGGTGAACGACGTGAACGGGTTTTCCTTTAAACGAAATCGGTGTTGTTGATACAACAAAGTCGGCATCGATGGATGACAATTCTTCATATGAACGCTTAGATAACAGAGCGCGTACCTCGATGTAGCCGATTAATTCAAGCAGCTGTGTTTTCAGCATGTGACTTGTGCCAATTCCTTCGCCGCAGACAATGTATACAGAACGCCTCTCAATCGGTGAAATCCCTTCTCTTCTCATCCAGCCGCCAAAATGCATCGCAACATACGCAATTTCGTGGTCGCTCATCTTTGAACAGGTCGCCTTTTCTAAATGGCATGCGACCTTTTGAGTGATTTCAAACACCTCTGGCTGTGCTTTTTTCATAGAATCTGTTAATTCATTGATGATACCAACGTGATAGATGAGTCTGTAATAGGCCGGAATTAAATGCATTGTTAAGTTTTTCTCCAAGGCTTCTGGCTCTTGAAAGGAAATGCAAGCATACCGCTGAAAGTCAAATATCATTTGTCTGGCGATGGTACGAATGAGGTGCTCTTCAGGTTTTTTACTTGATGGAAGCTTTTGTTTCTTTGCGCTGAGCCATAGCGTGCTAAGAAAATAGATTTCATCATCATGAACATGAAGACTGGTTTCTTTTTGAATCTGTGCCATGAAGCGAATAGCAGCCAAGCATTCATCTGTTTCCTGCAATGTACGCTTTTCTTCGTTTGAAATGTGTACAGCACGTCCTAGCTTCATCCGCTTAAAGTAGAAAAAGAGATCCAAAGACAGCTGATCCAGCATGTCATCTGCAAACTCGAGCTTAAGTTCTTGTTCTGAGTGCTGGAGGAGCAGGTGTAACCGCTTATATGAAATTGGCCCCTTTAACCAAAACGAAGGAAACGTTTTTTCGTTTTTGATCATTGTTCGAATGAAGTGGATATAGGGCTTTAAAGCCAATCGAATCGCTCTTTCGTCACCTGACAAAAAATAGCCGCAGGCTGCCTGATAATGAAGCGTGAGCTGCTGCTTTGAAAGCGCCTCTTTTAGCTGTTTCATATCTTCAAGCAATGTATTCCGGCTCACCTTTGTCATCTCTATGAAATCATCAATCCTCAAGCGTTTCTCACTGCATGCAATGGATAAGAGCAAAATTGCCCGCCTTTCCTTTACACATGGTTCATAATCATGACCGACGAGAATGGTGTCTGCTTTTTTCAGAATCGCTTCTTTCTCACTTGGATTTAAATAGTAGCCAAACTGTTCTTTTCGCTGAACACGGCTAAGCTGATGTGTTTCGAGCCAGTTATTCATTCGTTTGATGTCGGAGTAGACGGTTCGAGTAGAGACATTCAGTCGATTCTGTAAGTCTTCTATTGATAGATAGGATGTCGTGTGAAGCAGCATCGATAATAAAGTGGTGCCTCTTTTGGTTAAATACAGATGGCATCCCTCCCTTCTTCCCTTTGGTTATAAGTCTAATCAACTGACTGGCGGCAAAGAAGTCCAAATGTCTTCAGCTTATGATGTGCAGCTTTTGGGTTCCCTTTTTTCCATAAGAAAAAGCACACCCGATTAAGTGTGCTTTCAGCGATTCCAGTCATGTAAAAGCGAACGCTAATAAGAAAAAACTTGAAAAGAAAATCGTTCGAGTAGAGACGAGAAGTTATCAAAATCAGCTTCATGAGGAGATCAATATTGATCGTGAAGA